>JANQJH010000046.1 GCA_028281705.1 Verrucomicrobiales bacterium
GACTTGTGACGGAGAGGAGGAAGGCTGTCATTGTTCCAACCGCCGTGATGTTCCCCAGATCGCGAAACGGTCTCGCCTCACTGAAATTCAAGCTGAGAAAGCCGACCGTCGTCGTCAGACTCGTGATCAACACGGGCTGAAAATTGACCCTCAGAGACTCGACGATGGCCGAGTCCTTGTCCCGGCCCGCACGCATCTCGCGAAACATGGAAACCAGGAGATGGATGGAATCCGCCACCGCCAGGGTCATGATCATGATGGGCGCCACGACCGAAGGCGGCGTCAGGGCGATCCCTATCCAACCGGCAAAACCCAAGGCAGCTGCGGCTGAGAGCACGATGACGAAGAGCGACGCCAGAGTGCCCTCGAGCGAGCGCAATAACAAAGCCATGACGCCGACGATGAGGGCGAACATGATCGGCCAGAGGGTCATCATGTCGCGCCTGGTATTTTCCTCAAAGGCGTAATCGAGCATGACCACGCCGCTGAGGTAAATCTTCATCCCGCCGTTCTCCCTCTCGAACCGCTCCGCCAGAGTTCGCGCCGCCGCCACCGCAAACCCCAGTGCCTCCGGATCATCCGGGGGCACATTCATGGTCACATTGATTCCCGCCACGCGCCCATCGGAGGAGACCAGCTTGTCGCGGATTAAGGGATCTGCTAGAGCAATGCGCCGGATCTCGGACGCCATTGCATCTGTGAGAACCTCCGGGTCTTCCACCAGATCCGAGACCACCAGCTCATCGGCCTCGGCGCGCGAGTATTGAAAATTGGTCAGGGACTCGACACGGGAGTTGTGGGGCAGACTCCAGGCCGCTTCCGTGCAGGCCGCGATGGCGCGGAGATTCTCCACCGTAAACACGTCTCCGTTGCTCGGCGAGATCGCCATGAGAACACTGTCACTTTTGGCATAGGTCTCTTGCAGGGCGTCGTAGTTCAGCAGCGAGGGATCGTCCGCATCGAAGTAGGCGCGGTAACTCTTATCCAGTGTCAAGCGGCCCGCCCCCCAGGCGAGAACGAACACGCCCACGAGGGAGACCCACACCACCGTCCAGCGGTGGGCCAGAATCATTCGCGCCCAACGCACGAGCATCAATTCCTCGTCCTCACGCATCACTGCCATGCTGATTCAATACGGGCCCGCAACATTCCATCGATAGGCGCCCACCTTACTCAACTCCCACCGGTGAGTCTGCCACAAATACTCGGCAATCAATCATGGGAACACTCGAATTATCAGGTATGGAAATTACAAGAAACGCAGCAGATCTGCGACTCAGCGATTGGTCATCGAAAAGATGGATCGGTCTTCAACTGGTCGCACGGCGTAACGACACAGTTATTACCTTTTTTTCGTGCGTTATGAGGTCCCATCAGGTAAAAGACCTCTATGTGTGGATCTTGCAATCTGAAGCAGGACACAAGAATACCTTGGATATTGGGAGTCCCCGCGTCGCAATGGAGATCTGGTGATTGGTGTTGTCGTGTTAGGCAAATCGCCAATTTTGATAGAGTTAGTGGCAAGAAAGATAGATGAAAACCACAATCAACAACCGGCTTATGAAATCGAAATGGTATTGGCTCGTATTGGTCCCGCTCGCTGTGTTTCTATGGAGCCCCGCTCAGGCACAGACCACCCCTGATAACGATCAGGTTGCGATTCTTCCCTTCCAAGGTCCGGACGGAGCTGGACCGGAACGGTTGGGGGTGAACAGTTTTGGAGCCGGGAGGTTGCTGGGCGGCATTCACAGCGACGCCATTCCGTTGCCGGACGACGCTGATATCCTCATTCCACCGGTTGGCCCTCGCAGAATCTATCTGGTGGCGCGGTTCTACGGATGCCGGCCCTGGTTCATTCATCCTTACCTGGGAACCACACTAACACCGCAGGATCTCATCGCTGGTATCGGTTCCGACAATCCGGAAGTGACCCAGGTGCTCGCGGGTCAATCGCTTGACGATCTCATGCGGCCCCGGGCCGAACTGGGCGACGAGCCGGTTCTGTTGATCGAGGACGAGGGCTTGGTCGCCGAAGACAATCCAGTCGCGGTGAACTGCTTTCAGCAGGAGCTAAACGCCGAATTGGCCAACGCGGCGGCGCTGAATGTTCAGTTGAATCCGGGCGGATTCTCAGTCGTTCGAGCACCCTACTACGGACTCTACTGCCTCAAGATTCGGATCTGTATTCCCTACGTTTCGGGCACGCCCCGTCAGGCGTGGCGCTATTGGTTGCAGCCGCGATTCCGCATCCACCAGCCCGCGTGCTGGGGAACCTTCTGGTGTTATCGCCACTTTGACATTCAGGGTCAGCTCGTCATCCGGCCTTGGTATCCGCTGAGTGTCCCCTGGAGTGCCTGGCTACGGGTCGGCCCCGACTGGGTTTGCAATATCACGAACTGGAACAGCTACCGTCACTGGTGCCTCTACGGTTTTCGCTATTACTGCACTTTCTTCGGAACGCCGCCGTTCCAATTGAACAGTCTCCCTGGCATCGCCCAGCTGAGATTCGACCAGAATCCGGATCTCAATCGGAGTACGCCTTGGCTCAGGCCATGGCCGTATCCCCGAGTGCGTTACTGGCCCTATCGCCCTTACTGCACGCGCTGGTTCTGGTTTCGCCCGATCCCGTGGTTCCAGTACCGCTACTTTCCGCCGGTCGTGAATTTTGCCATTGCGAAGCCCAACGCCGAGAATGGTGGCGGGTTCCTACCCATGCCTGACGACAACCCCAACGATCCCAGATTTCCCGTGCTTCCACCGACACGAGGGATCGACGGCCTCCTGGCCAATCAAGACGCTCCTGCTCAAGGGGCGCCCTTCGATTCCTTTTTCGATATCGATGTCGAGTGCCGAGGACGTGCCTCCATTGTGCAAGAGGGAGACAACGACGGCAATGGTGTGGTCACGCGCGGTGATTTTCCGCGCCAGCACTTGATCCAACGAGCACTCGATCCCTCGCAGGATTCGCTTGATCTGCCGGCCGTTCAGTAGGTTACGTTCTGAAATCAACCGCCAGAAGATTTTTGGTCAAACTTCCCGGGATCTCCCCGGGAAGTTTGGCTAATTCGTCTTGCACTCAGATCAAAATCTCGTCATTTTTTAGATACCGATTCACATTATGAGGCCACTTTTTTCTAAGATCGTACCTTTCAGTGCAGCCATTGCCGTCGCGTTTGCCTCCATGGGCACGTCGTCCGCCGTGACCATCATGGCCGTGGCAAATCCCGCGGGACCTTTCATGGTCGGAGAACAGTTTGACATCGAACTCTCCGTTTCCGGCTGGAACGCGGCTGATCCAGAAGTCGATGCGGTCGATTTTCGCGTTGATTTCACCGGGCCGGCGGATTTTGTCGGCGGGAGTGGATTTGCCACAGACACTGGAATCGAGTTTCTAGCATTGGCGAATCAGGGAGCCACCTACAACCTTACTGACGACACCGATGAGAGTTTTGTCAATGTGGGCCGATTCCTCTTCGGCGCCTTTGACGACACCGACGCCACGGCTGGGAGCGTTGGTCCCGCGGGTGATCTCGGCGGATTCACGCTCGAAGCCAATGCTGAGGGCATGGTCACGATCACCCCGAATTCGCCGACGCCAGATCTCGTCTTTTCGGATCCGGGACTCTTCGGAATCACGCCCACGGGCGGTGTCACCTTCGTTGGGACAACCGTGACCATCATTCCCGAGCCCTCAACCTTTGGATTGCTGGGCCTCGCTGGAGTTCTCCTTTTCGCCCGTAGGCGGCGCTTGGCTTGAATTTGAGGGGCAACCGTTCACGGGGCGCCTCAGAAGCCCACGCCAGCCACGGAAGCATCGCAGAAGAGCGAGCCATGATCGCGCCATTGGATACCTGGATTTTTCGGTCATGGCGAATCCTCGGTCTGCTCGCCATCATCGCCGGTGGTCTGCTTCTTCCCAGCACGTCAGAAGGCCAGGGACGCCAACCACGGGGTCTCTCGCCGGAAATCGAGGGACTGCTACAGAGAATGCTCGGCGTCTATGCCAAGGCGACCTCTTATCGGGACGACGGCCGGCTCAGCATTCAGCAATTCAAAGGCCGCATCCGGCAGTTGACGCGGATGCCGAGCAGCGTCGCCTTCGAACGGCCGAACAAGATTCGAATCATCGGCGGAGGCCAAACGGCAACCTCTGACGGTAGCCGTCTGCAGATCGTTCTCGACGGCTTGCGCCAATACACCGAGACACCAGCGCCCGAGACGCTGTCGATGAAGGATCTGGGCGCCGGCGCCCCGGGGGCGGGCGTGGACGAGGGTTATCCTGAAGTCCTGGCATTCTTGCTTAGAGGTGAGCGGGTCTTCGACGAGTGGATGAGCCACATCGCATCGATTGAAATCGTCGATTATCCCGAACCGAAAACGATCACCGGCCGTCCTTGCCACGTGGTTTACTACGAGACGAAATACAAGGCCAAGATTTCACTCTACATTGATCAGGAAACATCGATCCTCCTGCGCTTTGACGTCGACGGCACCGAAGCTCAATTACCGGCGGGCGGGCCCCAAAGGGATCCAAGCATCCCGCTGCCGACCCTCCGGGTAGCCTGCCAGTTGGACCCGGTGATCATCGATCAGGGGTTCGATCAGGGCGAGGAATTCGCCATCACTGTTCCGGCCGGGATGAGACGCGTGGAGCGTTTTCGAGACGAGATGATGCCGGAAGCCAATTTTCCCGATCCTGGCGACTCGGAAGGACTTGGGCCTTCACCCGGTGTCCACCCACTGCAGGGCAAGCCAGCGCCTTCGATTGCCGATCTCGAGGACAAGACCAGCCTGGTGCTGTTCTGGTCGACAAAAGCGGGCCCTGGGAATCTGATCGCGGTGGCTCTGGCTCAGAGGATCGCCGATCACTTTACAGAGGACCCTGACGTCACCGTTCTCGGAATCACGACACAGACGGACACGCAGGATGCCATCGACGGCGTGCTGCAAGCCAAGAAAGCGACGTTCAAAAACATCTCGGATGCCGATGGCGCCCTCCTCCGCGGATTTCAGATCAGTGGGTTGCCGACGTTTTACGTCCTGGACAGAGATCGGAAGATCCGGCATGCGGTCTCGGGAGCCGAGGCAACTCTCGAATCGGAACTTCGAGAGAAAATCGACGAGCTACGCCAACCGTAACCGCTGGCCCAAGTTGCTTATTCAGGATCCGCCGTTACGCTCGCGGGCGTCATGGCATTCACAATCTGTCCGTCTGCAGTGTAGTTCCAGCGGGCGATCACTTCGCCATCGGCGTTCCAGTGCTGGCTGATTCCAAGCTGCCGCCCATCCCTGACGCTGGTCTGGAACTTCCGCTGACCGTTCTCATGCCAGGCCGTGAACGGGCCTTCCTTTCTTCCCTCAACGTAGTGCTCCTCCAGCCTTCTCTGACCACTGGCAAAATAACTGGTCGATCTCCCGTGAGGGCGCCCGTCTTCGTAGAATCGCTCATAGCTGCTATGATCGTCGTACTCCGCGCTCACCTTACCCGTGAATGGTTCGTTGGTCTCACTCCAGTACAGCCTGCCCCCGCGCTCATTGAGTTCCCATGGATGGGCCGTGACCACCTTTTCTTCACCAGTCTCCGGCACCGGCGGTGGCGCCGACGACCAGCGATTGTCATCGCCGGGATAATACCCAAATCCCGGCATCAGACGATCCACCAGAGAATCACCCTCTCTGTCCTCACCGCCTAACGTTTCCAGAGGATTCTCCAGTGATTCAAACCCGCTCAGGTTGGCCGGATCGTGCGCAATCTCCTTCCCGGCGGCATCCCACCCCCTAACGCTCGCTAACTTGCCTTTGGAGTAGCGCGCTTGGACGCGCTTCACGCCCGCCGCATCCCATATCCTGAGCAGACTGTCCGGACGGCCCTCTCGGACTTCCATCTTCATTCTCATGGCACCGAACGAAGAGCGCGCCTCGACGACTCCGCGAAACGGTTTCTCTTCGGCGTCGACCATGACACCGTCCCGTGTCTCCAGGTCATCCCAATCGACCGCAGGCCGTTCGTCCACCACCGCCTTGGGCTCCGGCGCCACCCCGGCATTCTCTGCCCTCATCACGGGTTCGCGATCGCCGCATCCGGAAAGGATCGCCGCGGCAACCAAGGCGACAGAGAACGGGCTTGATGATCTCATGATCGTGACTCGCAGATAGGACCGGCTGAGGACCACGAGAGAATAGTCGATGCTGCCCCTTGCCTTGTCGAGCAACTTCCAAGAGAACCATCGACAGGGCCTCCCCATCTCGGTTAGGGCTTGGTGCATGACGCTGCAGGATATGATGGCCGAGATCAGACAATTCAGGGATGAGCGTGATTGGAAGCGCTTTCACCAACCCAAGGAAATGGCTTGTGCCATCTCGATCGAAGCCGCCGAACTCCTGGAGCATTTTCTCTGGAAGACGCCGGAAGAATGCCAGACCCGCGTGGCGAGCCATCGTGAGGCCATCGAGGACGAGATCGCGGACATCGGCATCTACCTCCTGGAACTGGCGGACAACCTCGACATCGATCTACTAGCCGCCATGCGGCGAAAGATGGCGAAGAACGCCCTGAAATATCCCGTGGAGAAAGCGCGAGGATCACACAAAAAATACACCGAGCTATGAGGACCCAAGTCACCATCGGCCTCCCGCAATTCGCCGCCTCAGACTCGCCGGCAGCCAATGCCGACAAAGCCGAATCGCTCGTGCGTCAAGCCGCGGCCCAAGGCGCCCAGATCGTTTGCCTGCAGGAGCTCTGCACCACTCGCTATTTCTGTCAGAGCGAAGATCCCGCGAACTTCGACCTCACGGAGCGCATTCCCGGACGCGCCACCGATCGCTTTTCCGCCTTGGCCAAGGAACTGGCCGCGGTGATCATCCTACCATTGTTTGAGAAGCGCGCTCTCGGCGTCTATCACAACACCGCCGTGGTCATCGATGCTGACGGATCCCTGCTGGGCAAGTACCGCAAGATGCACATTCCCGAGGATCCCGGTTTTCACGAGAAGTTCTACTTCTCCCCCGGCGACCTCGGTTACCAAGCCTGGGAAACGGCCTTTGGCACCATCGGGGTCCTCATTTGCTGGGATCAGTGGTTTCCCGAAGCGGCGCGATTGACCGCCATGCGGGGCGCCGATATCCTCTTCTACCCCACCGCCATCGGGTGGTTGCCGGAGGACGAACACAGCATCGGCCCGGCGCAGCACCAAGCCTGGCAGACGGTCCAGCGAGGCCACGCCGTGGCCAACGGCTGTTACGTCGCAGTGGTCAACCGAATCGGCCGGGAGGGCGACACCCTCTTCTGGGGCCGTTCCTTCGTCGCCAATCCCTACGGCGAAATCCTCACCGAGGCCAGCACCACGGAGGAGGGTGTGGCCATCGCCCAGTGCGATCTCAACCTCATGAAAGAATTCCGGCGCATCTGGCCCTTTTTTCGTGATCGCCGGACCGATAGTTTCGCCGGTTTGCAAGAGCGCTGGGGATCCTAGACCTCCGCCAGGCGCCCCTGAGAATCGCCAAACGTCGGAAGCCGGATATCGAACTTGTCCATGAGCGAGAGGAAGAGACTGCACATCTGGCGATTGTCTTTCCCCCGATAATCGAGCACACGCCCCGTCTCCAGACGCCCTCCGCCCCGCCCCACGATGATGACGGGTAACTGCGTGGCATCGTGACTGCCGGTGAGCATGCTGGAGCAAAACAAGAGCATGGTATTGTCCAGGGCCGTCCGTTCGCCCTCCTCAATTGCGTCCAATTTCGTCGCAATGTAGGCCAGCTGCTCGACAAAGAACTGGTTCACCTTGAGCCAGTCCTCCGTGTCCGCATGGGAGAGCAGATGATGAATCATGTAATCGACGTTCAAATGGGGAAAGCGCAAGGACGAGTGGTCGTTGTTCAGCTTGAGCGAACATACCCGGGTAGTGTCCGTCTGAAAGGCCAGGACCATGACGTCTGACATTAGCCGCATGTGTTCCGCCACGTCCTGAGGGTAACCATCCGCCGGACGCGGGATATTGGGTTTCGTCAGGGTTGGGCGCCATCCTTGCAGTTCTCCCTTGCGGCCCGCTCGATCGATACGCCGCTCCACCTCGCGCACCGAGTTGAGGTATTCATCGAGTTTCTGCTGATCCGAGCGACTGATCCTCCGGCGCATGTCCCCGGCATCCTCCAAGACGGCATCGAGCACACTCCGGTCACCGCGCTGGACCTTGTTCTTGAAGAGCCGGTCAAAAGCGAGCGCGGGATAGACCTCCAGAGGCGTCGGCGTCGTGGGTGAGGACCACGAAATGTGCGAGCTGTAGAGCATGGAGTAATTCTTGTGCACCGACGGGTTGGCCTTCTCGCAGCCCAGGACCAAACTCGGCACCTTGGTCGCCCGCCCCTGACGCTGCGCGATGATTTGATCAAAGCTCGTGCCCGAACGGATCTCCCCACCCGGGGCCAAGGGCGCCCCCGAGAGCAAATTCCCCGTCATCGAACTGTGGATGTTCCCCTTGAGAGCCTCCTGATTGTAGAGCCCGCGAATGAAGAGCAGCTTCTCCCGATGCGATTCCAGGGGCTGCAAAACCTTGCCCAGCTTCATCGCACTCCCACGGCCCTCGGCCCACCATTCCTTGCTGTGAAATCCATTCCCGGCAAAGAGAACGCCCATCCGCCGCGGGGCCTCGCCCGAGGGGGTGCTGCCCTCGGCATAGGCGGAGATCGACTCCATCCAAGGCAGCGCCATGGTCACTCCAAGCCCTCGTAGCATCGTTCGACGGTCAACGCAGCTCGCCTTCATGGAGGTATCCTAATACAACAGGCCCCAGAGTGCACGCCCTGTCCACGGTTTCCGATGGCAACCCTCGCCGCGGCGAATATTGACACACATCGTCAACGAGCGTAATGGAAGGAAACGGAGCTTCACGCCACTTCCAATGCCGAACAGCATCAATCTTTCTCTCACGGACGAGCTTCGGGAATTCGTAGACCAAAACTCTGGCGACGGCAGCGAATATGCCACTCCGAGCGAATTTGTGCGTGATGTGCTCCGCGACAAGAAGAGGAAAATTGAAGCAGCCGCGCTGCGAGACGCTGTCATCGAGGGCTACCGCGATATCATTGATGGTCGATTCGTGGAGTACTCGGGGAGCCTCCGGCATGCCATTGCCAACGTGAAACGCCGCGATCACGAAGGGTGGTAAACCCGTGGGTTACCTAGCGCACTGTTCTCCGCGATCTTAACAACACAATAAAGTCCGCGATTCTATCATGAATCACTCAATTTTCCTTGAAGTATTGGCCGCTTGTATTGTTGGTTACTTTGTTGGTCACAATCTATCGAAAGCCGGTCGAATGGGGAACGAAAAGAAAAACGCTCCTCGACCCTCTAGTGTTACCATAGAACGCCAGCTTTGGAGAAACAGGGACATTGCCGAGCACAGTAGATCTGCCCCTACAGAAGCTGCCTACTTGTTACCAAAACTATTCTTTCAGCAAACATACTTGCCGATGTTTAGGCGTAAATATGTGGTTAGTAAAGAGGGCGCTCAGTTCTTGAATCTTACGACAGTCGAGCGCAAAGGCATCGAAGATGCCGTTTCAGATGCGGCTAGAAGGATCCGTGAACATTCGTTTCGCAAAGCAGAGATCATTGAAGAATCTGAATCCAAGACGATCTTCTTGATTCCCCGCTTTGGCGATGAAGGGAGCAAAATCAAGGAGAGCATGTTGCGTAAGTTGGTCGACTTACTTGGGACGGAGCGCGCGAAATTGTTTGTCACCGTTAGTCAAAAGCACTTGGCAAATGATTTTGCGGAATATGGAGGCAGAGAACGTAAGATTGTCATTTCCAATGAGGGCGGTTGGATGAATTATGAGGAGCTACAGCCCAGTCGGCACCATTCCGGAGAATTTACAAGCACAACGAGCGGCTCCTGGGAAGTTGCAGGCAACGAAGAAGCGTTAGCCGATACGACAAGCTTTAAATGGCCGTTCTTAAAGCAAGTGATAGCTCAGAGTAAAATCAATGACCAAGAGTAACAGGGCACTTACAATTTTCGGCGGCTTCTCGGTTGGGATAGCGATTGGTTTCCTTTACGAACGGATTAATGATAGAAGCGAAACTGTTCCCAAACCAAGTCCGCTCCGCAGTTCTACCGGTTCAATTCTCAGCATTCCTCAAGCGACTGACAGCAGCCTACCTAGGGACTGGTATGATCTTCAATCAAAAGACGCAGTCTCATTAACCGAAGAGCAATTTACCCAGCTTATTGGTTTACAAGATAGGAACGGCAATACTGTTAGTTGGCACGGAAAAACTGTCACCGTAAATCTAGCTTCGTTAGGAATCAGCAACGAGTATGATGCTAAAGTTGAGGACGTGCTGACATCAGTTCGCAATGCGTTTCGGAAAGCAGACATCGAACGACTGCAGCACACAGAGACAGCGACATCTGTGAAGATCAGCGTTCCCGCTTACCCCACGGTTGGGGAGCAATTGATCAAAGAGATGGCATCGGCTCTTACGGACATTGTGGGAGACAAGGCTAAACTCTTGATTCCCGTGGCATTGCGGACCCTCTCTACACCTACCTCAAACTTCGGCAAGCAGAGCAAAGAGTTTGTCATTACTTCACGCGATGATGGCAGAGTCCACGTTGAAGTCTTCCTTGGCGGCGTTCCCAATGGTAGCTTGCTGGCGCATGGCGAAATGCCTTTGAAGTGGCAGCACTTGGCATCGTTCGCGTTCCCAGAACTAGTTGAATAGACTTAGAACTGTATATTGCGGGATCCTATTGCCCCTGTTGACACTAACGTTGGGATAGGGCTAAGTAACCGCGCCCATCAGACTGACAGACTTCACCGCCCTCGAATTTCACGAAACTGCCGGCTCCGCACGATGCACTCCACCGCCGTGTGAAAGCGGTAGTCCGAGGCCTCCAATTTGATCATCATCTCGTCCAGGAGCGGCCTGTCGGACAGACTCACGCCGCGCCCCAGCGCATATCCCAAAAGTTTGCGACAGAACTGCCGCACGAAGGCCTCTCGTCGATCACCGACGAGGTATTGGCGAAGCCCAGCGAGCCCCTCGATCTCGGTCCCGTCCGGAAGCCGCGTGCGGGTGTCGAGCGCTTTGTCATTCCGCGCCCGCCCAATCGTGTCGAAGGATTCCAACGCGAACCCGTAAGGATCAATGCGGTCATGGCACTTGGCACAGGCGGGATCCGAGCTGTGCCGCTCGATCATGGCGCGCTCCGACAAGCCCTGGGGAACGGCCTCGGGCAACTGCGGCACCCCGGCGGGCGGATCGGGCAGGCGTTCGCCTAACAAGGTCTCGGCCACCCAATTCCCTCGTAGGATGGGACTGGTCCGTGAAGCTCCCGAGGGCTTGGCCAGGGTGGCCGCCATGCCAAGTATACCGCCCCGCCCGTGGCTTCGTAGCGATTCGACGCGATACCACGTCTCCGTCGTACTCGAAGGCTTTTCCGGCAATCCGTAAAAAGCTCGCAGGTCGGCATTCACGAAAGTGTGATCGGCTTCGAGAATCGAAAGAATGGAACCGTTGTTCTGCATCAGATCGGTGAAAAATCGAATCGCCTCCTCATACATCGCTCCTCGCAAACCGGCGAACTCGGGATAGAGCCGCTCGTTCTTCTCATCGAACTGGTCGAAATCGCGCAGGTGCAGCCACTGACAGGCGAATTCGATGGCCAAGCGACGCGTTCGAGCATCCCCAAGCAGGCGTCTTGCCTGGGCCGCGATGACATCGGGCTGGTTGAGGTTACCCGACGCCGCGGCCGCCGTGAGTTCGGCATCGGGAGTCGACGCCCAGAGGAAATAGCTCAGCCGCGTGGCCTGTTCCCACGGCGAAACGGGACCTTGCTTCACTCCGGACACCGGTTCCTCCGCCCGATAGAGAAAGGCCGGGGCAGCAAAAATTCGCGCCAGTGTCAGACGAAAGGCAGCCTCGTGATCCAGGGCCTCCTGACGAAGCGAATGATAGAAGGCCCGCAAGCCGTGCTCCTCCTCCGGTGTCAACGGACGCCGGTAGGCGCGAGCGGCAAACGCCAGCAAGGCGTCGACATGCCCCGGTTCTGTGGCCCGCAAACGGTGCCGGAAGGCCTTGGCCCCGGCTGCCACCGGCTCCAGCATGGGCGCAAACTTCCGCGGATCCGCGTCCTGGGTGGCAAACTCGAGGATCTGCTCCAGGGCCACCTCGATGCGAAAGGCATCATGACTGACATAGGCCAACTCGTCCCACAGGCGATCCAGCCGGCGCTTCTCATCCTCATCAAGCATGAGCCGTGCCAGGTGTTCGTCCTCACGATGATATAGAATCAGGGTCACCACCTCATCAATGGGGACGACCCGAGCATAACACATCGCCGCGGGAAAAAGATCGCGAAAATCAGCGAATGATCGCAGGACGTGCTTTTCCGCCAAACTACCCGGAGACACCACAACAGGCACACCGGGCACCAATTCCTCGGAGGGCTCCGAACTCCCCGAGCTGAGGCCTAACTGCACACTCCCACCATCCCCGTCTAACTGGCCGGTGACGACAAACTCTGCCCCGTCAACCAGTGCCGCCGGCAATCGAAAAGGTAGACTTGAGGGGGCGGAGACGACGAGATTTCCCTCTTCATCAAAGAGAGCCGGATCGATTCCCCAGTCCTCGGGCAACTCCGGACGCGGATCACTGGCGAAGACCATGAACGCCGCTTGATCCACTCGGGCAAAGAGTGGTCCTGTGGGATCCCTCATCGTCTCGACCAACCGGCGGTCGGCGACGGAAACGTTCTCCGGTAGGCCCTCTGTCAGAAATTCCTCCAGGCGTTGGCCGAGTTCTCCCGCAACGGTGGCGTTCTCCGCCTTCAACCACTGGGCGAGGATCGAATCCTCCGGGATCGCACTCGACGGGTCCGTGGCCTGCTCATCAGTGCCCGTGTAGAAATGCCACACTTCCAAATGCCCGTGCTGATCCGCGTGAGGATTCCCCTCGAGGATGGAATCGGCACAATCCTCACCCAGCGACCAATGCCGCTCAGAGCCGCCGATCTCCGTTAGACGAAGTTCGATCTCCGTGAGATCACAGGCATGATTGCCATCGCGGGCATCGATGACGATGGAGACGAGATCGCCCGACGACACCTTGAACTCATCCAGCGACTCGATCGGCGCCATTTGTCCCGGATCCACGACTCCCGTGCGCAGGACCTGCTCACGATTCCCCCGCCGATGCTGAAGAATCCAGCGCACGCCATTGCCGCAGCTATGCCGGTCCTGGACATGCGCCTCGATCGTCACCGGCCCCTCGATCGGGCTCATCCAGCCCGCGGCGATCCACCGCCGGGGCATTGGATGGACCACAATGCCGTGCGGCGGCACCTCGCCGGGAATGCGCCAGGTGGCATCAGAGCGGTTGCCCAAGAGGGAGAGATCCCCCTGCCCCTCGAGCCCCCAGCCCGAGATGGCCTCCTGGTTGGCCACCCTCTGCTTGGGCAGCGTGAGGTATTCTTGAATCGCGACGCCCGTGGACGTGGGGATTCCCAGGTATTCGAGGACCGGCCTCAGTAGGGCCGAATCCAATCCGTGAGCCGCTGCCACAGCTTGCACCGACACCACTTTACCAGCTGGCTTCGCCTCAAATGCCGCGCGGAGGAGCTCGGAAGTCTGAGAAAACAGCGCCTGACGAAAATTCAGAAAGCCGTCCCAAACCCAAGGCACATCACCAAGATGCAGCGGCGACTTTCCCGGGCGCACGAGGCGAGGATGCCTCCAACGAACGACGTCGCCCACCGCGCCGTCACCGGCCGTCCCAGCCGTCAAACTCACCGTCACGTGGGCCTCGAGATCGTTCGGCGCCGATCCCGATTCGAGTTTGAGCCGCAACGCAGCCTGCGTGCTTACGGGATCCAAGTTCTCTTGCCAGTCGAAGACGTAGCCGCCGAGATGGCCAACGGGATTGAACTCCCACAGCCCGTCCTTCCACCGTCGCACCCATTGCGCCAGGGCTTCCCCGTCACCGATCGCCGCCGCTCGCCAACGCGAACGCCATTGGTTGATCAAGACCGAGCCGGGATCTGGCTCCGCCAGCAACTCCCGCGCCAGCAGGGCAAAGTACTTGGGATTGAGATTCTCTTCCCTTGCCAGAGATGCCGCGGCCCCCGGCTCGCCTAACAAGACCTCGCGATATTTGATCAAGGCCTCGAAGTACGGTGCCTCGTCCAGACGGCCCTCACTGGAATCCTTGGGATCGACGGTACCCACCTGGGATCGATAGCCAAAATCAATGAAGCCCGCCTGCAAGGCCTCGCGATAGAACGTCCGGATCTCCTCCACAATGGCGTTGGACCAATCGGGCCGGGAAGTGTGGGGCGAGAAGCGGAAACCGTCCGGCAGAAGCACGGCGTGACTCGCGATCGCCTTTCCTGCATCGAGGTACTTCTCAAACAGTGCGGGAGACATGCTCAGGGAAGATCCCGTATTTGTAAATCCTTCACCAGCAGCACTATCCACAGGGAATTCACGTGTTGGACGCAATGTGGAAACGTGGGTCAAATCGTGCACCGTATAGGTGTATTCTGCGTTGCTGAGACGCCGTAGAACGACGGGACCAGGGTCACCCGCTCCCGCCAGAGCCTCCGCGTCCAGGTAGCGCTCGATCCAGTCCAGCAATTCCTCCCGCTCCTCGACGGAAGGCTGCGTTTTGTCCTTGGGCGGCATTTCTCCCAAGGTCACCTGCTCCGCCACGGCTTGCCAGACGCCGTGATCTTGCCGCACCGCCTCCAGAGTGGCGAAACGCTCGAGATCGAGTTCGCCCTTCTTAGTTTCCGCGTCGTGGCAGTCGAGACAAAAGCGTTCGACTAGCGGAAGAACGCGCTCGCGATAGGCAGTCCCGAGCACCAAGAAATCATGGCCATCGCTCACCTCTTCGGCCACGAGCGGCACGATGCAGACACCCAGCCAAAACAGGATCTGAGAGATTCGCCTCATCGTCGGTCGGTCGCTCGCTCCCAGAGCTAACCGCCGGACTGGGACTGCATCATCTTCTCAAATCGGGCCGCCATCTCCTCCTCAGTCACATCCTCGATGTGGGTCCCGATCGTCCACTGATAGCCAAACGGATCCTTCAAGGTCCCCATGCGATCTCCGTAAAACTGATCCGCTACTGGACGGACCTCCTCAGCCCCGGCGTCGATGGCACGGGCGAATCGCTCATCGACATTGTCCATGTAGAGATGGAGGAAGGACGCATTGCCGCCGAGCGTTTTGGGCGACACCATGCCCATCTCGGGAAACTCGTCTGCCATCATGAACATCGAATTACCGATCTTGAACTCCGCATGCATGACCTTAGTGCCATCTGGGGCGGGCATGCGCATGGTTTCCTCGGCCCCAAAAGCCTTGGCGTAGAAGGCCAGTGCCTCGGCGGCATCGTCGACGATCAAGTAAGGGGTCACTGTATGGTAGCCGGCAGGAACGGGAGATACACTCATGCCTCAGGGTGCCCCGAAACCGGGCTCCGTGTCCAGCCCAGGCCGCCTCCATCCTCTTGGGCGGCGGCCCCGGGGAAGAAAGTCTGAAGCCAGAGCAACAATTCCACGATCCGGGGTTGCGTTTTCGAGGCTTTTCGATCAGTTACAGCCCGCTATGGCAGGCTCCTCCCTGAGACGACGTCCACGACTGATCGGCCCCCGCAAAACGGTGGCCATCATTGCGAGCACTTACCACGAGAATTACGTGGCAAGCATGATCGAGAACGCTCGCGACGAGTTGCTCGCGAGCATGCCCAACGCCTCCGTGCCGCTCTATCGTGTCCCCGGCGCCTACGAGATCCCCGTCTGCGCCTCCTACGTCACCACCCACACCAATGTAGACGTCATCGTCGCTCTCGGAGTCATCATCCGCGGAGAAACCGAGCACGCCGACCTCGTGGCCACTTCCGTTTTCCAGGGCCTCCAGGAAATCGCTATTCATCAGCACGTCCCGGTGATCAATGAAGTGCTTCTGCTCGACGACGAGGAGCAGGCGGAAGAACGCTGCAACGGCGAGGAAATCAACCGCGGCGCCGAGGCCGGTCAGGCAGCCGTCTCCATGGCCGAGCTCTTCATCAAGCTGCGAGAAACCTATCCTGATGTCGTCAGCAAAACCGGGTAAGCGTCGCGTCGGACGCGAAGCGGCCATCCAATATCTCTACGGTCAGGAGATCAATCCCGAGGACGACCTCTCCGAGTCGGAAGCCTTCTGGGAAGTACGCCCCCTCAAACCGGAGGCCCGGGC
>JANQJH010000101.1 GCA_028281705.1 Verrucomicrobiales bacterium
CTCCCCTCGACCCTCGTGTTGGCGCGGATCTCGACGAACCCGCTTTCGCGCCGATCTCTAATGAAAGTCCTGCTTGATACCGGTGTGTGGTTTCGCCGCTATCACGGGCTTCCCATGAAAGCTTCGCTCGTGGATTTCCTTGAGACTCAGGTAACCGCGTTCCACCTCTGCCCACTCAGCGTCGCCGAGATTACTTTCAAGTGGCGGCGGGGAAGGCTTTCAGGCGTTCCCGACCCGCAACTGTGGATCGCCCACTCACTGGAGAATTTCGCGCTAGAGAATCCATCAGCGATGGCCGCCCGGCAGGCCGGGCTGTGGGACTGGGAACATGGTGACCTCGTCGATCGCCTCCTGGCGGCCATCGCTTGGGAAACCGGACTTACCTTGATCCACACGGATCGTGTTCTGAAAGGCCTGGATGGATTTCCACAGCATTACTTTCCTAACGCCGCCATGCCCTCATCCGAGAAATGACGAAGTGCTAGCATCCGGCGACGATCCCACCAAAATGGGAGTAGGTTCAGTCCCTTACTTCCCAAAAAAGGCCGAGCCATTTGCCAGAGGTTGCCTCCAAGATTGAGATGCTTCCAATTACCGAGCGACTGAAGTCCCTCCCACATTCCGCGAGAGCGCAAGGATTTTGGTCCTTCGCCATTTCGGGGATGAGAAACGCAAAGTCAGAGCGCTAACAATGTAGTTAATTCTGCCACCATCCTACCCATTTTCTACCGGCACCACCAGCACCGGATTCACCGAACAACGCACGACCTTGTCCGCCGTACTCCCTAACAAGGCACGCTCAATCCGATTCCCGCTATGGCTCCCCAAGATGGTGAGTTCAGCCTCGATCTCCTTCGCATGATCCAGAATCTCATGCGCACTCTGCCCCACCCGGAGTTCACTCACCGCGCGTAATCCCTCGCCTTCAAATTTTTCCGCCAGCGCCTCGAGCCCTTCCTTGGCCACCGCCATCGCCGCCTTCCGCTCATTGGGATCCACGGGCACGTAGGCGAGATAATCCATCGCGGTCATCTCCGGAGGAAAGACGTGCACCAGATGCAACGTGGCGTCGAGGGCCTTCGCCAGTTTGCCGGTCTGCGCAAGGACTGCTTGATCACTTTCCGTGAGATCAAGTGCGACGAGAATCGTTTTCATAGCAATCCAGAAGACACTGCCACGTCCCGCCGGTTCCGCTCCGCATCGCTTGAGGACGCTCCCTCAAATCTTGATACCACTCGCCCCCGAACGGCCATGAATTCCGCTCATCACTTCAATGAACTCATTTCGCCGCACTGGCAGGCAAAAAGCCGCCGCCTGGCACCACAGTCGCTTCCACAGAGGCAATGCTAATCAACCTACCCATGCATCCATGAAACTGAATCTACCTCTATTCTTCCTCGGCGGCCTCTGCATCCTCTTCTCCATCTCCTGCGGAAAAACCGAGAGTTCCGTCGCCACTCCCTCTCCCGAGGGAGGACTTCCGGCTCCGAAAACTGCCACCGGTCCTCCCGACACGGCAATGGAGTTCCTCGACATCGAAAAGGACACCCTCAAGTTCGGCTTCATCAAGCTCACCGATTGCGCTCCCATCGTCATTGCCAAAGAAAAGGGCTACTTCGATGACGAAGGCCTCAGCGTCGCCGTGGAAGCCCAGGGTAACTGGAAAGAGCTCCTCAATCGTGTGATCAACGGTGACCTCGATGGCGCCCACATGCTCGCGGGCCAACCGATTGGCGCCACCGTGGGCTTCGGATCCCAAGCGGATATCGTGACCGCCTACAGCCTCGATTACAACGGCAACGGAATCACGGTTTCCAACGAGATCTGGGCCCAGATGAAACCGGCGGTACCCAAGAACCCGGACGGCAGCCCCATTCATCCCATCAAGGCCGACGCTCTCAAGCCCATTGTGGACTCCGCCAAGGCGGCGGGAAACAAGCTTAAAATGGGCATGGTCTTTCCTGTATCAACCCACAATTACGAGATCCGCTACTGGTTGGCCGCCAGCGGGATCAACCCCGGCTTTTACTTCGATCCCGCCACCAAACAGGTCGACGTTCCCGGATTCCTCAACGGCGATGTCGAACTCTCCGTCACGCCGCCCCCACAAATGCCGCAAACACTGGAGGCCGGCACCATCTGCGCCTACTGCGTCGGCGAGCCCTGGAACCAACAGGCCGTTTTCAAGAAGATCGGCGTCCCCGTCACGACCAACTACGACATCTGGAAGAACAACCCCGAGAAAGTCTTCGGCGTTTCCCAGGAATGGACTGACAAACATCCCAACACCTGGATCGCGGTGACCAAGGCGCTCATCCGCGCCGGGAAATGGCTCGACGCCAGCCTGGAGAACAGGAAAGAAGCCGCGAAAATCCTGTCACAGCCAAACTACGTCGGCGCGCCCTACGAGGTCATCGCCAACAGCATGACGGGCACCTTTGAGTTCGAGGCCGGAGACAAACGTCCCATGCCTGATTTCAACGTCTTCTTCCGCTACCATGCGTCCTATCCCTTCTACAGCGACTGCATTTGGTTCCTCACTCAAATGGTACGCTGGGGCCAGATTCCCGAACAGAAACCGGACGCCTGGTTCGGTGAAATGGCACAGAAAATCTATCGGCCGGAGGTCTATGAAAAGGCGGCCCGCATGCTCATCGCCGAAGGACACGCTTCAGAGGCCGATTTTCCCTTCGGCACGGACGGCTACCGGCCGGCGACCAGCGAATTCATTGATGGCAAACTCTACGACGCCAAAAAACCGAACGCTTATATCCAAAGTTTCTCCATCGGATTGAAGTGACCCATGGGGATCCCCCAGGTCCACGAGGGACCCATTGGGGGAAGGGCAAGGAAAGCGCCTCCGGCTTCGGTTTCGGTTCTGAAGCCGGAGGTCTCTTCTCTTCTCCCGCTCCGTTCACCTAGCCGCACGCATCTCGCCCACCCACTCTTCATTCGCCGTCCATCCATGAGCACGACCACCGCCGACACCCACCCTCCTGCAACACCTAACGCAATCACACCAGCCAAGAAGTGGAGCTACAACCCTAACAAGGTGGCTCACACGCTGGAAAAACTTGGCCTGGGTTATTTCTCACCCTTCGCCAGACTCGCCGGCCGCGACGAACCGGCCAAGCAAATCAGGACCATCGCGCAGAACACCTTTCTGCCACTGCTCGCCTTCGCCATCTTCCTCTTCGGCTGGCAGCTGTGCTCCGGCACGGTGGCCACCGACAGTCAAAAGATTCCCAGTCCGGGGGAAACCTGGGATGCCTGGAACGGCATGTTGGCCTTCTCCGCCGCGGAGAAAGCCAAGGAGGCGGCCTACTACCAATCCCTCGAAGAACGCGTGGCCAGATTCTCCGCCATGGCCTCCGAAGCCAGGGCTGCCGGCAACACAGGCCGCGCGGAGACTATAGAAAGGCGCATCGCCAAGGAGGAGGCCAAAGTCTATCAGGGAACGACGACCTTCTTCGATCAGATCGGCATCTCCATTCTCACCATCTCCGTGGGATTCCTCATCGCCACCCTCATCGCCGTGCCCCTCGGGATCCTCTGCGGACTCTCGCCCCTAGTGAACACCGCGCTCAATCCTCTCATTCAACTCTTCAAACCCGTGTCGCCTCTGGCCTGGTTCCCCATCGTCTTCGTCTTCACCACTTGGGGCATCGACCAGCCTCCAGCCTCGAGTATCTGGCAACGCGCTCTCTTCACCTCCGCTGGAGTGGTCACGCTCTGCTCCCTCTGGCCCACCCTGGTCAATACCGCCGTCGGCGTCGCCTCCATCGACAAGGATCATCTCAATGTCGCCAAGGCGCTCAAGCTCGGCTGGCTGAAACGCATCTGGAAAATCATTCTCCCCGCTTCCTTGCCTCTCATTTTCACCGGCCTGCGGGTTTCCATCGGCGTCGGATGGATGGTCCTCGTGGCCGCCGACATGATGGCCCAAAACCAAGGGCTGGGCAAATTCGTCTGGGACATGTACCAAAACGGCGACACCGCCAGCACCGCTCAGATCATCATCGCTGTCTTCTTCATCGGCGGCATCGGGTTCCTCCTCGATCGGATCATGCTCGTTTTCCAACGCCTCGTCACCTTTGAGGAACAAACGATCTGACCGAACTCCACCTTCACCCTAGCATGGCTCACATCAAACTCTCTCACGTTAGCAAGTCCTACGGATCGGGCACGGCCAAGACGGACGTGCTACGGGACATCAATCTCGCCATCAAGAAGGGCGAGTTCGTCGCCGTCGTCGGCTATTCCGGGACCGGGAAATCCACCTTGATCTCTCTCATCGCCGGGCTCATCCAACCGAGCTCGGGTTCCGTCACCATCGACGGCTCCCCCATCACCGGTCCGAGCCCGGACCGCGGCGTCGTCTTTCAAAACTACTCCCTCCTGCCCTGGCTCACGGTGAAGGACAACGTGGGTCTCGCGGTGAACCAGGTCTACCAAAAGGACTCCCGGGATTCCCGCCAGTCGCGTGTCCTCAATACCGTCGAGATGGTCAATCTCACGGCGGCACTGGGAAAACGCCCCGGCGAACTCTCCGGGGGAATGCGCCAGCGCACCTCGGTGGCACGCACCCTGGCCACCAATCCCCAGCTTCTGCTCCTCGATGAACCCTTGAGCGCCCTCGACGCCCTCACCCGCAGTGTGCTTCAGGATCAGATCCTCGACATTTGGAAGACCCATCACCAAACCATTATCCTCATCACCAACGACGTCGATGAAGCGCTCTACATGGCGGACCGCGTCATCCCGCTGAGTCTCGGACCCAACGCCACTCTGGGCCCGGAAATTCTCGTCGAAGCCGAGCGGCCGCGCGACCGCCGCGCCCTCACCGGGGATCCCAAAATGCGTCACCTGAGAAACGAGATCATCCACTATCTCCTAGCAGAGAAAGAGAAAGAACGGCGCCAAAGCCCTCACGTTCCCGTTTCCCTACCCAACATCTCACCCATCGACATCTCCATGCACCGCCCCGCCTGGTTTCTCGGACTGCGACCGAAGAAACGCAAAACCCTCCAAACGTCACTCTAGCACCACAGCGTCATGGCCTACTTTGAATGCATCCATCTCGGCAAGACTTACAAAACACCTCAGGGCGACGCGGTCATCGTGGAAGACTTCAATCTCAAAATCGAGCAGGGAGAATTCGTCTGCATCATCGGCCACTCCGGCTGCGGTAAGTCCACCGTCCTTTCCATGGTGGCCGGCCTCAACGAGATCTCTCAGGGAACGGTGGTTCTCGGCGAACGCGAGATCAACGGCGCCGGTCCGGATCGCGGCGTGGTCTTCCAGGCGCCGTGCCTCTTGCCCTGGATGACTGCCTATGAAAATGTGATGCTCGGGGTCGATCAAGTCTATTACCATGCGACGAAGGAAGAACGCCGACAAGTAGCCACCTACTACCTCGCCATGGTCGGACTGGCAGGCAGCATGCACAAACATCCGGGGGAACTCTCCGGCGGCATGCGTCAGCGCGTGGGCCTGGCACGAGCCTTCGCTCTCTCCCCCAAGATGCTTCTCCTCGACGAGCCCTTTGGGATGTTAGACAAACTCACCAAGTTCGATCTGCAACAGGTGCTGCTCGACCTGTGGAACCGTGAACGACTCACCGCCATGATGGTGACGCACGACGTGGACGAGGCCATCTACCTCGCAGACCGCATCGTCATGATGACCAACGGCCCCGCCGCGGGCATCGGCGACATCCTCTCCATCAAATTCGAGCGTCCGCGAGACCGCGCCGAGATCATGGACACCAGCCAGTTCTATGACTACCGGGACTACCTGATTGACTTTCTGGAGAATCGCGCGGCATCGGCAGCGTTAGAAGTCGCCTAGACGAGCCAGAAAACCCGGTTCATTTCGTGATACTATGAGTCCGTTTCATCCCATGGATGAATTTTTTTAGGAGTGGAGCCGGGCATCGGCCGCCGAATGGCATGGGTGGCGCTTCTCCCTGGGTCCATGCCCGTTTCAGCCCGACTAAACGTCACCAATTTCAAAGACCCCAGCATTCGTACACTCCACTTCACCTGGATCGCCTTCTTCATCACCTTTGTCGTGTGGTTCAACCACGCCCCGATGGTCATCGCCATTCGTGAGACCTTCAATCTGACCACCCCGCAGTGGAAGGCTCTTCTCATTCTCAACGTCGCCCTCACCATCCCCTCACGCATCGTCATCGGGATGCTGGTCGATCGCTTCGGCCCGCGAGCCGTCTTCTCGATTCTCCTCATGGCCGCGGGCGTTCTCTGCACCACCTTTGCCCTTGCCCAGGACTACACTCAGCTTGCTCTAGCACGATTCCTCATGGGTTTCGTCGGCGCCGGTTTCGTCATCGGCATCCGCATGGTGGGTGAATGGTTTCCCGCTCGCCAGGTCGGCCTGGCTGAGGGCATCTACGGCGGCTGGGGTAATTTCGGTTCGGCCGCCGCCGCCATGAGCCTGCCCAGTCTCGCCCTCGTCTTCGGAGGGGACCATGGATGGCGCTACGCCCTGCTCTGCACCGCGGCCATCGCCTTCGCCTACGGCATCTTTTACTACCGCGCTGTGCGCAACACCCCGGAGGGATCGACCTATTTCAAACCCAAGAAAACCGGCGGACTCGAGGTCACCAATCGCCGGGATTTCTACTTCCTCCTTCTGATGAACGTCCCCATGTATCTCGCACTCGGCGTCCTCAGCTGGCGCCTCTCTCCCGCGGGCGTCAATATCATCAGCACGGGCACGGCTTGGACCATGGGCGGTATCCTCCTGCTGCTCTTCGTCTTTCAAACCTCACAGATCTATCGGGTGAACAAGGAGATGCTCCAGGATCCCAATGCCGTGCCGGAAATGCACCGCTACAAGTTCAAACAGGTCGCCATCCTCGATATCAACTACTTCGTCACCTTCGGATCGGAGCTGGCCGTGGTGTCCATGCTCCCTCTCTTTTTCACCGACACCTTCGGACTCGATCCCGTCAAGGCAGGCCTGCTCGCCTCGGGCTTCGCCTTCATGAACCTCGTGGCCCGGCCCAGCGGCGGCCTCCTGAGCGACCGTTTCGGCCGCCGCGCCACCATGGTCGGCCTCATTCTCGGGCTCGCCTCGGGCTACTTCCTCCTCAGCACGGTCGACAGCGCCTGGCCGCTGGCCCTCGCCGTGGCCGCCACCATGGCCTGCTCGTTCTTTGTCCAAGCCGGAGAAGGCGCCGTCTTCGCCATGGTCCCTCTCGTCCAACGTCGCATGACCGGCCAGATCGCCGGCATGGCCGGTGCCTACGGGAACGTCGGGGCCGTGACCTTCCTCACAATCTACTCCTTCGTCGATGCCTCCACCTTCTTCGTCATCATCGCGGCCTCAGCCTCGGTCGCCTTCATCGCCTCCCTCTTTCTCGAGGATCCCAAGGGCCACATGGCTGAAGTATTGCCAGACGGCTCAGTTGAGTTGATTGAAGTAGCGTGAGCGTCCAAGAAATCGGCCACATTCAGGGCGAGTTGAGCGTCCGCTACGGCCAGGGCACGTGTCCCGGCGCCAAGCCCCGGAATGACGACGCCCTCGGGTTCAAGATTCCCGAGGGAGCCGAACTGGTCACCAAGGGCGTGACCGCCGTCATCGCGGACGGCGTCAGCGCCGCCGAGGCCGGCGGTGAGGCCGCTCAGCTGAGTGTGTTAGGCTTCATCAACGACTACTACAGCACGCCCGAAACCTGGGGAACGAAGACAGCCGGCGGCAAGGTCCTCACCGCCATCAATCGCTGGCTCTACAGCGAGGGCCGGCGCTTCGGAGATGAATGCAAGGGTTACCTCGCGACCTTCAGCGCCCTCATTCTCAAATCGCGCACGGCCCACCTCTTCCATATCGGAGACACTCGGATCTACCTTCTGCGACACGGAAACGTCGAGCAGATGACCCACGACCACGCCAGCCAGGTCTCGGGCAAGGCATCTTACCTCAGCAATGCTCTCGGTCTCGATCTCAACCTCCGGGTCGACTACCAACGCATCAGCATGCGCCCGGGCGACGTATTCGTTCTCACGACCGACGGAATCCACGATTTCATCTCCAAGGAAGCCATCCTCACAGCCATCGCCGAAGCTGAAGGCGACCTCGATGCCGCCTGCCAAATCCTCATCGCCAAGGCCGCCGCGTCCGACAGCGGAGACAATCTCAGCTGCCAGATCGTGGAAGTGGAGAACCTCGAACGCGAAGGCAAAGTTAGTAGCTACCGCGAACTCGAGCGCCTCCCCTTCCCGCCGGATCTCGACCCCGGACAGGTCTTCGAGGGCTACCGGATCGACCGCCTCATGCATGCCAGCAGCCGGAGCCAGCTCTACCTCGCGACGGATCCTGACACCGATCAACAGGTGGTGCTCAAGACGCCCTCGGTGAACTATAGCGACGACCCGGCCTACATCGATCGCTTCTTGATGGAAGAGTGGATCGGCCGTCGCCTATCCAATCCACACTTGATCAACATGCTCCGCAAGAAATCGGGCGAACCGCGTTTCCTCTATCACGTGATGGAGTTCGTCCCCGGGCGCTCCCTGCGAGATTGGATCCGCTGCAACACCCGCCCCTCGGTGGTGGAGGTCGTCGAACTCATCGAGGGCATCATCACGGGTCTCCGGGCCATGCACCGCCGTGAGACGCTCCACGGCGATCTCA
>JANQJH010000083.1 GCA_028281705.1 Verrucomicrobiales bacterium
TCCGCCGAGGATCTCCCCCATTTCCCCGCCCCGGTGGACGATGTGGCCAAGACTTCGGGCGGCAAGGTGGGAAAGAAACTGGGACCGCCCACCTTCCGGTTGAGCCGTCCGGTGACGGCCAGCATCCCGTCACGGAGCTCCTCAGCCGAGAGTCGGCGCATGTCAAAACGCCAGAACCACTTGTTCTGCGGATCTTTTTCCAGCGCGGCTTCCTGAGCACGCGATGACATCTGATAGGTCTTGGAACTCATGATGAGGCGATGCATGGCCTTCAAACTCCAGCCCTGTTCCATCAACTCACAGGCGAGCCAGTCTAACAACTCGGGGTGCGACGCCGCTTCCCCAAGAAAGCCAAAGTCGTTCGTCGTGGGGCAGATTCCCCGACCGAAATGGTGTTGCCACAGCCGATTGACCGCCACCCGCGCCGTCCGCGGATTCTCCTCGCTCGCGATCCAGTCGGCCAGCACCCGGCGGCGCCCGCTGGTCTTCGCCCCCGGCCCCGGCTCGGGTATCTCGGGCGTCCCCCCACCCAAGATGGCGGGAAAGGCGGGCTCGACCGGATCTCCCAGCGCGTGGGCACTGCCCCGCAGGTGGACAAACATGGGCTTGGGCTCGGGACCGCTTTCCTGCACGATCATGGCCTTGATCCCAGACTGGGCTTCCTCGTCCTCAATTCGTCCGAGTTGCTCCCGCCACTGTTTGTAATTCCGCGCTTCGACCGAGGTGAAGACTTCATTGCGATGCTTCTTCAGCAGCTTGGCCAACTCGGCCGCGCCGAAATCGGCTTCCAGTCCGAGATCGATGAACTGGCCATCGACCGTCTGTTTCACGTGAACCGTCACCACATTCCGCCCGGTCTGACTCACAGCCACCGCTTCCTTATCAAGGGCGATTCGTTTGTACTCGGTGATGTGCCCCTCGGCCTCGTAGACCAACTGGCCATTGAGATACACCTCAACGTCCTCGTCATGTTGAATCGTCAGGGTCAGCCCCGTGGGTAGACTCGTCAGCCCAAAGGTCTTTTGCATCCAGATCTCCGGGGCACGCCAGGGCGTCTTGGCCAGCTGATGATTCCTTCCAAACGGCGCCAAACCCTGTTTCCAATCGGTGGGCCGGTAGCCCACGGTGAACCAATCGTCCGCGGGTTTCTTCGTCGTGTAAGCCCAGGTCTGTGGCCGGTCCCGGGAAACGGCGATCAAGGTGGGCGAAGCCGACGTCGTGCCCTGGAGCACCGCGGCGTCATCGGGAAGCAGGACCGCCAGCTTGGCTTTGGCCTTCTTCTCCAGCTCCAGGATCTGACTCGCAAGCCGCTCCTTGCGCCCGGCCAACTCCCGCTGCCGTCTCTCCACGTCTTCTCGAGGAGTGGCCACCTCGATGTTCTCGATGACCCGCCGCTTGTCTAACTGGGTCACCCCATGAAAGAAGGCCATGAAACTGTAGTAATCTTTCTGCGAAATGGGATCGCCCTTGTGATCGTGGCACCGCGCACAGCCTAACGTCATTCCTAAAAACCCCTCCGACGTGACCCGCACGTTGTCGTCCAGCACATCGTAGACGTGCTGTAGGCGGTCGGACGGCTCATCATCCCATTGCATGAGACGATGATAGCCCGTGGCGATGAGCGACTCCGGGGTCACTTCATCGAGTTCGTCCCCCGCCAATTGTTCGCGGATAAACTGATCGTAGGGCGTGTCCTTGTTCAGCGCGCCAATGACATAGTCCCGATAGCGCCAGATGGTTTCCTTCACGGAGTCGCGTTCGAACCCATTGGACTCCGCATAGCGCACCACATCGAGCCAGTGACGGGCCCATTTTTCGCCGTAATGGGGGGACTCGAGCAATTCATCGATGAGTTCGCGCCAGGTCGACTCGGAGAAATTGCCGGTCAAGGCATCCATCTCCTCCGGCGTTGGAGGGAGGCCGATGACATTATGATAAGCCCGGCGAACCAGGGCACGCGATGGGGCCGGCGGATTGGGAGCCAGGCCTTGCTTCTTCAGCCCGTGGTAAATGAAGGCGTCGATGGGATTCTCATTCCACGCCGCCTCATCCACCTGGGGAACCTCTGGGCGCTCCAATGGCTTGTAGGACCAGTAGGACTGGGTGAATTCATTGATCTCGGTGACGTTGCCTCCCTCCTCCTCGACCTCGTGAAACACCTCCGCGTCCTCGGGAGTCCACGGCAACCCCATCAGGACCCATTTCTTGATAATCTCGCGCTCCTCCTCGGGCAACTGACCGCTGGGTGGCATCTCGTGATGTTCATCCTTGTAGGAGATCATCTCCAGGAGAAGACTCTCGCCGGGATCCTCGGCATTGAAGGCCGCTCCCAAGGTGCCCCCATGGAGAATGCCGCGCCGGCTGATGAGCTGGAGCCCACCGCGAATCTTCGGCTTGCCCTGGGCGTCGAGGCCACCGTGACACTTGAAACAGTTGGCCTGAAGCAGCGGCTTTACTTCATCGCGGAAGAACCCGATCTCCTCCGGCGAAAACTCAGCGGCTCCAAGCGGAGAGAGAAACCCTGAAAGGAAGAGAATTGTCCAGTGGGTGAGAAAGCGCATGGGCAAAGGAATTGGGAGGACATCGAAAGCTTGACTTTCAGAACCCCTCTACGCAAGCCAGGTTCTTGAGGATTCTTCATAATTTGCCGTGCCTTCTGGCAAACTCAGAGGATGCAATTCAGCCCGTCATGCCGTTCATTCACTGGAGTTCATGGCAGACGAACGCGAAACCGAAACCAAATCCCAGAGCGAAAGCGAGAGAGAACGGGTGGCCCGTCTATGGCGGTCCGTCTTCCTCCCCGGCGCGAGCATCGGCCTGCCCGAACTGGCCAAGTTCCGACAATCGAAGGTGTTCCACATCGACCCGGCCACAACCCTGGCCTGGCTCTCTCATGTCGTCTACGCCCAGGAGAAGGAACGCCGTCAGAGCCTCCTCGCCGTCGCCGGCTTCCGTGAACGGCGCCATTTCGGACACCAGGAACTCCATTGGTCCCAGATCTCCCCCGTGGACGACCTCGACTGTCATCTCGTCATTTTCCGAGGTACCTCGGATCTGCGGCACTGGGTGTTCAACGTCAACACCCTGCTGACCCAGTGGCCCGAGGGCGGAAAGGTCCACGGCGGCTTCGCCCGAGCCTATGAGAAGATCGCCGAGCCGCTGAACGCCGCCATGGAGGCGGACGCTCCCAAGAAGCTCTATTTCGCTGGACACAGCCTGGGAGGGGCCCTCGCACTCCTGGCCTCCACCAAGCATCGCGCCGATGCGGTCTACACCTTCGGATGCCCCCGTCCCGGCAACCCGAGTTTCGCCGAGCGCGTCGCCCAGGTCCCCGTGTTCCGCGTGGTCCACAATCAGGACATCGTGACGACCCTCCCCTACGAGATCGAGTTTCTCAACGATTTCGCCTACAAACACGCAGGTCGCCCCGTCCATCTCCGGCCGGATCAACCCTTGACCATCGATGAGGCGAAATTCTTGCCCAGGTCCCGCCAATCCTGGTGGGAGGCCCTCCACGCCATCCTCGAGGGCGATCGCACCGGTGAACCCCTCCCCGCCCTCCTCGATCACGCCCCCGGGCGCTACGTGACGGCGCTCCAAGACGCCGCCAAGAGGTGAATCTGATCCCGTCTGAACTCGACCGGCGAGATGCAGACCCCACGTTTCACTTCGCCCCCGCCACCTTCATCTTCAGGGTATAGACCGAATCCATCGCCGTGACGAAGAGGGTCTTGCCATCCGCTCCCGCGAAACAGACATTGGCCGTCCAACCCTCGGGCACTGGAACGTGCTCGATCTTGCGCCCTTGCGGATCCACCACGGTCACTCCCTTTCCTGTGAGATAGAGATTGCCCGACGCGTCTAACGTCATCCCATCAGACCCCATATCGATCAACTTGGTCTTGCCGGTAAGTTCCCCATCTTCCCCGATCTGATAACGATAGGTTTTCTTGTCGCCGATGTCAGCCACATAGAGCACATCGCCTTTGGCATTTCCCATGATTCCGTTAGGCTGCACCAGATCGCTCGCCACCCGTTTCGCCTTCGAGTCACCTTTGGCCAAAAAATAAACATGTTGCCCATCCTGTTCGCGATCGCCGCGCTTCCAATAGGGACGCTTGTAAAAAGGATCCGTGAAAAAGAGATCACCGTTAGGCAAAACCCAAACGTCATTGGGCCCGTTGAACAGCTTCTCCTCATGTTTCCCTAATAAGACCTGGTGCTTCTTCGTCTCCACATCGATGCGCCACAACTCGTTCTTTTCATCCGCACAGGCCAGGAGCGATCCATCGGCCGCCACGTAGAGTCCGTTCGATCGCCCGGCGGGTGAGAGAAATTCCGAGATCACACCCGTGGCCGCCGACCAGTGATGAATGCGGTCGTTAGGCTGATCCGTGAAATAGACGTCACCCTTGGCATCTCGTGCCGGTCCCTCGGTGAATCTGAAAGCCGCACTCACCAGGGTCAATGCAGCTCCGTCGGCCACCACCGGAGAATCTTGAAAAGCCTTGTCAGCCTTGGCGCTTGGCGGCTCATTTTCGGCGGCCACGCCGATCCCGGAAAGAAGAACGAAAGAGAAGAATAGACACTTCGTATTGCTCATGGAGACTGACGCTAGATACCCCTCCGACGGGAGGCAAGAACGGAGATCCGCACCAGACTCAAGATTCCATTCTTGACCCGCAGGCTCCATGTGTAGACTAGCGGCATGAATACGTCTCTTTCACGCCGCTCCTTCATTGGAAAATCCGCCGGGACCGCGTTGATCACCGCCACCGCAGCCAGCCTGCACCACCGGCTGCAGGCGGCTGAGGAAAAGGGGAATCTCAAGGGCCGCGTCAACCACTCCGTCTGCAAATGGTGCTATCCCAAGGTGAGCCTCAAAGATCTTTGCGTCGCCGGCAAGGACATCGGCCTCACTTCAATCGATCTTCTCCAACCTGCCGACATGGAGGTTCTCAAACCGCATGGCCTGACCTGTGCCATGGTGAGCAATCCCACGATCGAGGGGCCCGACGGCAAAGCCCTCGGCGGCATCACCCGCGCCTGGAATCGCGTGGAACATCACGACAAGCTCGTCGAGGCCTACGAAGCCCAGATCAAGGCGGTGGCCGACGCCGGCTTGAAAAACCTCATTTGCTTCTCCGGCAATCGCGAGGGTCTCGATGACGAAGTCGGGATCCAGAACTGCGCCAAGGGGCTCAAACGAGTCCTCAAACTGGCGGAGGACAAGGGTGTCACCCTTTCCATGGAGCTGCTCAATAGCAAAGTGAACCACCCGGACTATCAATGCGACAAGAGCGCCTGGGGAGTTGCGCTCTGCCAGGCGATTGACTCCGATCATTTCAAGCTACTCTACGATATCTATCACATGCAGATCATGGAGGGCGACGTCATCGCCACCATCCGCGCGAAGCATCCCTATTTCTCCCACTACCACACCGGCGGCGTGCCCGGTCGCAATGAGATCGATGAAACCCAGGAACTGAATTACCCGGCCATCATGAAAGCCGTCGTCGCCACCGGTTTCAAAGGTTTCGTGGCTCAGGAATTCATTCCCAAGCGCGAAGACAAGATCGCCTCTCTCAATCAAGGCGTGTCTATCTGCGACGTCTAAAAACTTAAACTTACACTTAAACATAAACTCAAACTCCGCAGTGAAGAGTTCGAGTTTAAGTTAAGTTAAGTTAAGTTAGTTAGCACCTCGATCTTGGAGAAGATGACCTCCGGCCAATAAGAAGACAGATGGGGCGGACAGGAGTGCCCGCATCACTTGGCTCCACTTATTTGGAAGAGATCAACGATTACCCTTGAGCGAACTGGTGACAAAGACCATGGTATAGCGCCCCGTATTCTGCCCCGCCTGAGATCGCGTGGAATGCACGCCTAATAAAAGATAACGCCCGGCCAAGAGGGAGGCGCTTGTCGTCAGGCGCTCGGTGTGAAACAAGGGCAAGGTCATCTTCGACTGCCTCTGGCCATAGGCCAGCGTCCCCAGCCGATTCACTCGCTCGGGAGCGATGGAGAGATCGATGGTACGTCCATCCGGCCCCAGTTGGGGATCCACTTCCAGTGAATGACCTTCGGGCCGCATCTCGAAGGTCGTCCGGTGCAACGGGGTGATGAGTTCGACCCCCGGTTCGATCGGCCCCTGAAGCTTGCCCGGCAACTCCGGCGGGTCCGCTTCGACACCATAGATGCGTTCCATTCCCGACCGCGTCACCGCGCGTCTGCCGCTACGGGTGGGCACGTAGCTGAGCCCGGTGCGTTTGACGCTGCCCGCCTTGATCGCGGGATCGAGAGAGCGGCGCAAGGCGGTGGCATCGGCCGTTTTCATGGGCCGGCGCAAGAGTTCATGGAGTTCGCTCACCGGAACGTCCAGGTATTCCACCGTGGTCACCACATTGCTCGAACCATTCGGAGGACGCGCGGTGGCAAAGGGATCGTCCTCATCGAGCTGTTCAGG
>JANQJH010000122.1 GCA_028281705.1 Verrucomicrobiales bacterium
CCTGCGCCAATGCCTGCCCCCACGATGCGCTCACCCGGGCCGACATGCGCGACGTCGACTCCCTCGCCGCCTGGCTCAATCGATCATGAATCGGTTCCAAAAGCGTCGCCTCTACAGCCTCGCCGCCCTCGCTGTCGCGGTCGTCCTGACACTGCTCGCCTGCCGCGCACTCGATATCGCCCTCCGCCCGTCCCCGACCTACAGCGGTCTCCTCCTGCTCGCCACCGTCCTGGGACTAACGTTGTTCAACGCACGCAAGAAACTGCCATTCCTGGTCGTCCTCAAGGCCTCCACCTGGATGCAAATCCACATCTACGTGGGGCTCTTCAGCGTCGTTGTCTTTCTCCTCCACTGCGATTTCAAGTTGCCCAGCGGCGTTTTTGAATCCCTCCTCGCGGCCGTCTTTGTCATCGTCTCCGCCAGCGGAGTCATCGGGCTCTACCTCACGCGATCTTTGCCACGCAAAATGACAAACTTTGGCGAGCCCGCCATCCCCGAACAGATCCCGGCGCGGCGACGAAAGATCCAGGACGAGGCCGAAGCCCTGGTGCTCAAATCCGAGGCCGAGCTGCATTCCTCCTCGCTGACTGACTTTTATCTCAACCACCTGCGTCCTTTCTTCCACCGCCGACCGCACGTCCTCTTCGCTCTGCGTGCCTCCGGGACGCGCATGCGCGAACTCGATGAACAGATCGGCTCGATCTCCCGTTACCTCGCCGAAGCTGAACGGCCCCTGCTCAAGCAACTCTGCGAACTCGTCGAAGTGAAACGCAATCTCGACTACCAGAGTGCGGCCCAGCGGCTTCTTCGGCTCTGGCTCTTCATTCACATCCCATTCACCTACAGCCTGCTTATACTCGCCATCGCTCACGCCGCTCTCGCACTGAGCTACGGGGCCAGATTCTAACTTCACCATGGCAAATCCAGTGAATCGCTTCAAACACAGCGAGACCGCCTACAACCGGCCCAATCAAAAGTTCGCTTGCGGCCACGAGTGCGACGGGAAAGCCTGCGCGCTCGGCCCCGATGCCAAGGGGCGTTGCCGTGGTGACTTTGTCACCCAATACGGCCGCCGTGCCGGCGAGTGCATCCCCGCCAAGGGTCAATACAACCGCGTGACCGGTGAGACGACCCAGGAAGACCGCTGGTTCTGCTCCCGCGATCCCGCCCTTGGGGGCCGCTGCGAGGATGGCCCGCTGCCGGACGGCTCGTGCTGTCTGCCACTGACCCCCTGTCACCCCACGAAGAGCCTGCGACATCAGCGTGGCACCCTCACACTTCTCCTCGCGGGTCTGACTTTCGCCTTGGTCCTCATCCTCTTCGCCAATCGTCCCGAGTCGCTCAGCCATCCCCTCAACCCCGGCCCTATCACCTCGGTCCATTCCACCGCACAGACCACCTGCGCCACCTGCCACCGCCAACCTGCCGAAGCGCTCGGTGCGCTGAGCGCCCTCCCCAAGTACCACGGCGACCGCGCTTTTCTCGACGCCCATCAATGCGCCATCTGCCACCATGAGATCGGCGCCGGGAAAAAAGAACACCTCTTCACCGCCCACACCCTGCCGCAGGACTACCTCGCCAAACTCACGCAAAAGGCCGAGAAACGCCCGCCGGCCACCGTGCCCGTCATGGTCTCACTCGCCTCCCGCGTCGGCGTCGACAAACGGAAGATCGCCTGCGCCAGCTGTCACCAAGAACACCAGGGGGCCCAGGCCGATCTTAGACACATGAGCAACGCCCAGTGCCAAGTCTGCCACACCGGACCATTCCACAGCTTCTCCCAGGGGCACCCCGAGTTCACCTCGTACCCCTACCATCGCCGCACCCACCATTTCTTCGACCACGAGACCCATTTCAACGAGTACTTCAAGACCGACGAGTTCAAGCAGTTCGCCAAGAACGCCTGCACGGATTGCCACAGCGAACAGACCGGCGGCGGGAAAATGCTCACCGGTACCTTTGAAGATAGCTGCGCCGACTGTCACCATGCCAACACGACGGTCGGCTCGTGGGACATCCTCGCCTTTCCCCGAATCGATACCGCCAGAATGGCGGATCAACTCGAGCCCGAGCTGGCGGAGAAACTGGCGCGCTGGGATTCGGCCAGCGGTCGCGAGATCAGCTCGCTGCTGCGCATCCTTCTCGGCCAACAACATCGTGAGGTGGAATCGCTCTATCCCCTGCGCCGGGCGACCGAGGAGGAAAAACAGGCCGCGGCCGCCGTGGCCCAAACCCTCGTTGAAGAGATCTACCCCGAAGGCTCCGCCGGTACGCTGGGGCAGCGGCTGCGCGAGTCGGCATTACTCGAAGACGTCGAGCCGGATCAGGCAGAGCGCTTGGGAACAAACCTCGTCGAGGTCTTCACCAACCTGCGGGCAGCGGCCCGAGACTCCGAGGAACCCGTGGTTTCGACCACCGATTCCGGGGGTACCTTCACCTACGATCCCGTCGAGGGCGCCCTCTCCTACCAGCCGAGCGGTCACGGGGATCTCTTGATGAAATCGATCCTCGATGTGGCCGCCGCCAAAGTAGAAGAGGTTCCCGAAGCGCTGGATTTGCTCGGTGCCGCCGGCGATCACTGGCAGGGCTACGACACTACCGGCGCCGGCAAATGTCTCAAGTGTCACACGCTCGACCGGCGCGATGACGGCTCCATGCGCATCAATTGGTCGCACACCGCCCGCGAACTGGCCGCGCGTCCAATGACGAAGTTCAAACACCGCAGCCATGTCCGTCTCCCCGAACTGGTGCGCCAAGACCAGGTCCTAGCCAACGAGGCCTGCGCCTCCTGCCACCAGCTCGAAACCAGGCCGGAACACGTGCAGGCCTATCGCAAGAGTTTCGCTGCCGGTCATCACGACCCACACCTCTTCCGCAGCGGGTTCCAACCGCTCATGCTCAATCACTGCACCCAGTGCCATACCCAGGAACGAGCCGGCGACAGTTGCCTCCAATGCCATCAGTACCACGCCACCGAATCCCCCCTCCTGCCCATCCTCGGAACCGACTTTGCAATTGAACCGATCGTGGCGGTTCCCATCACCGATCCCGATGAGGAGAACACGCCCCAGCAGGAAGAGGACGACACCGAGGTCGAAAATGAAGATGAGGGCGATTCGCTCATTCCAGAAGACGAGGGAAGTGATCTACTCATTCCGGAAAACGAGGGAAGTAATCTGCTCATCCCGGAAGAAGAAGGAAGCGATTTGCTCATTCCGGAAGACGAGGACGACGGTAAAGGCGAATCACTCATCCCGGCTGCGGGAGACGCCGAAGACGAAGACGAGGGCGAATCGCTTCTCCCACCAGAGTAAATCGGCGAAGCCAATGTGGGAGAAAGTGGCAGGGACTTCAGTCCCTTCGCATATTCCAGGTTATTCTCAAATTTCTCCGGCCTGTGTGGCCTGAAGCAGGCTTGACAGGCGGACTGGAGCCCAACGTATGCTAGACTCACCTCATGAGTCTTCCTTACGAACAACACCTCTACGCCATCATGTGGCCCAACCATGCCTTGGTCGCCTCCAACCTCGGCCCGGATGATTTCGGAAAACACTACACCATCGGGAGTTCGCGCTATTTTCACGGCCAGGTCGTGTTCGCCGAGATCGATTCCGAGTTTCGCGACGATTACTTCGAGATCGACCGCTACATGGCGGAGGTCGTGCCCAAGCCCGATGGAAGCCCCAAGCGAACCAAGTTCATTTCCACCTACCGCGTGCTGGAACACCTCGAACTCAGCGCCTTCCGCAATCTCTACATCACCTCCGTGGAAGGCAAGGTGCTCACCCTCAAACAGGCCGAGTACAAACGCCAGCATGGGCCCGGGTTCATCCGCACCTTCCAGGAGATCTGCCCACTCAACGCCATCGTCCTGAGCTACATGACGCCACCCGAATTCGGCGCCTTCATCACGGACCCGCACCAGGCCAAGTCCGCCCCCAAAGTGCTCTTCACCCAGATCGACCTCGATATCGAAGAGTACCTCTCCACCCTCGAGTCCAATCCCTTTCACAGCTCGCCCATCCCCAACGTGCATCCCCAGAAGCTGAGAGATCAGATTCTCGAACTCCGGGGCAACCCAGGGAAAAAGATCAAGGGGATCAGTCTCGACTCCGCCTTTGGCCGCATGTCATTCCTCAGCCTGCGTTCCGGTTTCTGGATCACGGCTGCGGACGAGATGCTCTACTGGCCTATCCCCGATCACGATGCCCTGGAACGCGACCATTTTGAGTGGCTGAGAAGCCTCCACGTCCAGTGACGTAGGCCGCGATCATCGATCGGGATCAATCCCGCTTCCGTACGCCAAAGACATACGGTGGATCACCACGCTGATTGATGAAGCCGTAGCGAATGACCTCGCAGGTCTCCTGAGGCAGCGCCCCCATCCACGCCCCGACGGCCTTCGCCTCGTCACCGCCCCCGGGGTGGCCGGGGTAGACCGTCACTCCGAGCAATCCCCCAGGCGCCAGAGCCGTGAGGGCCTGCTCCAACGCAGGCAGCGTCGTCGCTGATGTGGTGATCCGCCCCTTGTCGCCCCCTGGCAAATACCCCAGGTTGAAGAGCACCGCCATCGCCGCCCGACGCTCCCCCAGGATCGCCGTCAGTCGATCGTGACTCGCCAAATGGAGCGTGACCCGGGCGTCCATCGCCGCTTCCACCAGGCGGCTCCGAGTCGACTCGATGGCTTCCTTCTGGATATCGAAACCGAGGACCTCCCCCTCCGCGCCCACCAACTCTGCGAGGAACAGCGTGTCGTGCCCCCGGCCGCAAGTGGCATCGACGGCCAAGTCGCCTTCCCGAAGCACCTCGCGCACCAGTTCATGGGCAAAGGCCGTGGCGCGGAGAAAAGGTCTGGGCATCTTCGACGTTGAACCTTGCCCCGAGGACGTTCAAGGTCCGGAAAGCGCACATGACCGTCTCTGACCCGCCCGAGAACGATCCTCCTCCAGGAAAACAGAGCTTTCGCGAAGCCGTTCGAGACGCCGCGAGAAACGTGCTCTTGCAAAATCGCTGGATCATCCCTCTGGCTCTCGTCCTCGGGGGCGGCGCGGCCGCGGCCGCCTACGCCAATAGTCCCGGTCAAGAACTCGGGCCGCAGCTTCTGCAAACCGTCCTCCTTCTCCTCCCGGGTCTGCTCCTCATCCTCCTCCGCACCGAGGGTCGCTGGCAACTCCTCACCGCGAGTCTGATCTTTGTCCCCCTCGCGGTCGCCTGGATGCTCCACGATCTGAACAGCTCGAGCGTGACCTCCAGTCAGTTTGGCGAAGTTCCGGTGCCGGAGGCCTTCACCATCCGTCGCTATCTCGTCGCCGCCGGCATCTTCAGTCCCCTCCTCGTCCTCGGCGCCCTCCGATGGACCACCATCCTCGACCGCTATCTCCTGCGCGAATTCATCTTCCCCTTCCTCTTTTGCCTCGTCGCCTTCTTCGCCATCTGGTTGATCTTTGATCTCAACGACAATCTCTCCGACTTCCGGGAACACAGCCCCTCTTGGGCCGACATCCTCCATTTTTACGTTGTCCAGATCCCGCACATTTTCACCAAAATCGCCGAGGCCGCCGTCCTCATCGCTACCGTCTATGCTCTAAGCCGCCTCTCGCGTTCTAACGAATTCATCGCCATCCTCGGCTCGGGCCGGAGTCTGGGGAGAACCCTCTTGCCGCTCTTCCTCTGCGGCGCTTACATCTCCTTTCTCTATCTCGTCTTCAACTACCAGTGGGCTCCGTTGGGCGAGGGCAAGAAAGAGTTTCTCCTCGATCAATTCAGCGACGACCAAAAGACCGCCATCGCGACCAAGCATCTCTACATCAACGAGCGCGATCGCCGCAGTTGGTACATTGGCGAGATCCCCTACACTCTGGATTCCGAAGAACTTCGCATCGTCGATGTCCAGGAGCAGGACGCGCAGAACCGCCGGACCAAAGCCATCCAGGCGGAATCCGCCACCTGGGACATCGAGACCGGACGGTGGAGCTTTTACCGCGCCGAAGTCACGCAATTCTCCCAGGATGAGGCCGTGGGGCCCGTGTCCAAATTCAAGGATTGGCACCATGAGACCGATTGGAGGGAGTCTCGCTGGCAGGTCGTCAATCAACGCATCGAACCCGACTATCTCGGCGTGCCCGGTCTCATTTCCTATGTCAAGACGGTGAAGCGCGACGGTCTCCCGCAACCCCACGCCTACCTAACCAATCTGCAGCACCGCTGGGCCGCCCCCTGGGGTTGTCTCGCCATCCTCTTCATCGCCGCTCCGTTAGGGATTTCTCTCTCCCGCCGGGGCATCCTCGGCGGGGTCGCCACCGCCATCTTTCTCTTTGGCGCCATCCTCTTTCTCACTGAACTCTTTCTCGCCCTGGGCAAGAGCGGCCACCTCGCCCCCGCCGTGGCTGCCTGGCTGGCCAACGCCATCTTTCTCACCCTCGGCGGCGTCTTTCTCTACTTGCGCGCGAGAAACCGAAGCTTTAGCCTTTCCTTTAGGCGGACGAACGGCTCGTCCACCCGCCCGCCCGACGACCAACACAACAACTTAGCTCAACAACCGCAACAAGATGTCCCTTGAACGCCAGTGGAAGCTCGCTTCCCGAAAACACGCGTGTTCGCAGACCGAAGAACCCTTCACCGAAGGACAACCCTTCTACACCGCCATCTTTTGGGATGAGGAAGAGGGCGAGTTCCGCCGGGAAGACTATTCGGAAGAAGCCTGGAAAGAGCGCAAGGACGGCGCCGCTCCCTTCTCCTTCTGGCGCAGCCTCTACGAACCCCCTGTTCCCGATCAAAAACGTCAGGACGCGGTGGACAAGGAAGACGCCGAGGAAGCCCTCAAGCGCATGATCTCAGAAAACGATCCTAACACGATCAAGACGCGCTACCTGCTCGCCATCATGTTAGAAAGAAAGAAGATCCTCCAGCAAATCGATGCCCAGGAGAAGGACGGGCAGAAGCTCGTCATCTACAAGCGGCGCAAGACCGAGGAGATCTTCATCGTGCCCGATCCCGGTCTCGAGCTGGATGAGATCCCCCGGATCCAGGCGGAGGTGCTCTCCTTGATGCCGCTCTAGACGAGATCCACGGCCGCGAGCCATCCGACATGAGCGTCGAGGACGACGATTTCCGGCTGAGATTCAGCCGCCGCTACAGCATGGGTCACCGTCTCATCAGCGGCGAGGCGCCCAACTGCCGTGTGCCCCACGGCCATGACGAGATCATCACCGTCGATATCGTGGCTCAGGAGCGGTCCCGCCTCGATCCCGAGACCAACATGCTGGCCGAGTTCGACCGCGTCAAACGGCGCTGGTTCCGCTGGATCGACGGCGTCGTCGATCACAGCTTCCACATCTCTGATCGCGATCCCCTCCTCGGGTTCTTTCGCGAACACGAACCCGATCTCCTCGATCGCCTCCTCGTGACCCCCGGCGACCCCACCACCGAGATCCGCGCCGCCTGCTTCAAGGCCAAATTGAGCGCCTTCCTCGCTCAAGACGAACCCGATTTCCGCTGCGACCGCCTGCTTATTCAAGAGACGCCCGCCAACGCCGTCGAGGTCCGGACGTCCGATTTCGCGCGTTATCTCCCGGATGGCGACTACTGGTGGCTACGGGCCGATCCTTCGATCAACGACCTAAGTCCAAAAACTTAGACTTACACTTAAACATAAACTTAAACTCCCATCACGAGTCAGGACGGGAATGGAGGCGTCGTTTCACGAAATCCGTCTCCGAGGCTGAATCTGAGTAACAGAGGCAATAGCTGTCTCCAACACACATTGGAGTTTAAGTTTGTCCATTCGGTCCGGGGGACCGGACCGAATAGACCTTGAAATTTGCGATCACACCCATCCTCGGCTATCGGAACTGCCCCATGTCCAAGCTCTGCTTCTTGCCTTTCACCGTCGTCCTGACCGGCTGCGCGGCCTTCCACATCGGAAAACCAGCACGGGATCTCGCGCCCGGGGACCTCGAATTCCCTCAGCAATGGACACGGGCCAGCGAGGGCAATGACGGCCAGATTTCCACCGGTTGGCTCGCGACCTTCAACGATCCAGACATGGAAAGACTGGTCGCCGAGGCCATGCGCTACAACAACAACCTCCGGGTCTCCGCCGCCAGGCTGCGCCAGGCCAGGGAGGGCACCATCATCGGCCGCTCGGGCCGTTTGCCCTCCATCAGCGGCTCTGTTTCCGGATCGCGCTCCGGATCGCGCTTCCAGGACGCCGACGGCGATCTCTCGGCCTGGGAGCAATCCACCAGTTACGGTCTTTCCCTCAATGCCTCCTGGGAACTCGATCTCTGGGGACGGCTGCGGGACATCGAGGAGGCTTCCATCCACGATTACATCGGCGAACGCGCTATCTACCGCGGTGCCCGCCTTTCCCTCGCGGCCAACACCGCCAAGGCCTGGTGCAACCTCATCACCACCGGTCTCCTCGTCGATTCCGCCATCCAGACGCGCGAGATGTTCCTCCGGGACTTCGCCATGAAAGAAGGCGACTTCAAGAAGGGCGCCCAGGGTAGCGCCCTCGAGGTCAAGTTTGGCCGCAACAACGTCGCCTCGGCCGAGCGCAGCCTCCTCGCGCGACGCCTCAACCAGGAGAACGCCGCCCGGAATCTGGAAATCCTCATCGGACGCTACCCCAGTGCCACCATCGAGCACCACAACAACCTGCCGGCCTTGACCGGGGAAGTCCCCGCAGGACTCCCCGCCGACCTCCTCATGCGACGGCCCGACCTCATCGCCGCCCGCGCCAATCTCCTCTCCTCCGCCTCCCGGGC
>JANQJH010000162.1 GCA_028281705.1 Verrucomicrobiales bacterium
TCATCGTCCTCATCGTCCTCATCGTCCTCATCGTCCTCATCGTCCTCATCGTCCTCATCGTCCTCATCGTCCTCATCGTCCTCTTCTTCGTCGTGGTAGCCCTCGGCATGGTCTTCTTCCTCACCATGTTCGGAGTCCTCGCCTTCCTCTTCACCTTCTTTGTGTTCCTCACCTTCTTCCTCTCCCTCGCCCGTGGCGTTGGGTTCTGCGGGCTCGTTGAAGTCGACCGCTTCGACGAAGGCGATGGCCGGCAACTCCGTGCCGTCGTCTAGAGTGATGCTCACTTCTTCAATTGCATCCTTGGTATCCTGCATGAATCCGTCTTCAAGGATTTCTTTGAGGTCGTCGTCATCCAACACGCCGCTTGCAATGAGCCAGCAGCATTCGTTCATGCCACAGACGTCGGCACCGACCACCTGATTGGCTTCGTTGCGCAGGATCAGAGCTTGGAGTTCGACCACGCGATCGCTGAACTCCACGTAGATCGTTTCGAGTTCATCGCCATCCTCGCCTTCTTCTTCGTAGTCCTCTTCTTCCTCGCCCTCATCTTCGTAGTCTTCTTCCTCCTCGCCCTCCTCTTCTTCCTCACCCTCGTCTTCGTAGTCCTCCTCTTCCTCGTACTCGATTTCATCGTCATCGTCCTCGTAGCGGGCAGCGCCCGGATCGAACCCGTTGGTACTCATGACGACCGTATTCAGGCGGACGGCGTTGGAACTGAGAATGAGCGTTCCGGTTCGCGTCGTGCCCTGAGCCAGCGCATTGGACTGGGCGATCGACTGCAGCTGTTCGCTGGTATAGGCCCCTTCGACGAAGGCCACGGCGTATCCCGTGCGGTTGAAGGCCAGCGCAGCAAACGGCGTCCCGTCCATCTTGTAGATCCAAGCCGGCAGAACGTCCATTGTGGTGTCCGGATAGAGGAGCATGATTTCTTCGTAGTGAACCGTGATGTTGTCACTCACCGTGTACTCCTGACCCGGGCCATCCCAGAGTGAGTCGTCGTCGTCCGCCATGGCTGGAAGGCTGCTGCTGAGCATGGTCACCAAGGCGGTTCCGATTGCCTGGAGGGCCGTTCTCAATTTCCTGAGGTCTCGTGTGTGTAGTCTCATCGATTATTGGGTGTTCATGGTTAGTTAGGATGAACCGATGCTTGATCGGTGATGACTACACCCTTATCAGCCAAACATTACTGGGTTATTATGGTTGGAGAAATAGTGCCCCGCTCTCAAGTTTTCTGGGTGAGAATTCATCCCACTCCGAGATTGGCGGCGGGAGGGCAACCCGCTTCAATGAGGTCATGTTACGAGGACTGCTCTCTATCCTTTTTTCTTGTTCGGTGGTCACGGCAACGGCTTTTGCTGCGGACCGTCCCAACATCCTCTGGATCACGGTGGAGGACATGAGCGCCACGCTGGGGTGTTGGGGAGACGACTATGCGGACACGCCCCATGTCGACCGCCTGGCCAAGGAGGGCGTGCGTTACACGGGTGCTTTTGCCACAGCTCCGGTGTGTTCGCCCTCGCGTTCCTGTCTCATCACGGGGGTCTACGCCCAGACCTCGGGCACGCACCAGATGCGGAGTGACTTTGTCATCCCGGAATCGATCGTGGCCTGGCCCGCCCTCTTGCGAAAGGTGGGCTACTACACGACGAACAATGTGAAGACGGACTACAACACCGGTTCCGAGTCGCGATTGATCGCCGAAGCCTGGGATGAAAGCAGTGCCAAGGCGCACTGGCGCCGGCGATCGGATGCCGAGCAGCCGTTCTTTGCCGTTTTCAACGACATGACGACGCACCAGTCGCGCAGCATGACGTGGTCCTACGCCAAATTTCAGCGGGAAGTCCAGTCGAAGCTACCTGCCGAACGGATCCACGATCCGGCGGCGGCTCCCGTGCCCCCTTACTATCCGGATACGCCCGTCATCCGCCGGACGATTGCGCGCCACTACGATTGTGTTTCGGTGATGGACGATAATACGGGGACTCTACTCAAGCAGCTGGAAGAGGACGGTTTGGTGGAGGATACCATCGTCTTTTTTTATTCCGATCACGGAGCGGGCCTGCCTCGGCACAAACGTGTCCTCCACGATTCGGGCATGCACGTGCCCCTGATCATTCGCTTCCCGGAGAAATACCGTCACTTGGCGCCCGCGGCTCCCGGTGAGTCGATCGATGACCTGGTGAGCTTTGTCGATTTTCCTCCCACCGTCTTGAGCTTGTTAGGTTTGGAGATTCCCGGCTACATGCAGGGCAAAGCCTTTCTCGGGGGCGCCAAGGCGGCCGAACCGCGGAAGATCGTCTACGGGGCGCGGGACCGGATCGATGAGGTCTTTGATTTCTCCCGCTCGGTCCGGAACAAGGACTACCTTTACATTCGAAACTACATGCCCCATTTCGGATGGAACCAGCGGAGCGTCTACCCTGACCAGAGTGAGATCCGTCACGAGTTCTATCGCATGAAGCCATCCTCCATGACCTCGGCACAGCATGCCTATGCCGGACCCACGCGCCCTCGGGAAGAACTCTACGATGTGCGGGTCGATCCCCACCAAATCACGAATCTAGCGGCCGAGGCCGATCACGCCGCGACACTTGGGAGGATGCGTTCGATCCTGGTCGAGCAAGCGTTGGAACTCCGGGACCTGGGTTATTTGCCGGAGATCGATCAGGTCAACCTGACCCGTCAGGGGGCGAGCAGTTATGAATTGGGTCAGGATGCTTCCAAGGTGCCGCTGCAGAAGCTGATCGACCAAGTGGAGGCCAACTTTGCTCCGGTGGCCAAGGAGGAGGGTGCCCTGGTGAAACAGTTATCCTCGGAGCATCCCTTTCTCGTGATGCAAGCGGCGCGGGATTTGGAACTCCGAGGGAATCTTTCGGGCGAGGCGCGACGGAGTGTTGAGGCGACACTGGAAACGTGGCGCGACCGGAAAGACACACCGCTGGCTCTGTTCATCCGATTCTCCTGTGAATCGATCCTGGGGATCAAGACGGAGTACTAGAGAGCGTCTCGATCTCCGAGGGAGTAGACTCCGGTGGCTGGAGGATCCGCTTGATGTGGTTCAAATTGTGCACCAAATTGAACCATGAAATCGATCACAATTCACAAGCTCGATGATGAACTGGGTGATCGTTTGGCCAAGATTGCCCAGCGGGATGGCCTCTCGCTGAACCAGTTGGTGAAGCAGCTTCTTCGCAAGGCTGTTGGATTGGATTCCCGCGTGCCGGATCATCGAGCCGAATTTGCAGATTTGTTTGGAACTTGGTCCGACAAGGACGCGGAGGCATTCAATAGGCGCCTTGCCGATCTTGGTGAGATCGATTCCGACGACTGGCAGATAGATGAAACGCATTCTCCTCGACACGAACGCCTACTCGGAATTTCGCCGCGGCAACGAGTCCGTCATGGAGGTAATGGCTGAATCCGAGTGCATTTACCTTTCCGTATTCGTCCTCGCGGAGCTTCGCTACGGTTTCAAAGGGGGCCGTCGGGAAGACCGGAATTTCCGTGAACTCAAGGCCTTCTTGCAAAAAACGCCGGTTCGAACCCTGCATACAAGCGAAGACACTGCGGACTACTTCGCGACGATCAAAGATCGACTCCGGCGTCAATCTGCGAAGATTCCCACCAACGACATTTGGATTGCCGCTCATTGCATGGAGTTAGGGTGTGTGTTGGTAACGTTCGATCGGCATTTTGAACAAATCGAGGGACTTCGAGTGTGGAAGAGCTAATCGATTGAGTCGCCGTCAAGATTGGTGTGGGATGGACTCCATTTCAGGGCCCCTAGACCGAGTCCGCATGTGGAGGACGGGAAGACGCATTGTTTCGAAACGAGAACTCGAGTTGGGTTTTGATGCTCCATCGGAGTTTAAGTTTACGTTTAAGTTTAAGTTTTTTATTGGCTCATGGAGGATCGCAATTGTCTCACGGCGATCTTTTCGATGTCGTGAATGATCTCGAGCTGCGTCGCGATGGCGTCCCGAAGATCTTGCACCTCAGTTTTGTTCAACGGGAACTGATCTTGGGCCTCGGCCCGCAGTTCGGCCAGTCGCTGATCGATCTGCGCCATCCGGGGAACGGCGGCATTGCCTTCGTTGATGAAAAGGTGTCGGCGCTTGGTCATCAACTCACGGGTTTCGCGTAACGAGGGGACGCCGTCAGGGAGAAGGACACGGCCTAACTGGCGCCAGGCGGCGCTGCTTTCTCGAAATTGAGCCGCCGGTTCCCTGAGAGCCGATTTCGAGAGAACGACCGTGGCTTCATCAAGGAAGTCGGCGTAGAGAGCCCGATCGGCATCGCCGAGGATACCGGTTGTTCCCATGTGATCGAACGTGGAAACCAGTGCGGCGTACATCTTTGACCCAGCGGGAAACTCTTTCTCCCAACTGAGGCGCTGTTTGGCCTTTCGAAGAAGGCTGATCCAATGTTCGTAGGCCGCGAAGCCAAAGTTTTTGCGGGTGCCTTTGGGTGGCTTCTCCGTGAATAGATTGATGCAATCCCAGATTCCGGAAGACACGGCGGCGGGCAAGCGCTCGGGATCGGGGAGGCCGAGATGAAGGATTTGGAACTTGTCTTTCTTGATGCGTGCTCGAGACGCCATCAATTCATCGAGAGTCACGGATAGAGGAACGCTGGCGCGATCGGCGATGTGGACGCGGTCTTCTTCGGGCTCGTATCCAAAGACGATGATCGGGAAATTGCCCCACATGCCGTCGTCGTGCTGGAGAGCATTGTAAGGCAGGCTCCATCGGTCCGCCCACACGAGGGCTGGCTCACCGTTTTCGAGGAGGTCGATGACGTTGCGCACAGCTTTCTCGGGCTTGTTGGTCTTGCGAAACTCCCGGCTTGCTCCGAGGCGCGAGAGGAGGGTTTCGAGGGGATCGAAGGTGTTGCGGGTCAGGAGAGCGACATGGGGATCGTAGCCCTTGTAGGCGAAGGTGAAGTAACCCATGGCGATGCCGCCGCTGATGCCCAAGAGGAGGGCCTCAGAGTATGGCTGCCCGGTGTGCGGGGCTTGGGCGCCGGAATGGGCGTAGTAATTGTGGATGACACCGGTCTCGTGGTGGCGGCCCGCGAAGTGATGGTAGTTGGATAGCGTTGGCATGACGAGTGAGTTCGCATCTCTCAGGGGCTTTCCAAGAAGAGTCCGTTTCAGGCGAAAAAGAGAGACATAGTCTGCCGGTTTGCGACGACGTGGCGCACTCCAAATTCCACAGACCGTACTTTATTCGTTTCCGTGGCGTGGCACGATAGTCGCCCCATGAGGTTTGCATTCCCGATATTTGTCATGCTCTTAAGCGTCGTCGCCCCTGTTGGTGGGGAAACGGATCAGGGGAGCCGGCACACCAGTTTCGAGCGAGTTCCCGCGGCTCCTTTCACGGAATTGCCTTCCGGCGTCGGGACGTGGACGGCGAAGCCGGGCCATGCAGAGGTGACGGCGCGATTTGCCCACCAGGGCAAGCAGAGCCTCCACCTCCAGGGTGGCGAGAATCGCACCGTGACGCTCACGCTCGATCGGCCGACAGAGCCGGGCCTGGCGCTCACATTTCACGCGGAACGCTGGACGAAACGGACGCCCTATATGTTTCGCATTGCTGCTGCGAAGGAGGACGGGCTCTGGGAGGAGATCTATCGCGGTGACGATATCATCCGCGTCGGACGGCGCTTCCTTTCCGCCGTCAGCGTGCCATTGCCGAAGGGGACACGGATGCTCCGGTTCTCGGGATCTGCGCCCGAGAAGGCCGGTACCCTGATTGACGATGTGGTGATCAAGAAGCCGGCGCCGATGCGAATCGAAGACGTGCGGGTGACGCAAGAGGTACGCCCGATGCTCATTGGGAAACGAGACAACACGTTTCTCTCGGTGCAGGTGAAGGCAAATGGGAGTTTGCAACCCAAGACGGTTCGCGGCGTGACCCTTCGCCTGGCCGAGGTGGCTTCGATCGCCAAGGTTCGCGTCCATGGCGGTGCGGAATTGTTCGGAGAGGCGCTCGATCCCAAGACGGAACTGACGTTCAAGGGGGAACAGGTGCTCGCCGAGGGCACGAACACCTTTCACGTCTCCCTGGAAATGAAACCCACGGCGAGCCTGAACGGCCGGGTCGATGTCCGGGTGTTGAGTCTGGAGATCGATGAGGTGACTCGCGTTCCGGAGGGGGACTCGCGCATCACTCCGCAGCGCATTGGTGTGGCTGTGAGGACGGCGGGACAAGATGACTGTCACACCTACCGCATTCCCGGATTGGCCACGACCAATGAAGGAACGCTCATTGCCGTCTATGACAATCGCTACCGTGGCAGTGGCGATCTTCCCAATGACATTGATGTCGGCATGAGCCGGAGCACTGATGGTGGTCAAACTTGGGAACCGATGGCGGTCATCATGGACATGGGCGACGATCCGCAGTGGCGTTACGATGGTATCGGTGATCCTTCCATTTTGGTTGACCGCGTCACTGGCCGAATCTGGGTCACGGCCACGTGGAGCCATGGGGACCACTCCTGGAATGGATCCGGTCCGGGTTTGGAGCCGGACGAGACGGGTCAGTTCATGGTGTCCCACAGCGATGACGACGGGGTGACTTGGTCCGAGCCGCGCAACATTACGAAGCAGATCAAGAAGCCCGAGTGGCGGTTTGTGCTCCAAGGTCCTGGCAAGGGGATCACCATGCGCGATGGCACCCTGGTCTTTCCCGCGCAGTATCGCGGGGAGAATGCGGAGCCCATCGGCGGCAAGCCATTCTCGACGCTGATCTACAGCAAGGACCGAGGCCAGACCTGGACGATCGGTACCGGTGTGAAGATCGACACCACCGAAGCGCAACTCGTCGAACTGGGCGACGGCTCCATCATGATCAACTGCCGTGACAATCGGAATCGGGGCTTAACTGATGGGGAGAACGGCCGGACAGTGGCGGTGACGAGGGATCTCGGAAGGACTTGGGAACTTCATCCCACGGATCGGAAGGCGCTTCCGGAGCCGACTTGCATGGCCTCGCTCATTCGGATCGATGACGAGAGGCGCGGTCCATTCCTGGTCTTCTCGAACCCTGCCACCGGGCAAGGGCGTTTCAACATGACGCTCAAGGTCAGCAGGGATGAAGGCCTGACCTGGCCCGAGCCATGGCACACGCTCTACGATGCGCGGACCGGAGCGGGCTATTCCTGCCTCACGCGAGTGGGGGATGATCATGTGGGCGTGCTCTACGAAGGTGTGCGCGAGTTGTACTTCATGAAGTTTTCCATTGATGAACTCCTGCCCGGAAGCCTCATCGTTCCCTAACTGATCACCCCATGTCTTACGCGAAGACTGAACGCATCGCCCTCTGTCAGGACTACCGGGGTTCCCTGCTCAACGACACGCTGTCATTTTGGCTGCCGCGCGCCATCGATCGAGAGCACGGCGGCTATCTGACCTCGCGGGATCGGGATGGGACGTTGGTGGACGAAGACAAGTCCATCTGGCAGCAAGGACGGTTCGCCTGGCTCTTGGCCACACTCCACCAGACCATGGAGCCACGTCAGGAGTGGCTGGAGGCTTCATTGTCCGGCATTCAGTTTCTTCGAAAATATGGCTTCGATCGTGAGGGGGACGGCCGGATGTATTTTCAGGTGACGCGTGACGGACGCCCGATTCGCAAACGGCGTTACTACTTTTCAGAGTGCTTCGCTTGTCTGGCGCTGGCGGCTTATGCCAGAGCGGCCCAAGACGACCGGGCAGCGGAAGAGGCGCGCGCCCTCTTCCGCAAGTGCCTGGACTTCTACGAGCACCCGGAACTGCTGCCGGCCAAGTTTACCGAGATGCGCCCGGCCAAGGGGATCGGATCGCCCATGATTCTGATGAACGTGGCGCAACAGCTGCGTGAGACATTGGATGAGCCATTGGCGAATCAGTGGATCGATCGGTTCATCGACGAGATCCGGTCGGATTTCGTCAAGCCGGAGATCCAGTGCGTCATGGAGCAGGTGTCTCTGGACGGGTCCATCATTGACTCCTTCGACGGCCGGACACTGAATCCCGGGCACGCCATCGAGTGTGCCTGGTTCATCCTCCATGAGGCGAAGCATCGTGGCGATGGGGATCTGGTCGCACTGGGCTGTGAGATGCTCGACTGGATGTGGGCCCGCGCATGGGACTCGAAATATGGCGGCTTGCTCTACTTCACGGACGTCAAGGGCAGGCCGGTTCAGGAATACTGGCACGACATGAAGTTCTGGTGGCCTCACAATGAAGCGGAGATCGCCACTCTGCTAGCATGGGAACTGACAAGTGACGCTCGCTACGCGGATTGGCATCGTCGGATCCGGGCCTACAATTTGAAGACCTTTCATGACGCCGAGCACGGTGAATGGTTTGGCTACGTCCATCGGGATGGACGTCGATCATCGACCTTGAAGGGCAATCTATGGAAAGGCCCGTTCCACCTGCCGCGCATGCAATGGTACTGCTGGCGTCTGCTGGAGTCGTCTGCGGCCAGTTGAGGGTCGGCGTGCCGTGGCAATTCCTCCGGCTCCCCAGATACCGAGGACATTCCTTTTTCGCCTTCCATCCGATCTAACAAGCTACCATTCGCCCTCTACCCGCCATCCGAACTCGCAATTCGCGCGAGGAACGATTGCTGTAGAGCCTCATCCAGTACGACCGCTCCCTTCCAAGCCTCTTCAAATGACGTCGTGAATCGCTCCACCAGAGGCTCCTCAGGCCGTCCGCGGAAGAGGCGAGCCGGGTGGCTGAAGCTATCAAAACCGTCGGGGTTGTGTGGGCGCTGCACGATGACATCGAGGCGCTTGGCGTGATCGTCTGCCTGATAGGCATGTGAACTCCTTCCCGGGCTCATGAAGGGAGCGCGCGCCCATTTCAGCGGTTGGGAGATGTAGCCGATTTGCAGATCCGCTTTGAACTCCTGTTTGAGCTGCAAGAGAACGGCGGTGGAGTACCAACAGCGTGCCCGAAAAGCCCAAGGTTTCTGGCCGAACGCATTCGCCAGTTCGAGAAAACGTTGATGCTCCGGGTGATCGGAGTCACCGATCCTCGGATCGAGGGTGATGATGCGAATCTTTCCACCGCGCCGGACCAATCCCTTCAACTCGCGCCGGAATGCCGTTCCCCCAAAGTGGAGCGAGATCATCGAGAGCACATCGAGCCGGTCGTATTCCGCCGGTTGAAAGGACAGGATGACATCGGATGTGCGTGACGCCCGATTCACTTGATGCTCTCCTCCGAAATTCTCCACCCGCCAGCGGGCAAAGGACTCCGTGAAATGCCTCAGGCCATCCAGCTGCGTGGCGTAGAAAACGATGAATGCCGCAAACAAGACTAACAGACCGGCGAACGTCTTGGGATAATCTTGTAATACCGCAATGGCTTTGAGCCACTGTCGGCGTGGCCAGGAAACACTTAAACTGCCAGTTTGCGTGGGATTAGACATGGATTGATCTTCGGGACAACATTCGGAGAACTGTGGTTCACCACCATGCTATCGGATACGGCACGGGGGTCAACCCGGTCGAAGCCATGGGCCGGAATGGCTCCCTACAAGGATGGGGCTGAGGTCAGATTTTCTGGGAATCCCGTGAGGAATCTACTAGCGTGCGGTCGGCTAGCTCAACAACACACGCGCCTCAATCATGTCCCAGGTAGTCCCTGTCCCCGAGACATCACCGTCCGCCAGCCGATCTCAGCCGGAGGGATCCATGCTCAGCACGCTTCGCCGTGGACTCGGATCCATCTTTGCCTTTGAGGTCCTGTGCAAGCTTCTGACCGCCATCATCATGACACCGCTGGCTGCCTGGCTGCTCGCCACCCTCATCGCCTGGTCGGGAAATGGCGCGGTGAGCAACTATGATCTTGTCAGCTTCTTCCTCTCGCCTCAGGGCCTCCTCTTCGGGACGGCGGCGGCGACGCTGGCTTTTGCCATTTTCTTCTTCGAGTTGGGCGGACTCGTCGCCCTCTGGATCTCCCTCCGTAGCGAAGGGGAACTGCAGCCCGTGCTCGTCCTCCAATTCCTTCTCCGCTCTCTCCTCAACCTATGGAAACTGTCGTGGCACCAGTTCATCCGTTATGTTCTGGTCGCCTTGCCGGGCCTCACACTCGCCGCCGTCGCCTTTTTCTCGTTCTTGACCAAGAACGACATGAACTACTACCTGCAAACCAAACCCGCCGAGTATTGGTGGGCCCTGTCTCTCATTGGCCTTGGTGCTCTCAGTTTTGCCATCCTGGCACTCAGACTGTTCGTCAACTGGATCTTCTCCGTTCCCATCCTCCTCTTTGAAGGCCGTCTCCCCGCTGAGGCTCTCAGAGAGAGCGTGACCCTGGCGCACGGCAGGCGGAAGGGCGTCCTTCTCATGCTGGGGAAATGGCTCCTCCTCACCGTCCTGGTGTCCGCCACGGCCGGTATCGCCCTCTCCCTCCTCTCCACCCTGCTCATGGGCCTGGCGGGCGATCACGTGCGCTTCGCCCTGGCCGCCGCCGCTTGGCTAGCAGTGATCGAATTCATCCTCGCCGCTCTCGTTGGCGGCGCCGCTTTAGCGCTACTCGCGTGTTTGGTCGGCGAACGCTATCGCCAATGGCGTCCGGTCTCCTCCCTGCCAAGCACTCTCCTCGAAGGCCGAGGCATTCGAATACCCGCCCTCAAGAAACTCGTCCCCGCCGGCTGGACCGGTGTCCTCATTCTCTGCTTGCTCACCGCCCTGGCATCCTATCGATTGATCCACAAGGTCAACTTCGACAACGACGTCCTCATCACCGCCCATCGAGGGAGTTCCATCACCGCTCCCGAGAACACCATGGCAGCCATCACTCTGGCCATGGATGAAGGGGCCGACGTCATTGAAATCGACGTTCAGGAAACCAAGGACGGAACGATCGTCCTCCTTCACGACAAGGATCTCAAGCGTGTCACCGGTATCGACAAGGGCATCTGGGAAGTGACCTACGATGAAATCAAGGATCTCGATATCGGCAGCTGGTTCGACGAAAAATACGCCGCCGAACGTGTTCCCACGCTCAAACACGTCATCAATACCGTGCGCGGCCGTTGCCGGCTCAACATCGAACTCAAGTTCAACGGGCACGACGTCCGTCTGGCAGAGGAAGTGGTGCGCATTCTCAATGCAGAAGGTTTCCGCGATCAATGCGTCCTCACCTCCCTCAAGTACGACGGGCTCCAAGAGGCCAAAGAGGCCGATCCGAATGCGGTGACCGGCCTCATCGTCACCGCGGCCGTCGGCGATGTGACCAAACTGAAGGTCGATTTCCTCAGCGTCAGTGCGGCCTCGGTCAACCGGGATCTCATCGATCGCGCCCATGGCGCCGAAAAAGAAGTGCACGTCTGGACCGTCAACGAGGTTTCTCAAATGAACATCATGATCGGCCTGGGCGTCGATAACATCATCACCGATGTCCCCGCCTTGTTAGCCGATCTCAAAGAGGAGCGCAAGAGTCTGACCAAGGCCGAGAAGGCACTGTTGCAACTGGCGAATCTATCCCAGGGGCGCCTCTGATCCATCCATCTCCCCTCGTTGCGAATGCCATGGCTCGAATATCCTCCCGCCTGGTCAACGTCCTCCGTATCTCAGATCCGGCCGGCTCATGCAGATTGAACTCGCCTTTCCCTGGCGAACATTCTAGTAACTGAACCATGAGAGCGCTTCTCCTGCCCATCGCACGCTTGAGCCCACGCGTCCTTATCATCGCCGTCGCCACCTTCATCGTGGCTGCCTCGACCGGCTGTGTGAGCAAACGCACCGTCAGAGAGGGAGGCCGCGTGGTCGAACAGAAATACGTCTTCCGTGCCCCATTGCTCGAAGCCTTCCAGAGCTCAGGGGAGGAGTGACCGTGAAGTATGGTTGGGATAAGATGGTGTGATCAAAGGTGCGTTTGTTGGGATTGAGATCGTGGGACGCCTATTGGGAGGCACTTAAGTCCTCGATGAAACGGAGGGAGTTCAGGGACTGAAGTCCCTGCCACATTCTTTCATTTTGCGATGTATACTCAAGTGTGTTATCCAGGAAACTGTGCAATGGACGGCGGGACGGCGTGCACGTAAGGGTGAATGTGAGTCGAGTTTATCTCGATCTAGAGATACCTCTCAAACCAATCGTAAATCCGGCTCTCGGCATCCGGTGGGACGGTGTGTCCTTTTTTGTGATTGTAGAGGCCGAGCCGCGGGCGTCCTGGGTAGAGATCGTAGATCGGCCTGGCCGCCTCAATGAAGGGCCAGCTCCGGTCGCCGTCGGCGGAATCGCCGCCTAAAAGGAGAAAGGCACGCGGTGCCGCGAGAGCGAGCAACTCGTGGTGCTCGTGGCCAAAATTGGGATTCTTGATCGTCTCGCCGAGATACCAGGGGGCATCCCAGTTGGAGAAATCGGTTCCGATCCCGCCTTCGCTGCCGACCGTGACTTTGATCCGCTCATCAAAGGCGGCGAGGTAGAGCACCTCCTTGGCGCCGAGCGAATGCCCGATCGAGCCCAGGCGATCGGAGTCCACCTCGGGTTGAGCTGCCAAAATGTTTACCGCGACCACGCCATCGTAAAGCGCCTTGGCCATGCCCTTGGATCGGGGGTGCCGGCGGTGAAAGCGCGCCACCTGTTCTTGTGCGGCGAAATGTTGATTGTCTTGCCAGAGGAAATGTCGGGGGCAGAAACACACGAATCCCCGCTGGGCCAGTTGCAGTCCGAAAGCCTTCTCCAGCTTCCCTTCGACGCCGGCCGGCTGCCGGATGGAGTGATCCACCGTGGAGTGAAAGACCACGACGCCCGGCAGTTTCACCTCTGCGGCGGACTCGGCCGGTTTCAGGAGGTAGGCCTCCGTCAGGAGACCAGGCTCAATCTCATAGCGAACCCGCTGCCGAATCACCTCGCCGACGCGGTCCTCCTCGATGATCTGCAGTGACGGTGTGGTCTCCCGGGCCTGGGGAAGCGGGCCAAGAAAATCGAGCCACCACTGGGCGATCTCTCTTCGACGAGTCTTCCAGGTGTCGAGATTCTTGATCGGTTCTCCTGAGGCATCTTCGATGCGGGGCAGCTTTTGCAGCGCCTCCGCTTGGGCCGGCGCCGTCTGGATCTCGTCTAACCACTTGACCTCCCGGGAGGATTCCTGAGCGGGTGCACTCACCAGGCCGCCTGCCCAAGCCGCAGCCGCGGACGTGTGGAGGAAGCGGCGCCGCGTCAGGGCACGAGGGTACGTGGTTTCGGAAGATTTCATAAAGCACGTTTGTTCTGGTGATCCCAAGTTTGGAATCCCGGGACGGTCCAGGCAATGACAGACTTGAGTGCGGTGACGAGCTGGCCTTGCTAACATAATTCCTAAACGATCGATCAATTCGTGTGTCAGTAGTCCAGGCGAAGTCCCATCTGGACGAGGCGAGGGGTGCCGATGCCGACGAGGCCGGCTCCGGATTGGCTCACCTGGATTTCTTCGTCGAGTAGGTTTTCGATGGAGGCGAAACAAGAAACTTGATCTGTCCAACGCCAGCCCACGAGAGCGTTGAGCACGATGTAGTCATCGAGTTCGCGCTGATTGAGGTCGTCATCGTAGACCTCTCCAGTCCACCGGGCTTCGAGGCGGGCGTAGAAACGTTCGCCGGGGTCGTAGCTCAGCGCGGCGTGGGCTTGATGCGTGGGCATCTGTGCCAGGGTGTTGCCTTCGAGTCCGGGCTGGTCGTGACTCTTCTCGATGTTGGAATCTGTGAGGAGATAACCCACTTCGAGATCCCAACCGGCGTCATGCTGCCACGCCAGACGCGTTTCCAAGCCTGCGATGGAAACCTCTTCCAGATTCCGCCGTTGCCGGCCGCTGCCTCCGGCGGGGATGAATCCCCAGGGCTGGATGGATTGTCCGCCGTCAACCAGGGTGACGTTGGCAATGGCGTCGTCCAGGCGGTGCCAGAATCCCTCGACACTAAACGAGAGCGCCGGATCCGGTTGCCAGCGGAGGCCGAGGGTGGTGCCCCAGAGGCGCTCGCTTTCCAGATCGGCATTGGCCAGCGTGATGTCATTGCCCACGCGAAAGGGCCGGTAGAGTTCGTTCAGCGTCGGTTGGCGCGTGCCGGTGAAGCCAGAGAGATGCAGGTTCCAGGTATCTGTTGGCTCCCATTCCAGAGCGAGACGGCCTCCCCAATGCCAGTCTTGTTCGTCGTCGAATTCTGTATCCGTGAGACGGGTGCCCGTGGTCAGGTCCCAGGTCTTTTCTTCGCCCAAGCGATCCCACACGCGGTCGGCCCGCAGGCTGCTCTTGAGAGCGAGGGTTGGCTGCGCCCGCCAGGTGTGCTCTAGCACCATGCCTGTTTGCCAGCGTTGTCCCCCGGCACGCCGGCGTCGGGTGAAGCCGGTGCCAAGATTTCGGAAATGTTCATTGGTTTCTCCCTCGAGGAATCGGCCGTCGAGGCCAAAGAGAAATTCGTGCCGCTCGCCTAACCAATGCCGGGAACGCCAAGAAAGGCCCGCCGCAGTGGCCGGAACATCAAATTGATCCAGCACCTCGCGCTCGCTATCGCGCCGGTCGCTCACCCGGGTGAATACGCTGGAGAAATCGCGGCTGTGCCAGTAGGCCGTCAATTGTCCCTCCCAGGAATCACCCGAGCGATCTTTGGTGAGGGAGAGGCGTGTTTGCCAGGCGTCCTGGGCGTTGCGCGCGCGCGGCGTTCCGTTGCCTCGACTCTCCTCATGGTAACGCACCTCGCCACTGACGCTCCAGGGGGTGGCGAAATCGTGTTCCATGCCCAGCATGAAGGAATCCGCTTCCAGCGTGGCCTTTTTGTCGATGGGGCCTCGTTGTCCGGATTTGACAATGTGATAGCCGGAACTCTGCAGACTGAGCCACGAACCGTAAACCCGCGTGTTGCCCTCGGGCGAGGCGATCAGGAAGGCGTTAGCCAGCTGATGATCCACCGCATTGCCCCACGCTCCCTCGAATTGCCAGTAGGGGTCGGACACGGGTCGCCGTTCCAACCAGACGGTCCCGCCGAGACTGACATTGCCCCAGGGGTCGATGCCGCCCGGCTGGACGAGGGAGGTTCGCCCGATCTCCAGCGAGTTGAGAGCCG
>JANQJH010000206.1 GCA_028281705.1 Verrucomicrobiales bacterium
GGAAAATAGCCAGATTTGAAGATGATCATGCAATTTCAGTATGGGAAGATTGATTTTGTAGTGAATGCTAATGAAATGGGTGCAGCAAATAGAAAAAAACTACGTTTTTGGCTCCAGAAAGCAAACAAATCATGCTAAGCAAAGTGATGTTACTCGCAGGTCCAGTGGAACTTGATGTTGACCCCCTTTTCGTGGAAAAGTGGACCAAAGAAGAAAACCTTTATGGTGATCAGGCCGGGCGGATCCGGCTTTTCCCGACAGCTTGAATATAACCAAATAGAATTAGCTCCTGGGTGAACGGCCCGGCCCTCGAGATCCGCCCAGCAAAGCTGGCCGTGCTGCTCGACATTTTCAGTATCTAATAGTTAGACGGCCAAATCCCTTCGCGATCAAAACGGGTCGCGATCGCCTTCTCGTGAACTCCAAATCTGGGCGCTATCTGTTCGCATGCCTTTTGTCGCAACGAATCATCGTGAACCCAGGCATGGCGTCCCATCGCGGCATCGAAGGCAGTGGCGGTCTTTCGGAGACCTGTCAATCTTGGCAGACAGATCAGAAGCGCTCTTTCAGTTCGTTGGCCTGTAGGACAAACTTCTCCGGATTGGAGCGGCTCAGCCGAGCGAGGTTGGTGAGCTTCCAACGAATGGCAGGCATCTGCGCGAGATGCTGACAGGATAGCAATGCCCAGTCGGGATCTCCTTCGACGAGGCCGATGAGGAACGAGCGCTGATGACACGTCAGACTGGCCGGAATCTCGGAGAAGAGCTTCCGGCGGACTTCAAGCAGGTCTTCGAGCGAAACCGGCTCCCGGGTCATTCCCTCGAACTCGTTGGCGAACGCTACCGCGATGTCGATCTCGTTCGCAAAGAGGACCTCGTGAACCGGCCGGTTGTGGCCGGCCAGGTAACACACGAAACACTCGACAATGCTCTCTGTCAGCCCCCCTCGTTCATAGAGCATGAGGACGTCGAAAAGGTCGCGTGGATGCTGGCGGTCCATGGCCGCCACCAGCTTGCTGCCGTAGAGTTCATCCGGGTGGAGGATGGGAATCTCGAAGTCGGTGAAGAAGGTATCCTGTGTCTCGGGGGACAGGGCGCGGACTTCGACCGGCAGCACCGTGCCGCGGAAGACATGGTTCACCTCGACCTTGATGCGGGTGCGGTCCCGTGAGACGAAGAGTTTCACCTCGTCGCCTTCCGCGCTCGCGCCTTTCTCGCAGGAGAATCCCAGCACCGTGAGTTCGGTCTCAATGTTCCCAAGAAGTTCCGAGATCGATCGCAACGCTTCGTCCCGGGCCGGCTCATGGTCGATGTAAACGAGGTCGAGATCGACCGACAGGCGCGGCATGTCGTGGAGGAAGAGGTTGATTGCCGTGCCGCCTTTCAACGCGAATCTCGCCTCGCGAAAGAGACTCGGCGCAACGGCGAGCAACAGTCTGACCGCATCGAGGTAGGCTTGGTTCATTCGGATTTCAGGATCAAGGTGCGGCCATTCTTGAGGCGAGCCACCCAGCGCCCCGATCCCATTCGGCCGGCGGCGGCTTGCCGGGCCTGACCGGCCCACGGCAGCTCCAGCTCCCTCGCCCAGACCACGCAGAGCCGGACCGCCTTGACCATGCGGCAGCTTCCCAAGAGTTGTTTGAGATACCGCATGCGAAGCTGCCGGATGCCCTCCATGATCTCGCGCGCTTCATCGACCTCCTGACGAACTCCCACCTCGCTGAGCATTTCGAGGAGAGCGCGTTCTGGACCGGACACCTGCGGCCCGTCCGGGGATTCGGACAGGGGCGCGATGCAGAACTCGGCAGGCAAGGTGTCCTCGAAGAGTCGGGACGAGCTGTACCGGGCCGGAAATCGTCGGGTGAACCACTCCGGCAAGGTGGAGCGGCGCTCTCCCCACAGGACGGTGGTTTCCTCCGCCGGCACGTGGCGGCGATAGCCGTGCCAGGCGAGCGCGGTCTTGGCGGCGACATGGAGACCGGGGATTCTGGACTCCAGGAAGCCTAGGGTGGCCTCCCGCTCCAAGTCGTCGCCCGGAAACATGAAGACTCCCCGGCCCAGTTTCTCCAGCCACCCGGCCTTCACATACTCGTGAGCCAGGGCAGTCGACACCCCGAGCCCCTCCAGCGTCGAGGTGTCGAACGGCGCCCCGCGTGGCACGGAGGTCTGAAGCGCTTTGATTCGATTTGACGGCATAGATCAAGCTCAGCTTGATCTATGATACATAAACCAAGCAAGCGCAAGGGAATTGTTTGAAAATTGTTCAACAGATCAAGTTGTGCTTGATGAATAAAGCGAAAATCAAACAGAAGGCCTCCCCTCTGGATCTCTCTGAAGGGAGCATCCATGAACCCGACAGCCCTCGCCAAGATCCCAAGCGCAGTCGATGGAGTCCCCTGTACCAGCGAAGCATAAACGCGACCATCTCCCATGTGATTTCGCTCAACGATGGAGGGGGCGCCAGGGCGCTCAGGCGGCCCGCGCTACCGACGGAATAAACAGACGAGCCAGCGCCAGAAACGCTTGAGGCTACCGCCGCGTTGACGATCAAGTTCGCCATAGTAGGTTTCTCTGTGTTGCTCTTCCTCCCGGCGTCCCTCTAAAATCTGCTCGGGCGACCACTTGTCGGCCCAGATTACTCTGCCTTGCCGTATCCAGTAATGGGACTGGCATTTTTGCTGCCAGTTCCCGACCGAAGGATAGAGGCTTGGGCCACGCTCGGACTCCTTGAACTTCCACTCGGTTGGTCCTAAAGGCGTGCGAATCTTGGCACCGCACCCGCACGGGCACAGGTGCGCAGCGGCCCCGAACTCCTCTGCGACGTAAAGGACTCCGGGCTCAAGTACCTTAGGCATGTAATCAACCCGCTTCAGTTCCATTCTCATCACCCATTGCGGATTCACCAATAATCGAGAGGTCGCCTATGTTAAAGAGCAGGTGCTCGATCGGAAGCTCCTCATTGTAGAAGCCGCGAAGCTGCTTAAACCGTATTGCGGCCAAACAGGCGTTCAGCGCATTCAACTCGCCGATCTGGATATTGGTCCGGTAAAGGTCGTCAGGGGCGTCATTGAGCTCTGCGAGCTTCATGTCGCGCATCGTGGCACCACGCTCTTTTGAATAGTGGGTGACCCGCAGCATTCCCCCGAGCGAGCCGTGTTTGCGATTAAGGCCCAAGCCTACATCGATGAACGGAATACTCTTCCTCAACAGCAAATCAAAGATACCTGCACGTGAAGAACCCTTATCGACGCAGACGAAGGCAAACGTCACACCGTCCAGGTCCTCCACGCAGGTGGCATCAATGAACTTGATCTTCGCTTCGATACCCGAACGAAAATTCGCATAGCGCGCCTCATAGATCTCGGCTTTCGGCTTGCCGAGTTCCGCCTCATCGAGTCTACCGGGCGAGCGGAAGGCATTGTGGACATGATACGGATCGAAATCAAAAATCCGGATCTCGCGAGCGGGAATCTTCACCAGAAGGTCAAGAAGATAGGCCCCTGTGCCGCCAAGGCCGATCACAGCAAGCACGTCGTCCTTAAGCTTCGCAGTCAAGTCGGCGATCTCCGCTCTGCTGGTCATGGTGTCATGGAACTTGAATACTGAATCTGCAGGCGATTCCTCGCACGTTCGGAACGTGTAAGGAGTAGCACCGTGTAGCTCCATCGCGGGACCGGAAATGATGGCCACGTAACTTTCGATCTTCTCAAAAAAATCCGCAAACTTGCCAGTCTTGCTGGGCTTGTTAGAGAAAGAGCGCTCGACCACCACGTCGGCAAATCTTGAACCGAGCGGAATATTGGCAGGCTGATCCCCTAGATTAGGAATCGGCCTGCCGTCGAGCCCGCAAGGTGAAAATCCGGCAAAGAAAATCTGGTGATTGTCCTGCCGAACCTTCTCCCTATCGGTGAATTCGAGCTTGGCAACGATTGCACCCGTAAGGGGCTGGCGCTGAGCGCCAAGGTAGGGAATGTCGCGAATGACGAGATAGCCCTCGTCAAAGGAGACCGCGTATCCCTTTTCGACCAGACGTCGGAGGTCGTCGTTATGATTGACCAGTTTCTGAAACATTGAAGATCATCCCTTCTTTGACTTTGACAGAAGCACCCGGAGCGAGAATCCCCTCCGGCTTGTTGCTGGGGCCGCACTTGTATGTCACCGCGTAGGTGAAAGGAGGATTCTGGGGGTATTCCGGAACCTCAAGCTTGACGACTTCTTCATGAGTGATGGTGCGCTTGGACCACTCATGTGGCGTGCCTTCAACGATGATAGTGACCGAGACAGACCCCTCATGCCCTTCGCACCGAGTAATAAGCACTGGGCCATCCTTGAATCGGATTTTCGCATCCGATCCGAGCGGCTCATCAACAGGAGACTCGTAGTCCCGGAGAAGGCAACTGCCGTGCGAAAGCTGGAAAAGTTCCCGCAGTGCTTTTCCCGTCTGATCAGGTCGAAGGGTCACCTCGTGATGATCGTCCACGAACCACGCCAACTTCGGCCTGCCGGAGCAGTCCCCTTGCGGTGGCGCGCTGCAGTCAGCGCGAGAGTAAAAGACATTACCGTCCGCGAGATCGACGACCTCGTCATCACTCAGAGCGACATCACTCTTCGGGCTGTAATCCCGAAAGAGCGTGTGGCCAGCGGGCACTCCGGCCTGAGCCTTCAGGACGCTAACCTGCACTTTCCGCTGAGGCGCGGGAATGCCTACGTCATCCACTACTGCCGCCCACTTGGACGCGGGGCAGCATTGCGTATGGTTCTCAACGGCAGGGCCGTCGCCAGCTTTCGTTGGTTTATTGGTCATTGTACCACTGGAGTTCGTTCTCAGCGGCAATCGTGCTTGACCGGCGGTCCGACAGACCCAAACTTGAAGTTCCTATACAACAGGCTTGGTCGTGGCGCGGCCATATGATTGCGCCTTGATCTTACTTGTTTCTGGCCGGGGCACTCGCCCCGGCCAGTTTTCTTATAGCAAGAAGCCTGCCCGATGGAAGTCAATAATGACAAAAAAAACACGTCAATATTGCAAACTGTTTCTTGGGTTGACATTTTTCTTAAGCTGGTTTAATAATCCCACTCGTCCGTCCCAAGTGTCCCTGTCTCCTGTGGAGCCTCCCGATCCATTCTACGTCGCGCTCGGTAAACGCATCCAAGCTGCTCGAAAACGTGCTTCTGTTACCCAAGAAAAACTTGGCTACACACTTAACCTGACACGAACTTCAATTACGAATATCGAGAAAGGGCGTCAGAGAATTCTCGTACACGTTTTGGTTGAGATCGCTCGAGTATTGGATCAGCCTCTAGAAGAATTAGTTCCGCGCCCGGGTGAAGTCCCAGCAGGGCTAGATGATGCTTTGAAACAACATCCCAAGAAGACCCAAAACTTCATCAAGCGTGGGATGAGCTCAACCTCCGACGAGAAGTGAGAATCCGAAAAAGTCTGATCATCGAGCGTGCACAACGTCTGCTAGCGGACGGAGGAGTGAAGGGCGCACCCGTTCCCGTTCGGGATCTAACACGATTCCTAGGTCTCGAATTGCGAAGCGTACCAGCTGACGAGAGCGATGACGTATCTGGATTTCTGCTTCACGATCCCCAGAAGGAATCTACCGTGATCGGTGTTAACTCTCGCCATCACCTCAATCGACAGCGGTTTACGATTGCGCACGAGATTGGGCACTACCTACTACACCCCCACGATCACCTCTACGTTGACACGCAATTTCGAGCCGTATTCCGAGATGGCCGATCTTCAGAAGGAACAGACGTCAGGGAAATGGAAGCAAACCGGTTTGCTGCAGAGCTCCTCATGCCCCGCGAGTTCCTTCAAAGAGACTTCCATGGGCAGCTCGACCTTGAAAGCGATGACATAGTTCGGAAGCTCGCTAAAAAGTACCAAGTCAGCGAATTGGCGATGAGTTTTCGTCTGCAAGACGTATTTGACTACGCCGGATAAGACACTCGGACTCATGGCCGGAGAGAGCAATCGGTCTACTTCTGCCGACCGATAAATTTGATGCGGGCTAGTTCGGCCTTCAGGTTGGTTCCCTCATAGAGTGAGAGCCAGCCCCTGAGAATATTAGTCTCGCTTGGAGGGCAGTCGAGAAACTTGGAATCGGAGTGGAAGCTACCGCCAAGCCTCAGAGCAACCCCTTCTCAGCGAAGCTGTAGTAGCGCCCGTGACCGATGATGACGTGGTCGAGGAGATCCATGCCTCCCTTCTCGGTGAGTTCTCTGATCTCCTTGGTGAATTTGCGATCGTCGGGACTTGGGGTTGGGTCGCCGCTGGGGTGGTTGTGGACGAGGACGATGCCCGAAGCGTTCACGACAATGGCCCCACGGAGGCACTCGAAGGGTCTGGCGTGCACGGAGTCGACTGAGCCGATTCCGATCACCTCGTAGGAAATGATCTTGTCGCGGGCGTCAAAGCTGACCGCCACGAGTTTCTCCTTTGTCTCGTCCTGCATGTCGGAGAACAACTCGTATATTCGTTTCGCGTTCCGACCGCTGGAAGTAGGCGCCTCCTTGCGATGCCTACGAAACTTGATTTCCACTTCGCGAAGGAACGTAAACGAAGATTTTTTCCCGTCCGAACTCACAAGGAGAGTTTAACGAATCGGCCAAAGGGAAACAGTGTATTCTTCAGGACATTCATATTTGGAAATGTCGCGCTGAGCCTTAGTTAATTCCCAAGCCCACCCCCCAAGCTTGACCACTCGGCAAAAACCGCCGAGAACGCTATCGTGAGAATCTGCCGCACTGTTCTCTGGCTTTTGGTCTTTGGTCTTCTCGCCGGATTCGTTCCGGCGTCGCTCGGCCAATTCGAAGTCCGGCGCGAGGGTGCGAATGTGCGCGTGCAATGGCCAGTCGATCTCTCCTCCTGGATTCTCGAGTCCAGCACCGACCTGGGCCAAAACTCTCCCTGGACCATTGTGCCGGGTACGCCCCAGGTGAATGGTACCACCCGCTTCCTCGATCTGCCGGTCAGCGGGCCGCGGCAGTACTACCGCCTCCGGGGTGCGGGCGGGATTATCTTTGTCGATGCCTCCAACGCCTCGAACGGCAACGGATCGCTCGGCAATCCCTTCAAAACCCTCACCTTGGCGGAAGCGGAAGCCCGCACCCGGGCGGGAGCGACTGGAGAGGCCCAGACCGTTTATGTCTTCGGTGGGACCTATAATGAATCGGTAGTAGTCGACGGCAGCGGCGTGACCGACTACATGGTATCCTTCCTCGACAGCACCACTCAGATCTCGGTGGGCGGCACCCTGGTGGGAGGCGCAGGCGAGACCCCGGCAAAGCTGACCGCCGCGGCGGGCTCCTCAGTCTTCCTCGTGAGCGATGTGAAGCGGTTTCAGCTCACCGGATTCGAGCTGACCGGAGTGGATGGAGCGGGCCAGATCGAGGGAGAGGACGGAGCCGACGCCCCCGCCGTGATCTCACTCAACAATGTGGAGGCGGCCACGGTGCGGAACGTGGTGGCAGTGGGCAAGCGGGGCGGCGACGGCGGTCTCGGCCTCGGGCAAAACGATGACGGCCTGGATGGTGGAACGGGCGGAGCCTGCCTCGCGGCCGACAACGGAACTTCGGTGGCGGTGATCGCCTGCAACTTCACCGGCGGGAATGGCGGAGTGGGTGCGGACGGCCGGGGAACGGGAGTCGGGGGCGATGGCGGGACGGGGGGCGACGCCATCCGGGCTGACAACGGCAGCACCGTCCTCGTGAGGGAATCCTCCAGCCTGCGGGGCGGCGACGGAGCCCTGGGCGGAGAACCAAAGGGCTTTCTCACTTCGGGGGCGGGACCCGGCGGCGCGGCGGTCTCGGGGGAGAACGGATGCACGATCGACATCGCTGACAGCGATCTCTTTGGCGGGGAAGGGATTCCGGAGGGCTTCAACTTTCTCCGCGGCACGGTCCACGGCACCGACTGCATGATCACGATATCGGGCTCCGACATCCTGGGAGGCACGATCGGCACCGGGATCGATCTCCGGACCTCCACCTTGACCGTACAGGACTCCACCGTGCAGGGCGGGGCGGAGGGCGGGCGGGCCATCTCGGCGTTTGACCAAGTCAATCTTACCCTCACCAACGTAACCGCCACCGGTGGCCACGGCCGGCTCGGTCTCTCCGGTGCCACCGCGGTAAACGTGCAACGGGACTGCGTTCTCATCGTGCATGGATGCACATTCACCGGGGGCGAAGGAGGCGACGAGGAAAGCCCCGGCAGTGGCGGAAGGCTCGGTGGGACCGGAGTGGCGGTGACCGGGAACTCGACCGGAACCTTTTACGACTCGACCCTCACGGGTGGCCCTCCGGGCGTCGGAGGTGCGGTCAGTTTTG
>JANQJH010000208.1 GCA_028281705.1 Verrucomicrobiales bacterium
TCTGCGCGGTGACCCATTTGGAATCGAGCACCTGCCGGCCAGGCCGGGTCAGCCGGTGGGCTTCGGGGTTCCTTCGGACAACTGCCTCATTGGCGAGCGTTCGGGATGCGGTGTCGAGGCAGCGGCCACGGTGGACGAGTTGCAGCCGCGCCCCAATGAGCTGGTCGTCCGGGGCCATACCTATGACAAGTTTTATGGCACGCATCTCGACTTGGCCTTGCGGAGTCAGGGGATCGATCGCTTCATGATCACGGGAATCACGACAGATGTCTGCGTGAATGCCACCTTGATAGCGGGGTCGACGAGGAATTACCGGGTGACGGCGGTGACCGATACCATGGCTGCCGTACACAATCACCATCACGAGGCCTGTCTGGGTATCTGGGAGAACAAGTTCGCTCGCCTGACAACGACGGACGAGATGCTAGCCGAGCTTGCGGGAGAGCGCTGAATTTTGGCCATCGCAAATGACTGCATTTGGAGGAAGAGGGCCAGTGAAATGAAGCTGAGATGTCGCGAGCGACTTGGCAGATTGCCATGCTATGCTCAGTGCCATCATCGATTTCTAGTCGATTTCGAAAGATGTGAGGTTTTCCTGTAATCACATTGGAATGAGTGTGCTGTCCAGTTTCCAGTCCCGAAGGGACGAAATATGTTAGTCGGTGGTGCAGCACCGCGGAACCACCGGATATCTGGTCAGACGCCACTGCACCCTGAAAGGGTGCCAGAGATCTACCATTCGAGGCGTGGTGATCACTGGACGGGCCATTCTCGTCGTGACGATTGGGCGGCACGCTGTCGTGAGGCGACGGGTGTCCCTCAAGGCAGACATTTCTCCCGTCCTGCCAGGGCGGTATCATGCATGGCTACTTCATTCCGGCAGTTCCGCTTCGCTCCACTGTCGGCTACCATCTCTCGTCCCTTCGGGACGTCACCAAAAGCAATGCGGCAACGCCCGAGATAGAAAAGAGTGATGACGCGCAGAATACTACGGCCGGGAGGTTGCATGATCCCGGCGATTCGAGTTTTCGGACACTACGAGAAGATGATGATTCGATTCCTGTCGAGAATGCTCAAACTTCAACAGCTTCAACCACAACAGTTCGATTTCATTCTGCGCCTTGTCTGTTGTTCAAAGATTCGTCTCAGGCCTCGATTCCTTCTCAGCGACTAACAAATATAGGCGGCGATTGCTGAGGCGATCGCGAAGAACAGATTCTAGCGGACGTCTCAAGGAGATTTTGCCGCCAAGGGCCGGATTTGCTTGAGGATGACCACGTCCTCCGTGTCGCCGTCGGGATGCCGGCGTTCCATCACCTTGAACTCAATGTCGACACTGGTGACCTTGTGTTTGGCATGGAAGGTCTGAAATTTGGGAACAATGATCTCTAGCAGTGTCCGCAGTTTTTTCCGGTCGCTCGAGCTGAGAATGTCCTTCCCGCTCAGGGCGAAACAGCTGCTAGGAGTGAAGGAATAGTTGCCATCGAGGAGGCGATGCATCTCCGGAGTGAGTCCGGCAATGCGGGGGTTCTGGACGTTCTCGTTGCCATCGTTCACTGCGATTTCAATATCGTTGGGTCCATGATAGTAGACGACGCCAGTGGACTCTTCCTTGCGATAGCTGGGATGGACGAGGATACCCATACGAGCGCTTTCCTGATCGATGCCTACTCGTTGGCGTGCGTGATAGGCTTCGGGATTCCACGTCGATGCCCAAACCCGCTTCAAAGCGTTGGCGATGTCCTCCTCGGATTTTGATGCGAAGCCGCCACCTGGAGAGTAGTAGGCAGAGTGGCTCTCATAGAGGCCGGCCCCGCTGAAATCCATGTTGTCCTCCGCATTGGACGAACTGCGGAACCGAAGCTTGAGATCTGTGCCCTCAGCGATTGGATGTTGTGTCAGCAACTGCGTTTCGATTTGGGCAAGAATCGCTCTCAGGTCCAGCCGGCTCACGTTGCCTTGAAGAATTTGCGCGCGGATTCGTTCCAGATAGGTTCGCACCAATTTCGGAGTCTTGGCATGGCGCAAACCGGCGATGGATCTCTTGACGCCATTCCGCTCGAGGTGTTTTTCGTAAAAGTGAAAGGGTATCGCGAACCCGGGATAAATGTGTTCCTGATTCTTCGCCCGATTCAAGGGTAGATGACTGCGTAAGAAAGCGTAGTTCGCCGCTTTGGCGCCGGCGTGTTGCTGAATTCTTCGGATTTCTTCAGGCTCGAGCGGCGCCTGAATTTCCAAAAGGGGCACGGTTTCCTCCGGCACAGCAAGCCTGAGAATCTTCTTTGGGCTCTTTATGGCCGACGGAGTTGATGACGTCTTTCTCAGAGTGACCTCTCCGTCCGAGCCAGGACTTGCCTTCAGCATGACGTAGAGCCCATCAAGCTCCCGGTATTTCTGTGAGGCTTCAGGAATCTGCATGAGTGGCAGTGGGGGGGACTGACTGCGGGCATAGCCGTCGTAGTGCGATGCCTTCATGATGGGATCCTCCATGATGATGGCGGCGAAAGAAGCCTCATTAGGCATGGTCAGGCCACTCTTGAGCACCCAGATGGTCCCTGCGCCGTTGGTGGGATCTTGGCGCAAGTGCTTCTCGATCGCTGCCTGCGTCTGGAAGACCCTGACCGTACCGCGAGCCGTTCCTCCAAGATGGATGTCGTTTTTCCCTGCGAGGATCTTGGAGTGCTTTTGATAAAATTCCTGTTGAAGCTGGCCTAACACTTGCAGGGCGCTCTTCCGGGCTTCGAATTCCATGTAACGCTCCGCGTGTTGGGAGTAGCGCACGAAGGCCCGAGCCGCTTTCCCAAGCGATTCGTCAAGATTGGCGTAGCCGAGACCATGCATGTAGCCCAGAAACGTGTGCAGGTTACGAGTTTCCTCCTCATGACCGACGCCGGTTCTGAGGGTCTCCTTCAGCTCTCTCCGGAGCGCTTTGCGCTCTTTTTTGCTGTAGAGTCCCTCCAGGAATAGCAGATCGACCAAGGTGCGCGCTTGCTCGATCGTGGATAGCTCCGCGCGCACCGAGGCAAATAGCCCAGTCGCACTGACGGAAATCTCGGTGATCTTCTTCAAATGCTCGATCTGTTCCGTGTCGTGCCAAGTGGAACGGGTGGGGCCGGCGCGGAGGTTGCTGAGGTGGTCGCGGAGTTCGAGTCCCACGGTGATGAAACTGTCAGCGAGCTCGGCTGGACCAAGCCGGTCGTGCCGCTGTTTGAGCTTGGTGAAGGTCTCGCTCTTGAACCTGCCCGGATTGGCGAAGATTGTTTCGTAACGTGGCGCGGCATCGCCTTCCTCTCGCACACCGTAGTAGATTTTAAGATCCCGGAGTAGCGTCTTCATCGCGTAGATCTCTTCGACGAGTCTACCAGTGTATCTCGCTCCAAAGTGGGCAGCCGCGTATTCGCTCTCGTGACTTTCCCCTAACGCATCGACGTACGCTTTGAACCTCCGATCCACCGGTCTTCGTCGCTCTGCTGGCGTGAGGCGATTTTCGAGCCGTCGCAGGTATTGAGCCACCTGGTTGGTGACATAGGGAGAAATGCGATGCGTTTCCTCGCGAATGGCACGGAAGGATCGGTCCATGCCGCCTGAGCCGCGCTCGCTGCCTAACAGCACAGCCACAAGCCGCATCCGATTGATGAGAGTGGTGTGACTGGTCTGTCCAAACACTTCGACCAATTTGCGCCGGAGGAGGAAACTGCCGTTCTCGTTCACCGCCTGGATGACATAGTCCAGGAGCATGCCATTGTTGTCATCGATATCGTGTTGGGACCAGGCCAGGGCTCGGTCCTTTTTCAAGAGCGTGCTCTGCATGATAAACGAACTGACGGCGTCATCTCCATATCCACGTGCTCGGAGCGTGTGGAGACTTCGCAGCGGCACAAAGACATTGGCGGCACCTTGGTCGCGGAATCCTCGCTGCGGTAGCCCTGGACGGCCTTGAGGGAATCCGCGCTGCCCGTGCAAGTTTGGCGGAGTGATGGTGGAAATCGCTAAGGCCACCAGGATCAACAGTTTAGAGAATCTCGACATCGGTTTTTGGTAGATTGCGAGCTGGAGTTTGCTCGACTCAGCCCCCCAGCCAGGGGAGAACGTAACGAGGAATGGTTCGCTGGCGACCGCGTACTGGTCGAATATGTTGACCATGCACACCAGAATTGGCGTGTCGCGCCGGAGTATCCGCCGATGGCCGCCGTCTCGAGTCAGTGGCTCAATCGATCTCTGCAGGGATCAATTTGAAGTAGCGTGACTCGACTAGAAGCTCGTTTGATTTGACGGCGGTGTCGCTCCACGTTGCCACCCTCTCCATTGATCAAGATCGTTGCGTGCCAAGACAATTTCAGCAGGATCTCGGTTCGGATCGAGCGGCGAGGCGAATTGCCGTGATCGGCTCGGCAGTCCGTTGCACTCTTCCTTCAGTGATGCCGCATGAAACCGAGACGATCCGAGTTCTTGGGGCCGTACGGGGGCAAACGCGGCATTGCTATGGCGGAGGCTACGATGGTGAACAGCTGGCCCTCTGGCACCATGGGCTAGCGCACCTTGCGGTGGCTCTGACGCTCTCGTCATTTTCTATCTTTAGCAATCCGGTGACGAGCAGCGGCTTGGGCATTGTCGGGGAAGGTCGAAAGCCAGGATTCGCAGGCCTCGGGTGCATGGCGATGCCACGCTACTACGACTTGTTCGAAGAGAGAGTTCCAGCCACTCTTGCCGGGCTGGTGACGGTTGCTGGCGTTTTGGACGAGTAACTTTGGGTCGTCAGTATAGGCGATGTTCCCAGAGACGGCGTGGGCTAGGTTAGGGAGGGACGCAGGGTCGCCAAGGTGCGCCTCAAAGTTATGCCCACTGGCGGAAACGGGGTGGAGCTTTGGAAAATCGAGGAAGGCGGCAAGCGCAAGAGGTGCGTTGTCGCCGAGGATCTTGAGCGGACTGGCGGGACCAAATGCATGAAGTTCGGCGAACGGGAGGTTGGTGACGGACCATTCGACGAAAGCGTGAGGATCATTTTGGACCCATGTGTGGGCAACATCTTTGAAGGCCGATTCGCGGTCAATACCAGAGAGGCGTTCACGACACTAAGCAGCGGCACTTGCCGGTTCCGTCGTGGCCCACTGAGAAAGGAGGATAGACAGGACAGTGCGGCGGGTATCATCGGGAAGGTCGAGGGCTTTCTCGAGTGCGGCCTCCCGGTCGGCGGAACTGAGGCGAGCAGTCTGCTCTGCCAGTTCGAGGAGGGAGGATCACTGGATGGACCATTCTTGTCGTGACGATTGGGCTGCGCGGTGTCGTGAGGCGACGCGTGCCCCTCAGGGCAGACATTTCTCCCGCCCTGCCAGGGCAGCAATCATGCATGGCTGCCTTATTCCGGCAGTTCCGCTTCGCTTCACTGCCGGCTACCATCTTTCATCCCTTCGGGACGACATGGAAAGCGATGCGTCAATGTTCGAAATGGAAAAGAGTGATGACGCGCAGAACACGCAATTGCAGGTAATCACCGATTGGCCGTTTCCCAGGCGATCGCTTCGTTGGGAGAGATGCTGCGCCAGAGGTTCATGACGGCTTTCAGTGCCTTATCTGATCGGTCCTCTGGTAGTTCTCGTGCCCATGCTGCGGCTGACTCGGGATCCTGCCTGGCTTTCTGGCGTGCCGCGCGTTCCACCATGGCGGCCGTGGCCAAGTAGCCGTGAGGTCCACTCACAAGATCGACCAATCCGTTTTGGGTATCCGTCGCAAGCCGCCATTCCAAGCCCTGCACGGCACGCTCACGGGCTTCGGTGTCGGATAGCGAGGCAATCCAGCTCCACATCTCCACGTTGTCCACGATGCCCTTATCCGACCACTCGCCGACGACTTTGGAGACGGCGAAGTTCATGGCCCCACCGGGCTCGATACTCGCGACGGCCTCGGCCGCTGCTTGGACATCCTTCTTGGCAATCGTTTCGATCGCCTCGCTGATCGCATAAGCGCGGTCCCTGGATTGCAGATTGTCGTTGGCCCAAGCAAGAGCGGATACCGGATCCGTCTCGGCCAGTCCGGCGACCAAGCTGCTGCCTAACCAGGCACGCAAATTGGGGTCTTGTTGTTCTGAAGCGTAAGCGACCGCTGCTTCTGGATCGTGCTGCGCCCATTCGGTCATGGCATTGGTGAGTAGTGCGGCGCGATTGTTAGGATCTTTCAGGTCTATCGCAAAAGAAAGAGCTGTTTCTGGATCAGCTTGGCCCCAAGCTTTGCCAATCTCTTCGAGCGCTCGCCACCCACCGTGGATGCTAGGAATGTTGTCCACCACGACGGCAGCGGCTGATGCCGGGTCTTTTTCCGCCCATTCGCGGATTGATCGTTGATCAATTGTGAGGCCGCGGACGTCTAGCCGATTGTAGGCCAGGATGGCGGTTTCGGGAGCCTTCTTCATGAGATCATGCCAAAGGCCGCTTGCCCATTCTCGATAGCGTTTGTCCTTCTTGGCGGCCAAGATCTGCTCGACGGCCTCGTCCGGATCGGATTCTACCCAATGTGCGAACAGAATCCTGGAACAGCGATAGTTGAGGCCCGGCTCCGCTTGCAATGACTGGAACATGTGACTTGGGTCGAGCTTTGCCCACCGTGCCGCGATGGCACGTTGCAGGTCGATCTGGTTCTCGGTTCCAGCAAGTCGAAATAGACGACGCATCTCCGCCGGAGAAGCCTGCTCCGCTTGCGCTGCGAGCCACAGATAGCGCTGAGTTCGCGGGACCTCTGCCAACGCCTCCGAAATGGCATTCCATCGGGTAGACCGGGCCGTCACGAGGGTTGCGCCCCGCTTAGCGAGACCATTCCCGCCGTCAGTAATCTTCGGTTCGTACCCGAGATACCGACTGAGGCCACCGGTATACAAACAGGAACGGATGATCCATCCAGCGAAAGCTCCGATCATCAGGGAGCAGACAAGAACGCACCATGTGCGAGACGATATCCTCTTCATCAGTTGACTAGTTCGAATGGTCAGGCTGTGCGTCATACCACTGTTGCAACTCAGAAACTTCGCGCGGATCCAAGGTTGAAGTTGCCAGAATGTCAGGCGCGGCATCACCGAACTGGCGAAGCACGGTCCGCATTGCCTGCTGCCGTTGTTTCGGCGTCGCGATCGTTTGAGACCAATGCCAGGCGCTGTCCGGCTCTGATCTGGCGATTGTTTGAACAAGAGCCAGAGTGGCGCTATCGCGTTCCGCACTTGGTTCCAGCGTTGCTAGCCATTGTGACGCCGTATAACTGTCGGATTCCGCCCATCTCTTCGAGATCTCGCGGAAAGCGTCCGGTCGATCGGCTTCGGCAACGGCGGTGGCGTTCTCGATAGCCATCATTGGATCGTGGGAGGCGAGGTTTTTCAACGAATCGATCACCACTTCCTTGCGCGCCTCGGCCGGCAGTTGGCCCAACCAGTGCGTCCATTTTTCGGAATCGACGCCCATCTCCGAAGAACGCATCAAGGCAAACTGCAAGAGCTCATGACGCAAGGCTTCAGGAGCATGAGCCATGACGGGCGCCGCCTGCTCGTAGCTTTCGAGATCCTGCACGATCTGGTGGCGGAAGATGCCGAAATGGATGGCCTCCGGGTCTCCTTGTTGGATCAGAGATTGTGCGAGTTCAAGTGCCCGATCGGGCTCTTGAGCCACCAAAGAGGCATAGACGGTTTTCTTGATCGCGGTCACCTGGCGAGATGGAGGTTGGTGACCTGCCCATTCCCAAACCTCGTTGACATAACCCTTCCCAGGATTGCTTAGAATGTAGCTCAAGCCTTCTCGAAGAATGTCTGTTGCATCGTGATCACGAATCATGGCCAGGGTCTCTGGCATGTCTTCGAAGAAACGCTCTGCCAAGGCGCCTCCAATATTGGAGAAGACATGGGATCTCTCATACTTTCCAGGATTCTTCAGCAGCCAGTCGAGTGTCGCTTCCAGGTTGGTTGCGGCGGCCACCTTGAGCACTCTGTCAGACGTCTCCAAGCCCCCAACCACCTGTGCTTGCCCATCAACTTTGGCCAGACCTCCCGGGGGCGCCAGATCCAATCGGTCGAGAGCCCCAACCGGATCCCTGGCCGCCCATCCGATCAGCAGTTCTTGCAAAGCTCGGCTACGATCTGCGCTCGACTCGAATTGGTTCACCCAGGTGAGTGCGGCTTCGCCGTCGGTTTCCGCCCAAGCCTTGGCAACGCCGGCGAGTGCCTCTTGCCGCGCCTTCCCAGAAAGCGTTTCCGCGGCCTCTCGCATTCCGCTCAGGTCACGTCGTGCTGCTTTGGCGAAAGCTTTCAGCACACGCTGATCGAGGATCGCCTTCGATCTGACGTAGGGGGCGAGATCGGCCAGAGCTTGGGGATGGGTGTCCGCAATCTCCGTCAAGAGGTCGGCGATGGGCTCACTCCATTGGTCGCCGTCAAGCCGCATGGCCGATAAGGCTGCAGAGGGATCGTTCTCCAACCACACCCGCAACACATCGGTGATGCGGATTCGATCGTTCTTCTTGCTGAAATAGGCGAGTGCTTCGGTTGGGGCGCTGGCTGCCCAATCCGCCACCACTGCCGTGCGAAAGGCGCGGCGCTTGAAGTCATCCTTCAATTTCTGCACGGCCTCGTAGAAGTCGGACATCGATCCTCCGTTCGGGCCGTGCGCTTCACGCAGCGCCATCCATTCCGCGATGAGCCCATTCAGTTCGGGAGCAGGTAGAGAGACATCGGCTTTGATGGGGACGAGCTTTGGCAAGGCGATTTCCGGCTTGCTATCCGGACGATGTCCCAGGGATAGAGGGACGGCAGCTCCAGCCAGGAGCCCAATGGTGATAGGTAGTTTAATCGATGCCATAGTGGTTGTGACGGTCGTTGTCGTAGAGATCGGTGTAGCCGTTTGAGTAAGCGCGGCATGTAGCGTGGATTCCTTGACGTGAGGGGGGACGGATATTGCTGCGTAGGCGCCAAGGGCCACACCAAGGGTGCCGTTGGTGCATTCGATTCCCCGTTTGTTGAACCAGAGCCGAAGACGTTCTAAAGCGCGAGCCACTCGCTTTCGAGCTGCCTCCTCACTCATGCCAATCGCCTCACTGATATCACGGAGCGATCGCTCTTCAAAATAGCGAAGCAAGACGGCCGTGCGGTCTTGCTCTGCGAGCGTCTGCATCGCGTCGTCAAGAATGGGGGCAATGTCAGGCCAATGGATCTCAAGTTCTTGAGGTGTTGGTTCTTCGTCCATGACATGGGTGCGTTCTCTTCGTCTTCGTGCAGATTCCTTGCGATAGAGATCGATGGCTTGGTGGCAAGCGGCGGTATACAGCCAGCCAGCCAACGACCCGCTCGGCTTCAGACTACCGGCTTTCTTGGCCAAGAGAACGAAGACGGATTGTGCGACTTCCTCCGCCGTCGCCGCATTTTCAAGTTTTCGGTAGGCCGCTCCATAGACCAGTCCGATATGGCGAGAGACCAGGGAGGCAAATGCCTCGTCGTCCCCGTGCTCGGCATACGCTGCCAGTAGTTTCCAATCGTCCATTCACTGGATACTATCGAGGCCCGGGACCGCTTCCGGACAGAAATCCGCGGGATTTTCGGATTTTGATGAGGCATGACCGTCGCCCAGGAGTCTCGCAGGATGCCGCGAAAGCAGCCATCGAACCAGAACCCCCACGAGGGGCCTGCGCTCCAGGACGCCCAAGCAGCGGGAGTTCGAAAGCCGTCCGAGCCTCCGGTAGCTGGTCTAGCTGGCTCCGCACCCAGGCATTTTCATCGCTGCACGTTTGCCTCCATGGGCGTTGGTAGTTCTTGTCTGTGTGGTAGATCTCGCTAAGTGTGCTTTCTTTTCGCCATGAACCACGCGATGATTCTCAGTTCTCTCACAGCGCTCCTGCTGCTTTGCTTGAACACAGTGAATGCCCAGGGAGTGAAGGGCTACTACCGATACCCGGCTCTGCATGGTGACCTCATTGTCTTTGCGGCAGAGGGTGATCTGTGGTCCGTGCCAAGCTCTGGTGGTCGTGCTCGGCGACTCACTTCGCATCTTGGCGAGGAAACGCATCCCGTGATTTCCCCTGATGGGAAGACGCTAGCATTCTCGGCAAGTTATGAAGGTCCGCGTGAGGTGTACTCCATGCCGATGGAGGGTGGCTTGCCCGTGCGGTGGACCTACGAGACCGAGAGGTCGACAAGCACGGCATGGACCCCCCAGGGCGAAATCGTCTACACGACAACCCATTTCTCTACCCTGCCAAACTTGCAATTGGTCGCCATTGATCCGGAAAGCAACGCGGTGAAACGTTTGCCTCTCAGCCAGGCCGCGGAGGCGAGCTTTGATGCTTCGGGTAAGAAAGTGTTCTTCGTCCGTCCGACCGACCATCGCAATGTGACAAAACGTTATACCGGTGGCACGGCTCGGCAGATTTGGCGGTACATCAATGGGGATGCGGAGGCCAAAAAACTCACCACTGACCACCGAGGCGAGAGTCACCATCCGATGTGGTGGAATGGTAGGGTATACTTCATCACTGACCGAGATCAAACGATGAATCTATGGTCGATATCTGAGGAAGGAGGTGACTATCGTCAGCACACAGCGCACAAGGATTTCGATGTGCGTCAAGCCTCGCTCTCGGATGGCAAGATCGTCTATCACCGTGCGGGTGATATTTGTATCTACGACATCGACTCGGGAGAAGATCGGGTGGTGCCGATCCAGCTTGTGAGTGATCTCGATCAGTTGCGCGAGAAATGGGTCAAAGATCCGTCAGACTTCATCACGAAGGTGAGTCTCCATCCGAAGGGCGAACAAGTTGTCATCACCGCGCGGGGGCGTGTGTTTGTCATGCCCGTGAAGAGTGGCCGGCGGGTGACCCACGCCAAGTCCGGCGTGCGCTATCGCGACGCCGTCTTCACGGCTGACGGCGAGGCAATCCTGGCGCTCTCAGATGAATCTTCGGAGTTCGAGTTTATCACCTTGCCCGCCGACGGGATCGGGAAGTCTGCTGTCCTGACGCGTGACGGAGAGGTCCTGCGTTACGATGGCACGCCGTCTCCCGACGGGAAATGGCTGGCCTACCGCGATCACCGGCAGGATCTGTGGCTGCTAGAGATCGGCTCCGGATTACAGCGCAAGGTATCGACCAACAACAACGGGATCGGGGCGGTGTCGTGGTCACCGGACAGCCGTTGGCTGGCATTTGAGCAAACGGCGGACAACACCTTCACGCAGATCCTTCTGCACCAAGTGGCAGATGGGCACGGCATCGCTCTCACGAGTGACCGGGCCAACAGTGTCGATCCCGTGTGGCATCCTGGTGGCGAATGGATCTATTTTCTCTCGGACCGCAATTTCGAAACGCTCGTCCGCAGCCCCTGGGGGCCTCGTCAGCCCGAACCTTATTTCGTTCGAAAGATGAAACTCTATCAGGTGTCTCTAAAGAAAGGGGTTCGCTCACCATTTCGCCCGGATGACGAGTTGTATAGGAAGCCTGAAGACGAAGACCTCAACAAGGAAGAGAGCGATAAGAAGGAGGAAGAAAGTGGCGAGAAAGAGAAGCCCGAATTGGTCATCTCCATTGAGGAGGACGGCATCCAGCGACGGATTCAGGAAGTCCCGATTCCGCCCGGAAACTACGCTGGTCTTCAGGTCAATGAAGAAGGGCTGTATTTTACCGAGACAGAGACCGGTCCGAACCCCAAGCGCCAGTTGGTGGGGCTCAAGATTGCGCACGAAGATGTGAAGGTAGAAACTCTGCTAGAAAACGTGAGGAGCTTTGAGATTTCCGCCGACGGAAAGAAGATGCTGATTCGCAAAGGGAGTGATCTCTATGTGGTTGGCGCCGGAGTTTCCAAGATCAACAAGCTCGACGAAGGCAAAGTCAGCCTGCGAAACTGGACGTTTTCCATCGATGTGCGGGAAGATTGGCGGCAAATCTACACAGATGCGTGGCGAATGGAGCGCGACTATTTCTACGACCCTGGAATGCACGGCGTTGATTGGGACGCGATGCACAAGAAATACCTTCCTCTGGTGGATCGTGTCACCACGCGGGACGAACTCTCTGACGTGATCGGGCGCCTGGTCGGGGAACTGTCCGCGTTGCACACCAGCGTGCGGGGAGGTGATTTACGCACGGGGCGTGACGATGTTGGTGTGGCTTCGTTGGGAGCGCGTTTCTCGCGTGATGAAGATGCAGGCGGTTATCGTATTGATCACATCTACACCGCGGATCCTGACTACCCTCACGAGCGCTCGCCGCTCGACCATCCCGAATTGGATATTGCCGTTGGTGACGTGGTTGAGCTCATCAATGGGGTTGCCACGCTGTCAGTTCGCAGACTGGGAAAACTCTTGCGCAATCAGGCGGGACAGCAAGTGCGCCTCACGATTCGCAAGAAGAGCGGGGATCAAATAGAGGCCATCGTTGTACCCATATCAAACGCCAGTCAGTTACGCTATGACGACTGGGAGTACAGCCGTCGGCAAAAGGTAGAAGAGGAATCGGGCGGCAAGATCGGTTACGTGCATTTGCAGGCCATGGGTGGCGGTGATCTCGAGCAATGGTATCGAGAGTTTTATCCCGTCTTCGACCGGCAAGGCCTGATCATCGATGTGCGGCACAATCGCGGTGGAAACATCGAGAGCTTCATCCTTGAGAAGCTGATGCGAAAGGCTTGGATGTATTGGAAGTCACGCGACCACCGCCCCGAGTGGAACATGCAGTACGCGTTTCGTGGTCACCTCGTCGTGCTTTGCAACGAGAATACGGCTTCTGACGGGGAAGCCTTCGCCGATGGCTTTCGTCGATTGGGTTTGGGCAGCGTGATTGGCACGCGTACGTGGGGCGGCGAAATCTGGCTCAGTTCTCGCAATCGTCTCACGGACAATGGACTGGCAAGGGCCCCAAGCTCAGGGGTATATGGGCCGGAAGGCGAATGGCTAATCGAGCAGGTTGGTGTTATCCCTGACATCGTGGTCGATAATCTTCCCCATGCCACCTTCCACGGCCATGACAGGCAACTCGATGCGGCGATCAAGCACCTTTTAGAAGAGATCGAGAAGGATCCTCGCGACATCCCCAAGCCTCCCAAGTTTCCCGATCGCTCGTATGAAGCCGCGCGGTAACGCCCCGGAAACGGAATTCGAGATGAGTATCGAGGCGGCTGCCGTCTAGATGACAGGGGAAAATGGGGGCGGGGTGGGCCAGACTACCACTGCACTTATCAAGATTAAGTAATGGAATGAATCTGGGAGGGTCAGATGGTCGGTTCCGGCAGGTCGTCCGTATTTCTAAGATGCACCCAAGTATCGTGGATATCCTGAGCAGTTCACGTAGAGAAGAAAAGCTTTAGGCGGTTTCGGAGCGCAGCTTGAGATCAGTGGTTACCGTTCCGAAAAACCGGCAGGTGGAACGATTCCAAATTCATGCAGGGCGTGCGAAATTCCGGACACTAAGAGTGATGGACATCGTCTGAAGTATGGGCCGGAAACGAGAAAGCCAGAACAGATCCCACCAATCATTTCGAGTTGCGGTCCTGTGTCGCATTGACTAAAGTTTGGCATGACAACGGGAGGGAAGATCGAGGCTCCGGTCCCTGGCGTGGCGGTCTATCGGCGTAACCAGAAAGAGCATTGCGAGAGTCTGGTTGTTGCGGTTCACGGTATGGGCGACCAAGTGCGCAATGCGTTTGGACAACAAATTGCCGAGCTGTTTTCAAAACATTCGATTCTCGAGAAGAATGCTCCGAGACACCAAACAACGCGGCTCGCACTTGGCACTTGGGATGCGGGTAAGGAGTCAGTCGAGGACAACGCACTCGGCATCGTGCCTGCAATCGTGGACAGTGATAGCAACCCAGGAACGCCGTGGCTCAACCCATTCGCATTCGCGGAGATGCACTGGGCGACGCTGCCGAGAAAACTTGAAAAAGAGGGACATCGGCTCGAAGAATCGACGCATTGGGCGGGCAGCGTCGTAGGGCGTGTCTCACAGCGCCACGGACTCCCTGGAAAGCTGGGCGCGAGAGGTCCACAACTCGCCGCCGACGCTGTTGAAGGGATCGGCGAGTCGCTCACCATTATCAGTCGCCTGATTGCTCTTGGTTCAAGGGCTGGATTAGGCAAGTTCGACCTCAACGACATTCTCGAAAAGTACCTCGCCGATGTCCAGCAGCTGACAGAATACTCCGGCCAGCGCAGGAAGTGTGTGGACGCCTTCATCGACCGGATGGCAGAACTCGACTCTCAGACGGAAAGGAAAGACGGCTCGCGTGCCGACATCCACATCATCGCCCACAGCGAGGGCACGGTGTTGGCATTTCTCACTCTACTCAATGCGTTACACCTCCCGAGGGTATCGGCGCACGACAATCAAATGCCCAAGCCGAGCCGGGCTTGGGAAGACCGCGTTTCATGGATCAAGCGCGTTCGCAGTTTCACAACGATCGGTTCGCCGATTGACAAGCACCTGATCCTGTGGCCTGAGATGTGGTACAAGTTTTGTTTCGGCGAGAACGCTGCAGGCGGGAAGGATCCAGACGAGAAGGAACCGCCGGTTAACAAGGAAAATTGGCGCCAACTCAACCAGCCAATCCGTTGGCGAAACTACTACGATTTCGCGGATCCGGTAGGGTTCGATCTCGACACGGCGCGAGCGCAGCTTGAGGCTTGGCATTGCAACAGTTGCTTCGAGTTCCTCCCAGAGCACGACCACGGCTTCCGCCGCTATCCAATTCCGGGCAAGGCGCATGTCGACTACTTCAGCGACACTGAACTCTTCGGTTACATCATTCGCGATGCGGTGGACGGAGAGAAACTGCGTTCCCCCGAAAAGACTCGCCCGCCCGACACTATTCTGGGAAGACTGAGTCCTTGGATCCCGTTTGTCGCCGTCCTATTGGTCCACTTCGCTGCCGTTTTTATCCTTTACAAGGCGGTCGGGGCTGATGCCGTGGATCGAGAGGCAGTTCCGGTAGATTCTGGCACGGCAGTAGACACAGAGGCAGACAAAGAGAACAAGCAGCGCCTTCTCGGAATTCTCGGCTGCGGCGCCCTGCTTTTTGGTACAACGGCTGCCGCACGCATTCTACGGCTCCCCTGCAACTTCTGGTCGTGCGTTTTGGGAGGTGGCATCTGGCTGATTGGCGCGGTGCTCTTTTGTCTTTTTCCTGGTATACACCTAATCGAGCTCTCAAAGAGTATCGGACTTGACGAGCTCTCAAAGAGCATCGGACTTGAAAAGCTTGCGTTGATTTTGTTCGTCGCGATCTCCGCTGCGCTGGTGGTAATCGCCCTGGCCTTGGACCGGAGGGCCCTTGCTCAGCAGAACCGGCCTGTTGCAGGCATCCGCACGCTTATTCGGATCGGAGGTATCCCGCTCGCTGCGATCCTGGTCGGGTGGGAATTGCTGTTCTCGGATGGCGGCGCCTCGGCTTTCGTCCTGATTGGGAGCGGAGTCGCTTTTGTCTACTTGTGGTGGCTGGGAATCCTGTTGTTCGACCTCGCTTACATTTGGGGGCGCTACATCAACCGGCGTAAAGACGATATTCTCGACCGTCTGCGGCCAAAGATTGTGAGCGAAGAGCAAAGCCGCAAACTGTGCTATGATCCCTAGAGCACTTTATTTGTCATGACTATTCTCCGCGTCATCATAAAATTCTATCTGGAGTGCTCGGCAATACCTGGAAATTGAGAGACAAGAGTGAACGCATGTGACTGCGAAGGCTGGTGT
>JANQJH010000225.1 GCA_028281705.1 Verrucomicrobiales bacterium
CCCTGCCACTTTCCCAGAATGTGGGAGGGACTTCAGTCCCTCGGCTATTTGGAAGAAGAAGTGCCTCCGCAACCGTTGCAAAGCTCTCGCACCAATCCATAACCTTCGGCCCGGACGGTTCGCAAAAGAGCATCATTCCGGAGCCTTCCAGCTCTTTATTGTTGTTCACCGCAGTACTCCTTATCGGAATACGCAGACGCAAGCCAATGGAACGCCGCCTCGAACCCATTCGCCGCTCTGACTGGATGTCAACCTCGCGATGGCGCTTTGCCTGAAGCGCGAATCAGCCCAATCAACTCGCTCAGCCGCGCCGGAACGACTCCCCGCGCAGCATTCTGTGCTCCAATCTCGAAGGCGATCCGCCACTGCCGAAAGAGCTGACCATAGGCGTGGATCAATCCGTTTTTGGGGTCGTAGATATTCGTCGACTCCGAGGTCACTCCGTTGAGTTCAAGCACCTTGAGGTTTGCTCCCGATTGGAGATCTGCTTCGCTCGGCACGCGAATGTCATACCGACCAAAATAGAAGCCCTCGTAGCCTCGGCTCAAGTCCTCCATCGTTTTCCGCAGCTCCTCCGTGGCCAATCCATTGCCATCGAGAAAGAGCGCCCCCCGGCAATGGGTGCCCACCTCGGTCAAACGCACCTTCTCGCCATCGCGGGGAATCTCCGCTGCCCGCACGCCTAACTGATCAATGAAAAACGGCGCCATGCACACCGCTCGGTCATCGTCGAGCACCAATGCTTCCAGTGTCCGCTCACCATCCCCGGTCACACCAATCAGACGCTTGTCCGTGATCGACAAGATCCGGCCCTCTTTCTCTTCGGGGTAGCAATAGTAAAAGACACCATATTCGCGGCCCGCGATGTAGGCCTGAGCGATGATCGCTTCCTTGGTCGAGCCCAAGTACTCACGGGCCATCTCTTTCGTAGCGACGACGCGAACGCCCGCTCCACGTTCACCGACATCCGGTTTGAGAACGATGGGATACTCCAAACCGGCTTCGTCCATGAACGCCTGCAAATCCCGCACCATCTCCTGGGACGAGGCCAATGGAATCAGCCGCCAAGTCGCAATCTCCTCTCGCTCGCCCAGGCCGCGCAGAATCGCGCTCTTCGATTCCATGACGAACCCTCCTTGAGGAATCGCCGGATTGGCGGCGGTGAACACGGTGAGGCTGCGATGTCTCAGGGCCAGCCAACAGACGTAGAGGATCACCGGAGGATAGAACAGAGCCATGGGCCAGAACTCCCAGCGCGTTTTCCTCCTCCACGAGGACAGCAGAAGGCGCCGGCCGCGGTGGCTGCACAAGGGCACGCCGATCTTGATGACGAGCCATAGGAGGAGAATTACCGCGACCAGGCCTAACAAGGCGAAGCGCTCAAACTGCTCGAACCATGCTAACAGAGGCCCTCCGATCCACCGCGCCAAACCAACGAGAAGAGGTGTCCACACGGCGGCCGCCAGAAGAAACCACCCCACGAAGCGCCAGAACGGGGCACGAAACATCCCCGAGGCGAAGTAGGTGGGCAACCTGGTCCCGGGAACGAAGCGCGTGGCAAAGACCAATGCCGGGCCCTGGCGCCGGAAGAAGAGTCCCCCGCGCTCCACCTGACTCGGCTTGAGCATCCACTTGAGCGGCGCTCGCTTCAAAGCCGGGGGACCGATCCACCGGCCGGCCAGGTAGAGGAGCATGTCACCGACAAAGATCCCCAAAAGACAGGCCAACGTGGCCGGCCAAAACGGGATCGCCCCTCGCGCCACCAGGAGCCCGGCGCTGATGCACGTCAGATCCTCCGTGACAAAGGTGGCTAGGGCCAGGAGCAGCATCATGGTGAGAAGGAATCCCCAGGAATCCTGCTCCGGCCGGTGCCGTTCATACGGTTCCGCCGCCAGCTGAACGCGGCCGGCGGGCGCTTCTGCCCTGCCCAGTGCCTCACCGCGCTCGACACGTTGCACGAAATCGACCACGCCCGGAGCGATCCGTTCCGGTTCCCGGATCACCGTGATGTGATCTCCCGGATCCAGAATCTCCAACTCGCTCTGGGGCAGCAAACGATGGTGTTCCCGAGCCGCGTCCACCGGAACGAGGACGTCGCCCTGACCATGCACCAGGAGGACAGGGCACTCCAAATCCTGCAGATAGCCGCGAAAGGGCCGCTGATCCGTATCGAAGAAGTTGCGCGCGTAGTAGCGGTTCACGGGAAAGCGATCGAGAGTTCCAAAATGCGGCACGCCTTCCTGGAGCACCGTCAATGCCGCCAGCTGCAATCCATGGACCGCATGATTCAAGGTATAGTCGCCTAACAACTCCAGTTCCTGCACGCCGATGGAGGAGATGAGGATGAGCGAGTCGACCCGTCCGGGCACCAAATTCGCCACCTGCAAGGCAACGCCGCCTCCCATGCTGTAGCCCAGAAGATGCACGCCGCGATCAATTCCCAGACGATCGACCATCTCGATCACGTTGCGGGCATGCGAACGGGTGGAATAATCTGCCACCCGCAAGGTCGATCCCCCAAAGCCTGGCAGGTCCGGCACGATCAAGTTGACTTCCCCACCGAGTTCATCCATCAGCGGCGTGAGTGAGACGGAGGCCACGGGGCTTCCATGGAGCAGCACCACCGGCGGTCCATCAACCGGCCCGGCTTGGCGATAGGCCAACTGAACTTGCCGTCCCGTCTTCTCATCACGATTCCATTCCGATACCGGCATCCTCGCCGCCCCTTTCGGTGCCGTCCCTTCGGTGATCCCCAGACGAACCAGGTGAGAAATCCCTAACAGCACGCCACCGATGCAGAGGAGACCGAGGAATACTCTCGACATGGCAGCGGAAAAAAATCTCACACAGCGCTCCGAGGCATGCGGGTGACCGTTGTTTCACCGCCACCATGCCCCTCCCGCGGCTGAGGCTCATAGGACACCACCACTTCCCGCGGCCCGACATGAACATGGGTGATACTCATGGTCTGCGCGTCATCCCGGCGCATGAGCACGCCGTAGGCCGAACCCAGGGGCGAGGAACTCCGATGGAACTTCTCCAGGGCCTCCAACGTCGGGTTGGGCCCCAAGTCCCGATAGCGATCCCGGCGGATCTGAATCGCTCTACCAGAATCAAAAGAAGAGGTCGAAAGCACGGCCAAGTCCCATTCTTCCGGGAGGGAGGAGGAGAGGACCGCCCCATTCCACAGCCAACTCCGGCCGGCGCGCCCCGGCCCCATGCGAACCAGGTGAAACGGCCGGAAACGGTGGAGTTCCATCGCGCTCGGATCCAGTTCCGGGTGCATCGCCATCTTCAAGGGAATGTCCCCGCGACTGAGAGGCGCCTCGGGTGGCGCGAGATCCGGATCGGCCTCGGCATCATAGTGATTGAGCAAGGCGAAGGTGACCCCTCGATCATTGACGGCCAACCAGGTACCCCCGTGGTCGCCGTCGCGCGGGGCGATGAGTGCACGGCCCTCAACTTGCAGCACCTCAGGCGGAAGCTCGAGCTGCCGAGTCTTCCGTTCGTCGCGATTGAACAAGAGGTGATAGCCGTCCGGCGCGGGGGTCCAGGTCAGGGTGCACATGCCTTCAGCTGCTCCTCTTGAGCCTGGCGGAATTTCAAGGTACTCGGAGCCACGCCAAAATCATCCGGCAGCGGATGGCCTTCCAACCGGCAAATGATTCCGATGACGGCATAGTGATGCACCGTGTGGCTTAGGAGAAACTGCAATTCACGTTTCACGGAAGAGGTCGTCCACTCCGATTGATCTCCGCAATCCATCTTGACCCGCACCGATCGCTCCATCTCGGTCTCGCTCAGCTCTGACAGATCGGCCACCACGCCTTCGAGAATCGCTTTCGCCAGGGGAGGCTCACGCTCCAGGCGCGGATCGCGACGACGATGATCGTAATCAATCTCGCCCCCAGCCCAGCCGCGACAAAAGCTGTGATAATGATCGATGTTGTGGCGCAGGTGCGCACCGATGGAGGATTCGTAGGCCGGCGGCTCCACCTTGGTGAATAAACTCTCTGGCAGACCCTCTAGCAGGGTAATGGCCTGCCGAACGGATCCCGTGATATCGTGGAGGATGGAAACCATGATGCGCGCTTCTAGCCATACGAAAGAGACCGCCTCCGAGGCAAGCGAATCTCCGTCACAGACCTGATAGATGAGAGCGAGAAAACGGTCTCGGGCAAGACTATTGTGCGCTCTCTAACATCGTGGAATAATTTCCTCTCCCGGACGTCGCCCCCGATTCGAGCCTTTACGCCACACCGGTGCTCCAGTAGTCATGAGCCATGATTCCTCGCCTCATGCTCCTCTGCTCGGCCGCGCTGGGAATGGGATTCTTCGTCTCCGCACCGGCGGAACTAAAGCCCTGGCCGGAGAATCCCTGGTACTGGTCCGTTGACGGCTCCCCCATTCTCCTCCTCGGCGGGAGCGATGACGACAACCTCTTTCAGTGGCCCAGCGACCTCCTCTTGCCCCAGCTTGATCGTATCGCGGCCGCCGGTGGCAATGTGATTCGGAACACCATGAGCGATCGCCAGGATCGCGGCTTCGAACGCTATCCATTTCGCCTTTTGCCAGACAAGCGCTATGACCTCACCCAATGGGACGACAAGTACTGGCAGCGGTTCGACCGCCTCCTCGCTGAAACCGCCAAGCGAGGCATCTACGTGCAAATCGAAGTCTGGGACCGGTTCGACTACACCGATCAACGGGGACAGGCTCACTGGCAGCGCCATCCCTATCACCCGAAGAACAATATCAATTACACGACCGAGACCTCCGGCTTTGCCGATCGCTATCCGGAGCACCCCGGGGCCAACAAGCAGCCCTTCTTCTTCACCACGCCTAACCAACGCAACAACTGGGTCGTGCTCCCGTTTCAAGAGGCTTTTGTCGACAAACTGCTGCAACACAGCTTGGCCTTTGAACACGTGCTCTACTGCATCGACAACGAAACCAAGGCCGAACCGGCTTGGGGAAGGTACTGGGCCGAGAGAATCAAGCGGAGGGCGAAAGAAGCCGGCAAAAAAGTCATGGTGACCGAAATGTGGGACGCCTGGAATCTCGCCTCCGATGAGCATCGCCATACCTTTGATCATCCGGAACTCTACGACTTCGTGGATGTCTCACAAAACAACCACAACCGTGGAGAATCCCATTGGAAGAACTTTCACTATGTCCGGAACTACCTGGGCAAACAACCGCGCCCGATGAACACGACGAAGACCTATGGCGCCGATGGGAACAAGTTCAAACACACCGACCAAGACGCCATCGAGAGGTTTTGGCGGCATTTGTTAGCCGGCGCCGCCTCCATCCGCTTTCACCGGCCCGATTCCGGTCTGGGAATCAACGACAAGGCGGTCCGCTGTCTCAAAGCGGCTCGCCTCCTCGAATCCCAGGCGGCCCTATGGGATCTGGAGCCCGCCATGAAGCTCCTGGGTCAACGAGAGGAAAACGAGGCCTATCTCGCGGCCGTGCCCGGACAGGCCTACGCCCTCTATTTTCCGGCGAATGCGAAGACGACGAGTGCGGTCGAACTCGATCTCACCGCCGCTGCGGGCGCCCTCACCATCCATTGGATCGATATCGATGCCGGAACCCGGCAGGGTGAGGCCGAAATCGAAGGCGGTGCCCCAAGGACCATCACCTGCCCAGGCCAGGGGAACTTCGCCGCCGTCATTCTCAGCCAACCGAATCCATGACCAGCGCCGACACGCTCCAGGCGCCCTCTCTCCGGCAGCCGCGGGCCTGGATCGTGATTTTCGGTCCCGGGGCCATCATCGCCTCCCTGACCATCGGCTCGGGCGAGCTCGTGTTCTCCTCCCGGGGCGGCGCCCTCTTCGGCTACGATCTGCTCAGCACCTTCCTCGTGGTTTGCCTCCTCAAATGGGCGCTGGTTTTCAGCACGGCGCGCCATCTCGTCCTCACGGGGCAGCACCCCTTCGAACGCTGGGCGCAGCTCCCCGGCCCCCGGGGCTGGCTCCCCGCGGTCTTCCTCCTCTTTGCCGTGCTCTGCTTCCCCATTTGGGTCGCCTTCCACGCCGGCACCGTCGGCACGCTGACCGCGAGCATGACAGGCACGGCGAGCTGGTTCAACAGCGCCGCCCACACCGTCTGGGGGTTCGCCATTCTGACACTTGTCCTCTGGCTCACCCTCTCCGGAAGTTACGAACGCTTGGAGCGCCTTCAATTGATCCTCGTCGGAAGCATGCTCCTCCTCGTCACGATTTCTCTCTTTGTCCTTGGACCCGATTGGAGTGGCCTCCTCGCCGGGTTCTTTGCCGCACCGCCGGACGCCTACCCGGCGTGGATTGGTGACTATCCCGAAATTGCCCAACGTCCGGTCTGGCTCGAACTCAGCACCTACGTCGGCGTCATCGGCGGCTCGGGCTACGACTATCTCGCCTACGTGAGTTTTCTCCGCACCAAGGCCTGGGGACAATCCAATCGCGGCGCCGCCGAACCGGCGGAGCTCGAGATGATCGCCCATCAAACGAGGCATCCCCATCGGGCGTGGATCAAGGCTCCGCTCATCGACTGCACCCTCAGCTTTGCCGTGGTCCTCGTCTTCAGCGTGGTTTTCGTCGCCTGCGGGACGGAAGTCCTTCGCGCCCAAGCCAGCGTCCCCAGCGGCGGCACCCTGCTGACGCTCCAAGCGCAATTCGTCACCCAGATCGGCCCCTGGTTCGAGCCCGTCTATCTCGCCGGGGCGTTTCTCGCCATGTTCGGAACCCTCTACGGCACCACGTCGACAATCGGGACCGTGACCCGGGAGCTCGGCACGCCGTCCTGATCCCCGGCACCGATCGCTGTTTCCTTGCTGCTGCTCGAGCCA
>JANQJH010000240.1 GCA_028281705.1 Verrucomicrobiales bacterium
GTTGAAACGATGTGCCTAAGTGCCGCCGCATGAATCTTTCGCAGGAAGATTGGCGCTACTTCGTTGACTGACACTATCGCAGTTGGTCCAAACCATAGGCACCGCGGTACGCGGTGGGCCACAACGTGACGCCGGAGTTCCTCACCACCTTGAACATCCCCATTCTCGCGGGGCGCAACTTTGCTGCGGGCGACGACGAGTACTCTGTCATTGTGGACGAGCTGTTCGCCCAGCGCTACTTCAAGAAAGGTGAAGCTGTGGGAGCGGAAATGTGGTTTCGGAAATCGGGACCCCGCCCCGGCGAGCCATGGTATCGAATCATTGGCGTAGCAGCCCGGGCAAACCTTCGTGGACTCGAGCAGCGTGACGAATTTCCGCTAGTGTATCACTACGGCCCCGTCGACAGCGGACAGAACCTCATGTATACGATTCTTCTGCGGTCCTCACGCCCCACAGAAAGTGTTGTCCGGGATATGCGCGCGAAAATTAGAGAGATTGACCCGCGGTTACCGCTGAGCTACACCGGGTCGCTGGCTTCGGCGCTCGACGATATGCTGCTGGATCGAAAGGGAGTCACGGCACTACTGGTGGCTTTCGCTGGAGTCGCTTTGCTTTTGTCCGGGATTGGAGTTTTCGCGGTGTTGGCCCGCGAGGTTTCACAGCGGAAGAAGGAGTTCGTCATTCGATTGGCGATCGGCTCGACGCGGCATCGACTTCTCGCCTTGGTGCTGTCGCAAGCCTCGTGGAGAACCGTCTTAGGATTAATGTTGGGTCTCTTTGGAGCTGTATATTTGACCCGATTCCTGGAGAGTCGACTCTTTGATATCGGCGCTCTGGATCTGTCGACCCACATAACGGCACTCCTGATTTTGTTGGTGGTTTCTCTCTGCTCAAGCGGCATCCCCGCTCTATGGGCCACGAAAGTCAATCCGATGGAAACATTGAAGACCGACTAAATGTGATAAAACGCACCCTAACGCCTTGAGACGGCCTCAACGAAGGCCTTCATCCAAGCGGAGCATTCGCGTTTGAAACGGCAACAGTACAAGGCACCGTCGATAACCAGGGACTCCTCCACGTAGATCGCGCCGGCCAGTTCCGCATCCAGCCGGCAGCGCGGGATGGTGGTCACGCGACGGCCCCGGATGACATCAGCTGCGGCGAGAATCTCGATGCCGTGGCAGATGGAAGCCACCGGCTTCTCCTCTTCCATGAAATGGCGGGTGATGGCCAAGAGATCAGGATCGTAACGCAGGAACTCCGGCGCCCGGCCGCCCGGGAGGACAAGGGCACCAAAGGCGCCGGGATCGATGTCGCGAAAAGCCGAATCCGAGGTCAACTCGTACCCCGGCGTCTCCTCCGTGATATCCCAGCCCTCCCGATGATGATGCAAGACGAGATGGTAGGACCGCACCTCCGGCCCCACCTTGATCACCTCGTGATCTTCTCCAAGGCGATAGAGGGGAACCATGGTATCGATCACCTCGGCGCCGTCGCCGATCACTAAGAGTATCCTTGCCATGCGCAAGCAACGTCCTAGGCGATGGCCCTCGACGTGGCAAGCTGGAATCGGGCTCTTACCTACCTAGCCGCTACCTTGCGATAGCGCTTGCAGAGCACAGCCGTGGCTACGACCAACACCGCCACCGTCAACAGATGCCCAACTTGATGATAAAAGTTCAAGGAGGCCATGTAAGATCCGTACTGCGTCGCCGTGACCCGTTTGAGGGTGACGACATTGAGTGCCACCTGTCCGAGACCAAGCAAGACGTAAAGCGCGATCCACCAGAGCACGAGCTTGCCAAGCTTCTCCGGAGCCCGGGCCAAGGCGTCGAAAAGCGAGCGCTCCTTCTCGGGATCACCATTGAGGAAGGAATGCCCCGGTCCCTTGGCCAGAGAAACGATGAACCACACCATCAGCCCCACACCGGCCAAGCCGACCAAGGCGTTCACCAACGCACTCCAATGATGCGGTATCCCAAAAAACAAGGTCGATCCGGCCGTGTCCCACCCAAGAACCTGACCGATGAGCCCGGCGGTGGCCTGATCGAGGGCGATGAATTTCAACAAAAGGGAGACGATGAGATACCCGCTGAGCATGAGAATGATGCGACTGAGCCAGACGTGGTTCTGATGCACCTTCCCGTACTCATGATGCATCTTCGCCGGAGCGCCAAGACGATGCGTCCCGACGAGGAATGCTTCCTCCGCATCCAAACCAGAGGCGGCCAACTTCTCCATGGAATCCCGCAGATGCGCTTCCAGTTCGACCACGTGGCCGGCCGATACCGCCTCTCCACTAGCACAATCTTGCTTCCACTGATCGATCGCTTTTTCTAACTGAAACATGGCTGAGTTCCTTTCCAAAGTTGATTGAGTGCCGCGTCCACCGCCGTCCAGTCCTCACGCTGCTTGGCCAAGGCGGCCCGTCCGTGAGATTTCAGCCGGTAGTACTTGCGCTTCCGCTCACCGGCCGGCTGTTTCCACTCGGCCACGATGGCGTCTTCTTGCTCCAGTTTGTGAAGCACGGGATAGAGCATGCCCTCGGTCCACCGCAGGCGACCGCCGGTCAACTCCCCCACCCGCTGGATGATGGCGTAGCCATAACTTTCCCCTTCGGCCAGAATTGAAAGAATCAGCGGACGCGAGGAGGCGGCGATGAGTTCACGTGATATGTCAGGCATAGATCACTTATGCCTCGATCATCTAGGTGTGCAAACTCTTTTTTCTTTCTTACCTCCGGCCTTTGGCGCAGAGCCGCTTCATCCAGGAGGCCAGCGGCTTCAGCACCAGGCTGAACGCCCGCAACTGCCCAGCATTGAGTCCAAGCCGATTGCGCTTCTTCGCGTCCGCCCCCGCTTGCCGAAGAAGCTCGGCCACGTCAGCGCGACCAAACATGGAGGCGAACATCAGCGGAGTCTGTCCTCCGCCTTGATCCGCGTCCGGCTCCGCTCCCTTCTCCAGGAGCAGCCGGGCGATCTCGAGTTCACCCTTGAAGGAAACGCCGCCCAGCGGCGTCTGCCCCCGATCGTTTCGCCGGTCGATTTCGGCGCCACGGGCGATGAGGGACGCGGTTGTGGCATACCGCCCATTGTAGGCCGCCAGCATCAAGAGCGAGTTGCCCTTGGCATCACTCAGATTCACCGGCATCCCCGCATCTAACATCCCCTCCAGCGACTCGACTTCGCCCTTGCGGGCGAAGTCGAGCGCCAGGTGCTGGAGTTCCGCATAGCGCGTTTCATCTTGATCAGAGATCGATACGGCCTGGTTCATGCGGAGTTTTGTTTGGGGAGGATTGTTGTAAAAAACGGCGAACCGGCTTGTTAGGCCGCCGGCGTCTTCGCGCTCGACATGACGGGCACGTTACCGGCCAAGGCGGCCCGGACACCGGCGCCATAAGCGGGATCCGCCTTGTCAAAATGGGCCAACTGGCGATCGATGATCTCCTGAGGCACCCCGTCCATGGCCTCCGCGATATTCTGACAGAGCCGCACCTGCTCCGCCTCGGGCATCAGGCGAAACAGATTGCCCGGTTGGGTGTAGTCGTCATTCCCTTCCCGATGATTCCAGCGATCGGCGTCGCCCGAGATCTTCAGGGGTGGTTCAGCGTAGGCCGCGTCCTGCCCCGGGCCGCCCATGGTATTGGGCTCGTAATAGAAATCGGGGCCGCCAGGCGCCGTGAAGTTCATCTGACCATCCATGTGATAGTGATTCACCGCTGATTTCGGCTTGTTCACCGGCAGAGCTTCATACCAAGTGCCGACCCGATAGCGATGCGCGTCGGCATAGGAAAAGATGCGCGCTTGCAGCATCTTGTCGGGTGACCAACTGATTCCCGGCACGATGTTTGAGGGGGAAAAAGCACTCTGTTCGATCTCGGCGAAGTAGTTCTCCGGATTGCGATTGAGTTCGAGCACACCAACATCAATGAGAGGATAATCGGCGTGAGGCCAGACCTTCGTCAGATCAAATGGATTGAAAGCGCATTTCTCCGCCTCTTCCTCGGTCATCACCTGAATCTTGAAATCCCACTGAGGATAGGCGCCGTTTTCGATACTCTCAAAAAGATCGCGTTGAGAGGATTCGCGATCCTTGGCGATGATGGCCTCGCCCTCCCGATTGGTCAGGCATTCGATCCCCTGGCGGGTTTTGAAATGAAACTTCACCCAAAACCGCTCGTTCGCCGCATTGATGAAAGAGTAGGTGTGCGATCCATACCCGTTGGTGTGCCGGTAGCTCTTGGGCAAACCGCGATCGGAGAAGAGAATGGTGACCTGATGCAGCGACTCCGGACTCTGCGACCAGAAATCCCACATGGCAGTGCCCGAACGCATGTTCGTCTTCGGGTGACGCTTCTGGGTGTGAATGAAGTCGGGAAACTTCAGCGGATCGCGGACAAAGAACACGGGGGTATTGTTGCCCACCATGTCCCAGTTGCCCTCGTCGGTGTAGAACTTCAGGGCCCAGCCGCGGACGTCCCGCTCGGCATCGGCCGCCCCCCGCTCTCCCGCCACGGTGGAAAAGCGCAAGAGACATTCCGTCTGCTTGCCCACCTCGGCAAAGACGCTCGCCTTGCTGTACTTCGTGATGTCATGGGTCACCGTCAGTGTCCCGTAGGCGCCCGAACCCTTGGCGTGAACCACGCGTTCGGGAACGCGCTCGCGGTTCTGGTGAGCCAACTTCTCGATCAATTGATAGTCCTGCAGAAGCAAGGGTCCACGTGCTCCCGCGCTGAGTGAATTCTGGTTGTCAGCCACCGGGTTTCCCCCGGTCGTCGTCATCGTTTTATGCGTATCAGTCATGATAGGATGGTTGCGATTCATCGGAATCGGAACGGATTCTAGGCCGGCTTTCAACTCTTGGAAATAGATATTGCTCCAATCTTATTCATAGGAATATCCTATACCTCATGGAATTCCGTCAGCTGCGTTACTTCGTCCAGGTCGTCGAGGCCGGAAGCTTCACCGCGGCCGCGACCAAGTGCGCCGTGGCCCAGCCATCCCTCAGCCAGCAGATCCAAAAACTGGAGGAGGAACTCGGCGAACCGCTCCTCCTCCGCCGGCCGCGAGGCGTCAGCGTGACCGAGGCCGGCCACCGGGTCTACGAGCAGGCCACCGTTCTTCTCCAGGGAAGAGAACATCTTCTGAAGGACTTTCGAGGCCGGGAAACCCAGAGGAGCGGCGAGGTCACCCTCGGGGTCATTCCCACCATCGCCCCCCACTTGTTAGGACAGCTCCTCGTTCCCTTTCGCGCCGAGTTTCCCGCGGTCCAAATCCGCGTCCGGGAAGCCCAAACCGCCAGCCTGATCCGCATGGTGGTGGACGAGGAAGTCGATTTTGCCGTGGTGAGCGACATCGCCAAGGCAGACCGCGCGCGCTGGTCTCTCTATGTGCGCAACGTTTTCAAGGAACCCATCCTTCTCGCCGTTCCCACGAGCCACCGATTGGCCCGGGGCTCGCGCGGAGCCGTCCGTCTCGCCGAGGTGCCCCGCGCCGAACTCCTCCTGCTCAGCGAGGGGCATTGTTTTCGCGACCAGGCCCTGCAAGTCTGCCGCGCCCGCGAGGCCAACGAGACCTTTCAATGTGAGCAACTTCCGACGCTCCAAGCCCTCGTCGCCGCAGGCCTCGGCATCGCCTTTGTCCCCGCGATGTTCGTCGCCGAACACCCGGCGGCCAAAGTCACCTACCTCCACCTTCGCCAACCGGAACCCACCCGCGCCATCAATCTCATGAAGCGGCGAGGGAAAAAACTCCGCCTGCCCGCCGAAAGCCTCATGAAACGGCTCTCACAGCTCGAGCGCATCTAGTGGCGTCGAGGCCAGGCGGCTCACTTAACACGACTGTCATCTTTCTGTCACCGAAAGGACAGGAATGGAAACCAGGTTCTCCAAGACACCCAACAATCGAGGCTTTTGTAAAATGACCGCACCTCTTACAACGAGAGACACCATGCGCATTCTCGTCGTCGAAGATCAGCCGAAAATTGCTGAATTCGTGCGCAGTGGCCTCAAGGAAAACGGATTCCTCGTCGATCTCTACGAGACGGGCGAAGAGGGCTACGAACAAGCGCTCAACGAATCCTATGACGCCATGGTCCTGGACATCATGCTCCCCGGCCGCGATGGACTGAGCGTGCTCAAGAGCCTACGGGAGAAGGGGATCACCATGCCGATCATCATTCTCACAGCCCGGAGTGAACTCAATGAGCGCGTCCTCGGACTTGAACTCGGCGCCGACGATTACCTGACAAAACCCTTCTTCACCGAAGAACTCGTGGCCCGCTTGAAAGCCCAAATCCGGCGCACTTCCGGGGTCCACCTCAACATCCTCAAGGTGGGCGACCTCACGATGAACCTCGTGAGCCGCGAAGTGCGGCGAGGCGATGCGGATCTCGAACTCACCACGCGCGAATTCGCCCTCCTGGAGTATTTCATGCGATCGCCGGGGCGCGTCTACACCCGCTCCCAGATCAGCGCCCACGTGTGGAACATGCATTTCGACCCGGGGACGAACATGGTGGACGTCACCGTCGGACGACTTCGCAAGAAGGTCGATGGCAAAGAGGAGAAAAAGCTCATCGAGACCGTTCGCGGAGTGGGCTACCGGATTCGAGAGAAAGCTCTCTAACATCTCCCCATGAAACTCTTTCACTCCTCCCGTCTGCGCATCGCCATGATCAGTGTCCTCACCTCGGGCATGGTCTTGGTCGCTTTCGGGTCCGTCACCTGGTGGATCCTCAGCCGCAACCGGCTCGCCATGCTCGACAGCAGCCTCGGCAGGATGGGACACCGCGTGGCCAGCCACTCCCAGCGCTTTCTCCAGCGGGGAGCGGTCAAGATGATGGTCGATGCCGCCCTGGGCACGGACCGCGTCGTCGAGCATTTCTATCTCGCGACCGACAAAGAAGGCGAGGTGCTGCAGTCCTATCATTGGCCTAAAAAACTCGACTACACAGGTCTTCAGCCCGGCGAGGACGAGATCGAGTCACCGAGGGATCCCTTCCGTCGACGGCCACCTCCTTTCAGGATGGACGGGGAACGCAACTCTCGCCCTCCGGGCGACCGGGAACGGCCAAAACAGTTCGAAGCGACTTACCAGACGGTGGCCCACGGAGGCGAACAGCTGCGCATCGGCGTCTTCGGAAATCGGGAACTCACCTTTCGCTTTGGCGCCAATCTCGGCCAGTACGCTGAGGATATCCGGCAGATCAGAAATGCCTTCCTCCTCTCCCTCCCCGGAGCTCTTCTCCTCATCGCCCTGGGAAGTCTTTACGTCGCTCACAAGGCCTTTGGCCCCGTAAAACTGCTGAGCCATAGCATGCAGAATCTCTCCATCCAAGGAGTGCACGAACGCCTTGATACCGATTCCGTGGATGCCGAGTACCGCCAGATCACCCAGGCCTACAACGAGATGCTCGAACGGCTGGAGCGCAGCTTCAGCCAGGCGACCCGTTTCAGCGCGGACGCCTCCCACGAACTCAAGACGCCGCTGGCCATCATGCGCGGCAAGCTGGAACAGGCGCTCGCCCGATGCCCCACCGATTCCGACGAACAGCGCACCTACACCGCTCTGTTAGAAGAAACCGACCGGCAACAGATCATCCTGGAGAGCCTCCTCCTCCTCTCACGCGCCGACGGAGGCAAACTCGAACTGACCCTGGAAGACATCAATGTGAGTGCCTGGCTGGAAGCCTTGATTGAAGACGCGGGCATCCTCGCCGAAGAACGGGACATCCGCGTCGAGAGCGCCATTGAGCCCAACATTCATGCGAGTGTCGATCCCATCCTGCTGCAGCGAGCGGTGCACAATCTCTTTACCAATGCCGTGCGGTACAACCACGAAGGCGGGACGATCCACTGCGCTCTGACCCACGAAGGAGATCGCCAGATTCGCCTCGTCATCACGAATACGGGCGAGACCATTCTCCGCCAAGACCAGGAGCGCGTCTTTGACCGCTTCGTCCGCGGCCCCTCCGCCCGCGCTGGCGGAGAAAGGCGCTCGGGGCTCGGGCTTGGACTCAGCCTGGTCCGCGAGATCGCCCGAGCGCATCGCGGCACGGTCGCGCTCGAAAGCAGTGACGACTCCCGCACGACCTTCGTCCTCACGCTGCCTGTCGCAGCCCGCGGCTAAGGTGGAACGCCCATTTCCCCTTGCCTCCCGGAAGCTTTCTCGCAAGAAAGACCCTCCATGTCCACGGCTCACCATGAAAGATCCCGCCGCGCCTTCTGGGCCGTCTTCACGGTCTTCCTGGCCAACGGAGCCCTCTTCGGCACGTGGGTCTCTCGCATTCCCACCATCCAAAGCCAGTTGCATTTGAGTGAGGCCGGTCTCGGGCTCGTCCTCGTCGGGCTCTCCCTCGGTGTCTTGCTCGCTCTATCATTCTCCGGAAGCCTCATCGCCTCCCGCGGAAGCCGAAAAATCACCGTCGGAGGCATGGGCGCCGCCTGCCTCATCCTCCCCCTCATCGGTCTCGCCCCGCACGCCCTCTTCTTGTGGGGTGCTCTCTTTCTCTTCGGTGGCGCCCTCAGCGCTATGGACGTCGCCATGAACGCACAAGCCGTCATCGTCGAGCAGGACGCCCAACGCCGCTACATGTCCACCTTCCACGGGGCCTTCAGCGTCGGTGGACTCCTCGGAGCGCTCCTTGGCGCCGCCATGGCTTCGCTCGGCCTGCCGCCAATTCTCCATTTCTCGGTGGCTTCGATCGTCTTCGGACTCGCCACCGCCCTCTCTGCCAAACACTTGCTCATCTCTAACAAGTCTCGCAACGGCAAGCACGCCGCGAAGCAGCCTGTCTTTTCCGTCCCGCCGCGCGCCCTTTGGCCCCTGGGCTCCGTGGCTCTCGTCTCTTCCATCGCCGAAGGCGCCATGGCCGACTGGAGCGGCGTCTATCTCACCGAGGTCATGGGAACATCCACCGCCACCGCCGCTCTGGGGTTCGCCGCCTATTCGTTGACGATGACGTTAGGCCGCCTCACCGGTGATCGGCTCAACGGCGTCTGGACCTCCGCCAGGATCGTCAAGACCGGTGGCGTCATTTCCGCTCTCGGACTCGGCCTCGTCGTCAGTGCCGTCAATCCGATCCTGACACTAACCGGATTCGCCATCATCGGAATCGGTCTGGCAAACATCATTCCCATCGCCTTCCGCACCGCGGGAAATGCACCGGATATCCCAGCCGGCACCGGCATCGCCGCCGTGGCCACCATCGGTTACGCCGGCTTTCTCGCCGGGCCGCCCTTCATCGGCTTCCTCGCCGAAGCCACGTCGCTCCGGCTGGCTCTCTTCACGATCGCACTCATGTTAGTCACCTTGCACTGGAGCGCCACGGCCGTCTCGGAAAGCGGGGAGGATCGAAACTAGGGATAGCGGTAGATGCACCAGGTGGATCCTCGAAAGGGCACTTCCTTGTCAAAGACCGCTCCCACCGCGCGCGCCAATCGAATCGAGGCCGCATTCTCGTGGTGAATGAAACTGATCAGCGGCGCCTCCGGAAAGCAATCCCGCCACGTACCATGAAGCGCTCTCACGGCCTCACTGGCAAAACCCTTCCCCCAATAGGGGCGGGCCAGGGCGTACTTGATCTCCGGAGCGGGCCAGTCATTCGGATGCCAGAATCCGGCAAGGCCTAACACCGTTCCCGAGGCTTTTTCCTCCACGGCATAGGGCCCAAATCCTCGCAAACGCCAATGCCCCGCCATGGTCGCCACCATGCGCCACGTTTCCCCTTCGCTCAGCCCTCGCTTCACCGTATGCGCCGTGGCCTCCGCATCGCCGTAGTAGGCCTGCAGGTCACTCCAGTCACTTTCCCGGAACTGACGCAGGGTCAGCCGAGCCGTCTCGATGCCCTGGGGAACAACTTCCGTCATGGTTTCTACAGAGAATTGGTTTCCCATGCGTCGTCAAGACCGGGCTCGATGCTCCGCCCCATCGCTCCGGGAACCGTTCGCGTTACAGCTCGAGTTGGCCTAAAGTCATCATCATGCGCCGAGCTAATACCGTCGACAGCGCCTCATGGGCCAGAAATCCGGCAAGTTTGAATCCTTCGCCATCAATTCTGCGATTCCTTAGTGAGAGTTTTTGCGTTTCACGCCTTGGCGGTAGGCCTCTCTCGATGCTCGATCCCCAAATCTTGTCCAAGATGTCCCCATGCCTTTCCCATTGCTTGAACTTCCCACAAGCCCGCCTGTGATTGTCCGATGATGAGATCCCTGAGAAACACAAGGCGTCTCGCCATCTTCGCCGCCGCTTCATTCCTCGCCATCGGAACGGTGGCCGCCGAGGAATCCGTCGCCCGCCTCTGGAATGAGCAGAATCTCGATGCCATCCGCATCGATTTCCCCAATCCTCCCGTCCACGCGCGCAACCTCTTTCACACCTCGGCCGCGATGTGGGACGCCTGGGCCGCCTATAATCCGGTAGCTGTCGGCTACATCCATCGCGAGACCGCCGTCACAACACCGGAATTGCTCGAGGAAGCTCGGAAGGAGTCGATCAGTTACGCCGCCTACCGCATTTTGAAACATCGCTATTCCCTCTCCGTGGGCGCGGAGACATCACTTCAACGATTCAAGGATCAGATGGTCGAGCTCGGCTATGATCCCGAGAACGACTCGACCGAGGGAGATTCGCCAGTCGCCCTGGGAAACCGTATCGCTCAAGCCATCCTCGCGTTTGCCGAATCCGATCGGTCGAATGAAGAAATCAACTATCAGGATCCCAACTATGGCCCGGTCAATCTGCCCCTCATTCTCTTGCAGTCGGGCGCGCAGCTGAACGACCCCAATCGCTGGCAACCCCTGGCCTTCGATGTCTCCTTCACCCAGAACGGCTTGATCGCCGACGACATTCAGACCTTTCTCGGATCGCATTGGGGAGCCGTTCGCCCCTTCGCCATGGTCCTCGAAGAGGGGGAGGAGATCTATTACGATCCGGGTCTCCCCCCGCAGTTAGGCGGCGAAGATGATGCCGGCTACAAGGCGGGCAACATCGTCGTCATCGAGCGCAGCCGTGACCTCGATCCCGACAGCGGCGATATGATCAATCTCTCTCCCTCGGCCCGGGGGAACAACACCCTCGGGGAGAACGACGGGACGGGGCACCCTCTGAATCCAGCGACGAATCAACCCTATCCGGATGACTTCGTGCCTCATGGTGATTTTGGCAGGGTTGTGGCCGAGTTCTGGGCCGATGGACCCGATTCCGAGACCCCTCCAGGCCACTGGAACACCCTGGCCAATGAGGCCGCCGACCACGCTGACTTCGAGCGCCGACTTGGGGGCCAGGGGGAGATTCTCGATCCTCTGGAGTGGGATGTGAAACTCTATTTCGTCCTCAACGCCGCCACCCACGATGTGGCCGTCGCCATCTGGGGCTGCAAGGAGCACTACGATTATGTGAGACCGATCAGCAGCATCCGCTACATGGCGGGAAAAGGCCAATCCACTGATCCCGCTGGCCCCTCCTACCACGTCGAGGGCTTGCCGCTCGAGCCCGGCCTGGTCGAGGTCGTGACCGCGGAGTCATCCGCCGCGGGGCAACGCCACGAGGGCTTCCTCGAGGGCGAGGTCGTGATCTATGCCTGGGGAGGCGAACCGGAAGACGCCGCCACCCAATACACCGGGACCAAGTGGATCCGCGCCGCCGATTGGTTCCCCTATCAGAGAGACACTTTCGTCACCCCTGCCTTTGCCGGCTACGTCTCGGGCCACAGTGGCTTCAGCCGGGCCGCCGCGGAAGTCCTCACGGCCATGACGGGTAGCCCCTACTTCCCCGGAGGCCAAGGCTCTTTCACCGCAAAAAAGGATAGTTTCCTCAAGTTCGAAAAGGGTCCCTCGGTCGACGTCACGCTCAAATGGGCCACCTACTATGACGCCGCGGACGAAGCCGGAATCTCACGCCTCTACGGCGGCATCCACGTCCCGGTCGACGACGGCCCGGGCCGCATCGTCGGATCCAAATGTGGCATCGCTGCCTGGGAATTGGCGAAAAAGTACTACGACGGATCCATCCTCAAGGAACCTCTGCATCTCTCTTACACCATACTCGGTGACGGACGATACCGGCTCAAATCGCCGGCCATTCGCGGCATGTTCTACGTCTTGGAATCCAGCACAGATCTGATCCACTTCTCCCCCGTTGCAGGCCACGCGGTCGAGCGCATCGGTGATCCCACGGTGGAATCCATCGTCGAACCCGTCGTCGAGGACGCTCTATTCTATCGTTTTACTCGATTGAGCAATCCGTAACCAGGCGGAACAAAAGCCTATCGTGATAGCGGCGCCCTACTACCCGTCCCGTTCATTCGTGCAACCACCGCGCTCGACAGGCGAGACGCCGGCGGGACAAAACTCCAGATCGAGAAGGGAAGACCGACCCAAGAAAGAGCGCTCAATTCAATCCCGCTCGCCCTTCCAAAGTTCCAACTAGCCATTTTCGTGATTTTCGTGTCGTTCGTGGACAACCCACGGCCACCATTTGTTGTCCACCAAAGCCACGAAAATCACGAAAGAGAGTGATGGCGAACGAAGTTCTCACTGTGACAGAACTCAAGATCTCAGGGAGAAGGCGGGACTCGATGACGTAAGCGACTAATCAACCAACTACAACGTGGCGTTCCGGCGACGGCTCAAGACGTCCGCCGCGCCGATACCGATGCAGGCGTAGGCCGCGATCATCACGAGCATCCCATAACTCACCAACCGCAGACGGCTCCCAATGAGATAGAGCAAGAGAATCGCGCCCAAGCCCAGGAAACCGAGAACAAGCATCCGGTGCAACGATCTCTCGCGAATCAAGCTCGGCACCGCCACCATGAAGGCCGCGACGGCTCCGCACAACAGCACCAGCCAGCCCAAGCCTTGTTGAATATCCGCTCCACTGAAACTCACATTACCCGTTCGCAGCGAAGGAACTGATGGCAGCGAAAAATTCCGCGGCATGCCTCCAGGAAAAAGATCGCCGAAGCTCTGGTTGAGCTTGCCGGCAGCATGCTCTAACTCTTCCCCTAAATTCATCGAGTACCACGGCATGACGAATCCCACGATAAGCAAGAGGGCACCGACAAAGGCCAGGCGCTGTCTCGGCGTCATCTGAGAATTCACGGAGCTCGCCCCTGCTTGATGTTGAGCACCCGAGCTCGGCGCCGTCAGGGCACTGAGCAACTCCGACGCTTCATCCGGCTTGATCGCCCCTTCTTCCAGCAATCGCAAGACGCGTTCCCGTTCGTTCTTGAGCGACTCATCCGTCTGCGGCAACTCGGAAACGCCGCCGTCGCCACCGGCCGTCGACCCTGCCAAGACCGGCCTGGCGACAAGGGCCGTGAGCACCAGGAGCAAGAGCGCCCACGGGGAGTAACCGTAGGCGTACCACCCGGTCAGCGGGATCCCAACGGCACACAACAGATTCCCCCCACGCAGCCACCCTCGGACGCCTTCCACGCCGCCTCGCCGCTCATCCTCCGTGAGGTCGTCAAACAACCAGGCTCGTACGAGCCGAATGGCAAACGGGACCAGGAGGAGATAGAATCCCAAACTGGCCACCGGTACCATGATTTGATCGAAGCGATCGCGTCTCTGAAAGAGCGGCGAGATCTGCTCCAAATGCTGCATCGTGACCAAGGCCCCCACGGCCATCGCCGCCAGAAGAAATCCGAGCGCCGTGGGGAAAGATACACGGAGATACCTGCGGTATTCAAAGACCAAGGGGAGGCACGCCAGTAAGGCCACAATCAACAGACCGTTGGTAGAGACAACACTCTCATTCATAAAAGCGCATTCGGTTAACTATTATCGTATGGTTCGCATCAAGGATTTTTCATGGCCCGCAATCGCTGGGCGGCTTCGCTAGCACTGATCTTGCCTTGCTCGAGATCCTCGAGAACCCGCGTTCGCCCAGCGTTGCCCATCGCGGGATCGGAATCACTCTCGAGTTCGGGCTCAGGTTCGGACGCACTCGCCGCCGCCGTGCTCACATTGGAAAGCAACTCATTCACCAAATCGAGCCGCTTGCAGACCGTGGGATAAGATATGCCCAGGGCCTTCTCCACCTCGCGGATGTTGCCCCGGCAGCGGAGAAACACGAGGACGAAATCCTGCAAATCCCGCCCCAGGCGGAAGTAACGTGGGATGGGCAGCTCAGACTCAATCTTCGTCCCGCAGCCGTGGCAATAGAGATTCGAGATCACCAAATCTCCGTTGCAGAAAAGGCAACGAGATTTGAGATTCTTCTCCATATCGGCGTATTTTCAATCGAAATATTGAAAAATTCAACTCAATACTTAAAGAATTCAATATTCCTCCCGGGCACAAAGAAGCCCATGGGCCGTTCGGAGGCTTTTCCATCCTGCTACTCCTGCGAGAGAAGAACAACGCGATAGAATCTCCGGGAGTCTTCGGGCACGAACTCCTCGACGAGACTCAGGCTCGCACCACTCGCGGTGGCCTCGCCAAGATCCACCCAGTTCGCGTCTTCCAAGCGATCACTCGCCTGCAGAACATAGGTCTTCCCCGGCACGGACGACCACGTGGTGGTGACCCTCCCCGAATCGGGATCGCGCGCCACGCTCAGCACCTCGAAGAGCGACTGCCTGTCGAGCGGATCGGTCCCCGCCTCGACCTCGCTTCCGTCACCCTGCCCGTCGCCATCCGTATCCACCACGCCCGGCATCGTCCCCAGGGCGAGTTCCTCGGCATCGGTCAAGCCGTCGCCATCGGAATCGGGCGAGGGTTCGGGCGGTGTCGGATCAAAGGCCCGCCCAGGTGTTCCGCCTTTCGAGCCGCCGACCACCCAGTTCAATGGATCCTCGAAGTCACCGTGGACATCCTGAATCTCCAATGAAAACCCCGATCCATCAGCCGCTTGCGGCCAAGGCTCCGAATCGTCGAATGTCAGATCGAGAACACGATTGCCAAAGGCGTCACGCAGGACGATGCGCTCCCCACCGTTGTCCAGGGACCCACCCTGCCATTGTCCGAGAACGCGCGGCGCATCCTCGCCAGTGTCGTAAACGGCCTGGAAGGCCTCCAGGTCGGCCACGAGGACGGCGTATTCTCCCGGCGCCAGCGTGAGGTCGCCAAAGACGTAGGCCCCAAACGGACGCGTTGCCTCGAAGTGAAGGCCCTCCAACTCGAGGACGCTCTCGCCTCGGTTGTGCAGCTCAAGGAACTCCGGGCCTGCCCCATCTTCCGGGTGGTACATGATCTCACTGATCCGCAGATCGGTCACCGCCGGTGAAACCGCCTCGGGATCGACGACAAACACATAATCAAATTCCACCCGCACCGCCTGTGGCATCTCCGTCGCGGTAAAGAGGCCTCCCCGTTGCACCTCGGCGTCTTCGTTCAAGGTGTCGGAACTGAAGTGCACCCATTCACCGGGAGCCGTCCGGTATTCAAAGTTCAGTTCGCTCCCCTGACGGCGAATGCGAATGACCGCATGTTTGTCGCCCCAGGCCTGCGATGCCAGTTGGATGGAGCCACCACCGGTAACGCGACGCAATCGAAGGGCGCCTCCGTTTTCCATGCCAAAGGCATAACGTTTGATCGCCCCCATCTCTTCAACTTCCACCAGAATCCCGGCCATGAATTCACCCTGCTGCACAGAGACGAGTTCCACATCGCTGTGCAAGGACCAATCTGTTTCCGCCGGCAATGGCCGCCAGAGGATCGGATGGGAGGCATTCGTCACTTTGAGAGGACGAGCCACTCCCGGTTCCACCTTGATGGTCAATTTGCCAGGACGGTCATTGAGAGAATACCACGCCGAAGTGTAGGCGCCGTCGCGCAGACTGAGATTCTCCGGTTCCCAGGGTTCCTCGAGCACGGACTCCGAGAACGACGTCCAGTCATTGAGCGCGAACACTGCGGCCTCCCGCGACGCCGTCGTGCTCCGCCCCGCCGCGTCCGTCGCGGCCACGTCAAAGACATACCATCCGGACCGGGTAAAGGAGGCCTCGCGCACCGTGTCCGAAATGGCCTCCATGCGCACGCCCTCCTCCGGGCCGACCGACCAGAGATACGTCAGGTCAGTACCCTCCGGATCGAAACTCTCGGTCACGTCCAGCTCCAGGGTATTCTGCAAGGCCAACTGGAAGGAACTCGGCTTGGCCTCCACGTCCACCACGGGAACGGCATTGCCCGTCTTCCGCACGGTGAAACTCTCCTCTCCCACCACGTGGCCATCGGCATCCAAGGCCTGGACGACGAGAACATTGTCCCCCTCCGCCAGACCAATGCCGGACAGAGTCCACGTCGTTGGCGAGAGGAAACTCCATTCCGCCTCCGGATGACCCACCACCCGCAGACGAAAAGCGTCATGCGGACTCTCACCATTGAGCGAAATCGTCTCCGCCGAGGTCGACACGGAGGAACCATTGCCCGTGATGACGTCAAATTCCGCATTCAACGCCGTCGACCCGATTTCCGACCGCGCCCTATTGAGCCGATTCGCATTCCAAGACGTGTAGGTCCCGACGTTGTTTCCGTAGGAGCCGGAAGCCTCCTCCTCACATTTAAACCACGCAGCCAGACGGGGAGAGTTGTGCGTGTACTTCTCAATCATCTGACCGAGGTAATAGTGCACGCGTTGTTCCACGTAGGGCTTGCGAAAGAAATTGCGCACCCCGGGGAGGTTCCCGATAAACTCTGCATTGGCGTTGCCAAAGGTAAGGTCGGAATCCCACTGCACGAGCATCCAGCGATTGTCCGTCGCCCGCCGGAGAAAATAACCGTTCTTCCCGCGATTCCGCGTCAGGGTATCCCAGTCATCACACCAACCGCGGACCACTGCATTGGCCGCCATCATGTCGATGTCCGCCATGCGCTCGATCTCTTCCCGCGTGAAATCGTCCTCTCCCACCGCCTTCATCCAGGCGACGAGGGAGGAGTAGTCGTACTCGGTCTCCCGGGAACGCTTGATCCACTCCGCATGGTAGCGCTCGGGCTCTTCCGTGTCCTTGTACGACCAATCGGCGTTCCGATTGTCTCGGCTCCAGTTGTCCTGAAACCACCATTCGTCATCGATGCGGTAAAGTTCACCTAAATGTCCATCCTCCCAATTCCGCTTGAGAAAATCATTCGAATTGGGCTCCACATCCTCCCGCAGCGAGGCCTCACCGCCATTGATGATCACGCGAACGAACTCGTTCTCGCTCGCCGCATGCCCAAAGAGATAGAGCCAGTAGCGAATGATGCGATTGTGATAGGCGCGCCCGCCTCCGGCATCGTTATCGATCGACCTCCGCGAGTAACCCCGGAACCGCCGGTCTCCCGGTGTCTTCCATTTGGCGCGAGAGAGATTGGCACTGCTCGATCTGGTGAAGGGACTGCCGCTCTTGCGGATCTCACAGTTGTAAATAATGCGGTTTTCGTTGCTGATGAAGGTGGTGTTGAAATAGTGATTCGAGAGCCGCGGAAAGGCGTAGTCGAACGTTCCGCTATCGCCCGAGTTTCCGAGGGCGCTGAGCGATTGCTCCGAGATGACAAAGCGCTGGATGCGCAAGTCCCGGGGGATACTGCTATTGTCCACCACCCAAAGCCCCGGCCGCCGGACGCCCTGGGACGGTTGCATGGATTGGCCTCCCTCCGAGGTCGCTTCGACATAGAACTGCACGATGGTGTTGTTTCCCTGGTACTGCGTCAGGGTCGCCGTGTAAGTGCCGTCACCCGCCACCTCATCTCCATTCGTCCCGTCATCCCGCATCGCACTGCTCTGCCAGGCATTGTTCCCCGTGCTGCTATCCAGGCGATGCCGGACCGTCACCGCCATCAAGGGGAGCACGGAGTCCACCCGCGCGGTCACGCGCACCGCATCCGCGGAAGTGGGAACGGCCGGGCTGTGACGCAGCTCGGTCACGGTGGGTGCGGGCTCACTCAGGGCGCGGGAATTGGCCGCACCCGGCGTGCCCAGATTGGCCGGGATAGGAAGGTGCACCACGCCGCCAAACGATCGGTCCCAACTCTGCACAATCAAAGTCGGCTTGCCGGAAACCCAACGCCCCTGGAAGGTGAAGGTGAGATCATTGTTCCGCTCGATTGCGGTGATGTCGATCTCGCAACGGTTGGCCTTGACGTCGCCGTGGCCATCGGACACGAGGTGGAACTCATCGCCCTCCATCCGACTGGCGTAATGCGTGCCCTGACAAAGCCATCCAGTCGAACCGTTCCCGTTCGTCACCACCCGCTCGCCGTTGTTCGGCAGAATGTTCGACCCGCTGCTTCCAATGCTGAGTTTCATGTCCTTCAGCACAAGATGCGCGTCTCCCACAGCATGGAGATGCAGTTCCTCATAGTCGCTCTGGCCTCCCGCGGTGCGCAAGCGCAGATAACGATCGGAGACCTCGAAGGTCTGGAAAGATGACTTGTTAGACTCATCGGAATCCATCCAGGCACTGGCCTTGCTGTTATCCATCGCCGGATGACGCAATTCCAGGCTGCTCCCCAGTCCCGCCGCCAGGTTGGGCCAGTCGCCTCCAGTGTGAAAATGCAACTCATCGGCCACATTGCCCCAGCCATCCACCAGTCGCAGACGCTCTCCTCCGTTGGCCAGATTCCCTTCGTAGCTTCCGATGACCGGAGCAGAGGGATGCGCCTCCGAGGTAAAGGCATGATTGGCCGCCACCACCAGATACGCCCCCGCGTTCAACGTCGTGCCGTTGGGAAAGTCGAAGTCCACTCCCTTATCGAAACGCCATCCGCTGAGATCGATCGGCTCCAGCCCTTTGTTATGGATCTCGATGAATTCGCCGTCGCGGTGCCCCGTCGGCGGCTCCACCATGAGTTCCGTGATGACAATGTCCGTTTCACGGTCCGGGTTGTTCGCCTCATCCCGGCTGCCCGCGGCCGAGAGAAAAAAGTGGCCGGAACCATCCGGGAATGCCGCCACATGAGGCCGCTGGGGATGCCAGTCCAAGACCTGGGCATTGAGCACTTGCTCGCTCCCATCGATGAGGAAGAGCCTCACATCATCACCACCACCCTCGGTGAGAAAGGCCGTGTCAAAACTCAGCACGCCGCCGCTCTCGATCGTCTCCGACAAAGGTACCTTGTCAGAGAAATCCCGCTCACTGGCCAACCAGAATCCGTCCGCAGCCACATCGAAAGCCGACCCGTTGTGCAGCTCTACCCAATCGACGACTCCGGCCTCATTGACGTGGATCTCATTGAGGGTCAATCGGGCTTCGCCCGGCCCAGTGCTCACATTTTCCACACCGGGAGTCGGTGCCGTGAAGAGAAACCAGGAACCGCTTCCGGCGGGCTTTCTTCCCAACGAGCGGCCGTCCAGAGGCATCGGCGTGCTCACGGCGTTCACCACCGTGCTGCCATCCGCCTGCGTCAGATACACCGTCGTATTCGACTGAACCGACAAGCCGGATTCCGCAAAGCCGACGCTCGTCAATCCCTGGGCCTCCACCGTGATGCCGGCAGGAAGACGATGCTTCGTCAGGCGGCTCGGGTCATCACTGAGATACCACCCCGCCAAATCGATCGCCGCCGTTCCCGGGTTGAAGAACTCGACAAAGCCCTGGCCGGCATCGGCCGCCGGGAGGACCTCGTTGATGAGAATGCTCGTCTCCAGGGGCGTGGAAAGACTCAATCGTGCGCCGAAGACGACGTCAGAACTCGTCGCGTTCGTCTGCTTGAGTGCCACCGCGAGCACATTTTCGCCCTCGACCAGCGGCGGATTGCTACTCGTGACCACGCCCAGCTCCTCGGAGGCATTGCCTACTGTGCGGGAAGCGGAATCGTTGTGACCGGCCCCGGCCGTCGTTCCCACACCGCCCAGCCATTGGCCATTGAGCCAGTAGCCGGCGCCGTCGTCCACGATCTGATCGATTGTGAGGGACACTCCCGCGGTATCCCCAATGTAATCAAAGGTCTTTCGCAGGTAGTAGGTGAGGTGGTTCGCCGCATCACTGCTGTTGATCATCGAGGTCCGCATCCCGGGCGCGGGAACGGCACTGGATTCGAAACCGTAGAGCGCTCCCTGATTGCCCGCCGAATTCGCCCGCGTCCAGCCCGCGTGATTGTAAGAGTAGTCGACCTGACGCCAAGCCGTCCCCAGATCAGTGTTGCTATCATTGAAATCCCACGAGTCGCCATAGCTGATGTAGGGGATCCCCACAGAGAGATCCACTGTCGGATTGGGATAGGGTTCCTCGGCCCGCCCCGGCTCGGGATTGCCCGGCGTGCCTCCCCGGGCGGCACTCGCTCTCCAGGCCCGGTAATCGTCGATTGCGAGACTGTCATCTCCCAACACCAGACTGTGCCCGGCGCCGTCCGCTGCCACCGGCCAGACACCCCGGTCATTGTAGCGCACCGAGCACCGCGTGACACCATTCTTGTCCTTCAGGGAGATGCGCTCCCCCTGATCGCTCAACTGGCCCTCCCAGGGACCGAAAACCCGGATGGCATCCGGAAGCCCGTATGCCTCCCGGAAGGCCGCGGGATCGGTCCCGCAGAGGACGATGCGCTCGAAAGCCTTGAGAAAACTCGCCTTGGCCTGTCCGGCATCGAAATCGGGAAACCGGTAGTCCACCCCGCCGGCCAGTTCCCATTTGGCGATGTCAAATGGCGTCGACGTGAGATTCCGAACCTCAATGAACTCCGGGAGTTCCCCGGGCGGATGATACATGATCTCGCTGAAAACGACTTGTTCCGCTCTCAATGAGGCCAACGGGGAAAACCATCCAACGATGGCAAAGCACAAAAAAAGCGGCAGACATGCCGCTCGAGGCAGTTTCATGACGAAAAAGAAAGGGGGGGTTAAGGGGATGAGACTCGAAGAAAACGGCAAGGCCTTTTTTCCGAGTGGCGTTACATTAGGAGAGGCCAAAGCGCGAGGCAAGGCACCCGAGCGGAAGGCCTAGATCGAAAATCTCCCCCGTTCAAGGGCAGCCTGCCCCGCCAACACGGGACCTCTGCCCCTCGGAATCGCCCAGTTCCGCCTCCAAGGCTGAACTTTCAGTGGACTGGAGCCAATCTGGGGTAGAGTCACGGTCTCCCCGCTATGAAAAAGGACTGCCATTGGGAACACCCCTACACCCCCGCCCCCGAGTACAGCAAACGGGTCGCCTACTTCAGCATGGAGTTCGGCATCGACCCCGCCCTGAAGATCTACTCCGGAGGCCTCGGCTATCTTGCCGGCTCGCACATGAGGAGCGCCCACGACCTGAACCAGAACATGATCGGCATCGGCATGCTGTGGAAACACGGCTACTACGACCAGGTTCGGGATGAGGAAAGCAAGATGGCGGTGCTCTTCCGCGAACGTTACTATTCCTTTCTCGAACAGACCGATCTCGTCGTCCCCATCGTCATCAACGGCCACGAGATCAAGGTTCAAGCCTACTATCTCCCGCCCGAGGCCTTCGGTTCCGTCCCCCTCTACCTCCTGACGACAGATGAGGAAGAGTACAACGACTACCTCGGCCGCACCATCACCCACCGTCTCTACGACAACAACGACTCCGCCCGGATCGCGCAGAGCATCGTTCTCGGCATCGGCGGCGCCAAGGTCGTCGAGGCCCTGGGAGGCGCCGACCTCTATCACATGAATGAGGCTCACGCCCTCCCCTTGGCCTTCAAACTCTACGGCGACTACGGCAGCGTGGACGAGGTGCGGGAGCGCGTGGTTTTCACCACTCACACTCCCGTGCAGGCTGGAAACGAATCCCGCAACATCGACCACCTTCACGCAATGGGTTTCTTCGGCGACGTCCCCCTCGACGTTGTCCGCCAGATCACCCACACCGAATCCGACGAGTTTGGCTACACGCCCGCGGCGTTGGCCCTCTCGCGGAGTGCCAACGGCGTCTCTCAGCTGCACGGCCAGGTGGCGGAGAAAATGTGGAGCACTGCCAAGGTCAAGCCGCCCATTTTCGGCATCACCAACGCCCAACACCAAGGATTCTGGCAGGATAAAAAGCTCAAGGCGGCCTTGGACGTCAATGACGATGAGGCCTTCCGCTCGCGCAAGCGCCGGCTCAAGGAAGAACTCTTCTCCATCGTCGCCGACCAGACGGGGAAACTCTTCGATCCCGATGTCCTCACCGTCGTCTGGGCACGACGTTTCGCGGCTTACAAACGGGCCGATCTCATCATGCGCGATCTCTCCGCCTTTTACGACCTCCTCCAGGGCGATCAGCCCATCCAAATTCTCTGGGCAGGGAAACCCTACCCGGAAGACGATTTCGCCGTCAATCTCTTCAATCGTCTCGTCGAACTGACACAGGACTACGAACGCGCCACCATCGTCACCGGCTACGAAATGGACCTCTCCGCCGCGATCAAGAAAGGCGCCGACGTCTGGTTGAACACTCCCCGCCGCCCCAAGGAAGCTTCCGGCACCAGCGGTATGACCGCCTCCATGAACGGCGCCGTCAACCTCTCGACCAATGATGGCTGGATCCCCGAATTCGCCCGGCACGGGCATAACGCTTTTGTCATCCCCGAGGCCAACGTGAACCAGCACACGGAAGTGCAGGATGAACACGATCACAGGCATCTCCTGCAGATTCTCCGCCAGGAAATCATCCCTTGCTACTACGAGAAGCCCGCCGACTGGCTCCAGATCGCAAAGAACAGCATGCGCGAAGTCTTCCCCCAGTTTGATTCTCACCGCATGGCTGACGAGTACTACCAGCGGCTCTACGCCTAACATGCCTCGCCAATCGCCCTTTCTGCGATTTCTTGAATTCACCTCTCCAGGCCCCTTCTCCCAACTCTCGACTACTCAGGCATCGAGGCGATGTCCTCACGGTCACACTGACATTACCTCGCCCGGCACCGGGTAGCGCCTGGCTGCGAACCAACCTGGGGCAGGCAGACACCAGGCGAAACGAGGTCGTCCGCCACGTTGAAGATGGCGAAGCCATTCTCGAGCGCGACTGGCACGATCTCCCCATGCGTCCGCTCGATGAACAGAGCTACGAGATCAGCCTGCCCCTTCTCGAAGCAGGACGCTTCCAAGCCAAGGCCTTCTTCCTTCCTCAGGGTGGGCCGCCCCGGTGGCCCGACGGGGACAATGTGATCATCAAGGTCGAGCCCGCCGAATTTCTCGCGGCCTCATCGATCTACTGCGCCTTCGTCCGCCAGTTCGGCCAGAACGGAAGCCGTGGCGCCGTGGCGCCGTCTCATGCCGCTGCCATCGAGGAGCTGGAGTGCGATGGCTACGAAGTCCTCCCCCGGTCCGGGAAGTTCCGCGACCTCATCGCCCAGCTCGACCACGTCATCGGCGACCTCGGGTTCCGCATCATCCAGTTGCTTCCCATCTTCCCCACCCCGACAACCTACGCCCGCATGGGCCGGTTCGGCAGCCCCTTTGCCGCCCTCGATCTCATGGACGTCGATCCCGCGCTGGCGGAATTCGATCGCAAGACGACTCCACTGGATCAATTCAAGGAACTGATCGATGAGACCCATCGGCGCCAAGCCAAGCTCTTTCTCGATATCCCGATCAACCACACCGGATGGGCCTCATGGCTCCAGAACCATCATCCGGAGTGGTTCAAACGCCGGGACGACGGCACGGAGTTCGAATCGCCGGGAGCCTGGGGCGTCACGTGGGGTGATCTGTCAGAGCTCGACTACAGTCATCGGGAACTCTGGCACTACATGGCCGACGTCTTTCTCTTCTGGTGCCGAAACGGGGTCGACGGATTCCGCTGCGATGCGGGCTACATGATTCCGCTTCCCGTCTGGGAGTACATCACCGCCAAGGTGCGCCTCGAGTTTCCCGATACCATCTTCCTCCTCGAAGGTTTGGGCGGCGACAAAAACGTCGTCTTCGACTTGTTAGACCGCGCCAATCTCAACTGGGCCTATTCGGAACTCTTTCAAAACCATACACGCGGCGAAGTCGAAGCCATCCTCACCGAATCCATCGCGGTCTCCAATGCCCAGGGCGTTCAGGTCCACTTTGCCGAGACCCACGACAACAATCGGTTGGCGGCCACCTCCCAGACACACGCCCGCATGCGAACCGCTCTGGCCGCCCTCTGCTCCCACAGCGGCGGCTTCGGACTAACCTGCGGCGTCGAGTGGTTCGCCTCGGTGAAAATCGAAGTCCACGGCGGCCATTCCCTCAATTGGGGCAATGACGATCACCAGATCGCCGAGATACGCCGGATCAACACCCTGCTCGCCATTCATCCCGCCTTCGCCGCCGGCGCCATTCTCACATTGATCCCTCATCCCACGGACGGCATCCTCATCTTGGAGCGCAAGGCCCAGGACGGCGCCTCGATGATCCTCGTCCTCGTCAATCTCGACGCCGACAACCCAGCCGTGGCCTCTTGGAATCGCCCCTACGCCTCCTTTCCCGAGGGCGCCTGGGATCTCCTCACCGGAGAACACGTCCTCTCACCCCTGCCCCAGGACCTGGATTCCGCCCGGGAACTCCCGCTCGCCCCCGGGCAAGCGCTCTGTCTCAGCGGCGAGTCTTCCTGGCTCATACCGCTCGATGCGCCAGATTCCGCTGGAGAACTCACGGAACCCGTACCAAGCCAAAACCAGCGCGCACGGGCCAAGGCACTGGAACTCTATCAATGGTTCCAACCCGAGACCTCTGTGGACACGATCGATCTCGAGTCGGCAGTGAACCGCCTTCGCCGCGCCCCCGTCTCTTTTTGTCGTGAACTCCAAGGAGATGACGATGCCCCACCGCCCTGTGTCCGGTGGCAGTGGCCACGCGATACCCGGCGCGTCGTCCTCTGGCCGGAGAGAACCTTGCTCGCCGTCGAGGCCGGCCAGCCCTTCATCGCCGAACTCCGTCGCGGCAAAGCCGTCCTCCGCCGGGAACTCAGCCAGGCTGCCATCGGTGAAGGCCATGACCATTTCACCCTCATCTACCCACCACCTCAAGCGAGACATCGGGACCAGGAAACACTCTCACTCCACCTCACCGTGTTTGCCCCCGGCGGGATCGAACATTGCCAGGGAGATCTCCTCATGCTCTCCCAGGAAGCCCCCAGCGTCCTCCTCGAGGCTAACAAGACAACCGTCCTCCGCCAGAAGCTCTACGGTCTCTGCACCAACGGACGCGGCGCCATGGCACATGTGCGAGGCGACTGGGGAGACATCCGCAGTCAATACGATGCCCTCCTCGCCGCCAATCCCCACCCCGACTACCCTGTCGACCGCCGCATCCTCCTCACCCGCCTGCGCGGCTGGATCGTGCATCGCGATTACTCGCGCGAAATCGATCGCGATTGCCTCGGCCGCTTCGCCCAGGATCGTGCCGGCGCCCTCCAATGGTCTTTCGAAGTCCCTACCGGGATGGGACGGCATCTCAGGCTGGAACTCCGCCTGCGACTCGTTCCTGAGAGCAACACCGCGGAACTCACCTTTCATCGCCTCGCTGGCGAAGACGATCCCGTCGCCCTCGACGACGAGGCGCCCGTCCAGCTCATCCTTCGGCCCGATATCGAGGATCGAGGATTCCACGAGAAAACCAAGGCCCTCTGGGGTCCCGAGGAGACCTGGCCCCAAGCCATTCAGGCCCACCGGCACGGCTTCGTTTTCCACCCCTCGGGTGACGGTTGCGGCCTGAAAATGGATGCCGCCGATAGCAAGGGGACCTTCGTTCACGAGCCCGAATGGCATTACATGGTGACCCATCCCATCGACGCCAATCGCGGTCTCGACGGATCGAGCGATCTCTTCAGCCCGGGCTATTTCTCCTTCGCCTTGCCCGGAAAAGCTTGTGTTAGTGTCGTCGCCCAACTTCCAGGGGAGGAAACACCGGAGAGCCAAGCCACCGCTGTGGAATCCGAAGGTGCCGCCTGGCCCCTGGTCGGTTCGCTCTCCCTGGCCGAAGCCGCCAAGCAGGCCATCTCGGCCTTCATCGTCAAACGCGACGACACCAAGACCGTCATCGCAGGCTACCCCTGGTTTCTCGACTGGGGCCGCGACACCTTGATCTGTCTGCGAGGCATCATTGCCGCCGGTATGTTAGACGAAGCCCGTGACATCGTGAGGCAGTTCGCCCGCTTTGAGAAAGACGGCACCCTGCCAAACATGATCCGCGGCCAAGACGATTCCAACCGCGACACCAGTGACGCGCCCCTCTGGCTTTTCGTCGCCTGCGCCGACCTTCTCCGCGCCGATGGCGACGACGCCTTTCTCCACTCGGACTGCGGCAGCGGCCGCAGCATCGTTGACGTGCTGGAATCCATCGTCCGCGGCTACCTCACGGGCACACCCAACGGCATTCGCGTCGATGCCTCCAGCGGCCTCGTCTTCAGTCCCTCTCATTTTACCTGGATGGACACCAACCATCCCGCCGGCACCCCGCGAGAGGGTTACCCCATTGAGATCCAGGCCCTGTGGCACGCTGCCCTCTCATTGCTCGAACAACTGCGTCCGGGTTCGCAACACGCCGCTCTTCGCCAAACCGTTTCCGCCTCGATCGAGACTCACTTTTGGAAGCCGGACCTCGGCTACCTCGCCGACTGCCTCCACGCTTCTCCAGGTGAATCCGCTCGCCAGGCCACTGCGGACGACCATCTTCGGCCCAACCAACTCTTCGCCGTGACCTTCGGCGCCGTAACCGACCGCTCCTTCTGCCAGGGCGTCATCCAGTCCTGCGAAGAACTCCTCGTCCCCGGCGGTCTCCGCAGCCTCGCTGAACGTCCTGTCCGTCATCCCCTGCCGGTGAAACGGGACGGCCATCTTCTCAACGACCCCGCGCACCCCTACTGGGGATGTTATGAAGGCGACGAAGACACCCGCCGCAAACCGGCCTATCACAACGGCACCGCCTGGACCTGGCCGTTCCCCTCCTACGCCG
>JANQJH010000244.1 GCA_028281705.1 Verrucomicrobiales bacterium
CTGCCAGAGGCGGAGTTGCCCGTCGGCGTGCGCCGCGGCCAGGGTGCGGGCATCCGGGCTGACCGCGAGGTGTTCCACGGGCGAGGGGTGCTCCAGCGAGATCCGGCGATCTCGAGAAGCGCGTCCACCATGCCAGTTGATCACGTTTCCTTCCATGTGACAGAGAAACGCATTCTCGGGGCCAAAGATGCGCGAATTCTCCAGTGGATTGGTGCCGGTGAAATCCGCCGTCACGACGTTGCCGCTTTCCAGGTCGATTGTTCTCGCGCCGCCGTTGCGGTGCAGGACCATCCAGTGACGGCCGGAGACCCGCTGATCGAGCCAATCGACACCCGCGCCGGAAAGGGAAAGGCTGCTCGATGGCCAATCCGAGAAACCGTCTTGATTCAGGCGCTCGATGGCAACTTCTCCATTTCCTCGGCGCGCGATGACGGCGATTTCCACGGGCTCGTGATGAATGACCGCCAGGCCCAATACGGTGGCGTCCTCCGGTGGACGTCCGAGGGACTGGACTCGAACGAGGGCATCCGGCTCGAGGGAGGCCGTGGTGATCTCACCGTCTTGCATGGCGACGATGATGCTCTCGTCCTGGGAGAATCCGAAGGGTGGCGCCAATTCCTCGATTCGTAGAGGCCGCAGTGGTTCTTCGACGGCGTAGAGGTCCCATGCTCGAACTTCACCGGACTCATAGGCTGCGGCGATTCGGTGGATGCCTCCGTCGTCGAAGGCGATGAGGGAAACGATGCCCTGCTTTTGTTGTCTCTCGGTTTCGGTGGCCACTTCCAGGGTGCCGGAGCGCCGGTTTCGAGTCCTCACGGTACCGGAGGCGTCGCTTTCAATGACGGTTCGTCCGTTAGGGGAAAATGTAATGGCCCCCGCGGCGCTCGAATTTCGCCGGGCGATTTTGTCGCGAAAGAAGATATCGTCGCCCTCCCACTTCCACACTTCAAGGCGGGTCCGATAACAGAAGGCCACGTAGTGTCTCTTCTCCTGTTGTGAGAGCGGTGAGATGGCGACGGCCAGGAGATCCTCGTCTAACTGAAAACGCGGGGTCGGCTCTTTCCAGGGCGGTGCCCACGTCTGGACATCGTCTCCCCGCCGTCCCCGCGTGGTGAGGAAGCGCGTGGGCCGATCGCCTGGGGCGGCAGCGAGGAACCCGCCCTCCGGGGGCACGAGCCGCGCGGGCAGACGGCCGCTGATGGCTCGGGTGGAGGGAATCAAGAGGTTGAATCCCCGATCCTGGCGGGCGCCGAGGAGGAAGCGGCCGCCCCCATGGAATCGGAAGGCCTCCCTCCTTGGCGGCGTTCCGATGGCATATGGCGTCGCCTGCAGTGATTCCTCCCCGGGTGTCCATTGTCCTATCTTGCCGTCCTGAGTCTGCACCAGGATTTGCCCGGAACTGGGAGAGGCAGTGAGCGCGTGAACGGCGGTGTCCTGAGGTAGTGTGAGGAGATCGAAAATAGTGGAGGAGCGTTTCCAGAGCCACTGCCAGGCGAAGTCTCGCCGGTCGACTGGGTGTTGTGATAGAATAGCACGGGCATCACGGAACTCCCGGGCGTCGATATGGGTATTGGCGGTGGCGATCTCTTGCGGGTAGGCCTCACGGGATTGCGTGGATCGCTCCTGCTGGTGGCGCCAGGTGATCCCTCCGATGAGGCCGGCGGCCACGGCGGTCAAGGTGATGAGGGCGGCGACGGTTGGATTTCTCCGGACCCACTTGTGGAACCGGCGCAGCGGTCCGGCCGGCTTGGCCTCGATGGGGCATCCATCCAACCAGCGTTCGAGATCTTTCGCCAGCTCCCCGGCGTTTTCGTAGCGGTCCTGCGGTGCTTTTTCCAGACAGCAGAGCGCGATGGTTTCCAGATCGCGATCCACCCGTGGGTTCAGTTTACGCGGGGGGCGCGGTTCCTTGGTGAGGGTCTCCTGCAGGAGGGCCATGGGGGAGTCGCCCTGGAAGGGAATCCGTCCGGTGAGAGACTGGTAGAGCATGACTCCGATGGCGTAGACGTCTGCCGCGGGCGTGAGTTCGCGGTTCCTGCCTTCGGCCTGTTCCGGCGCCATGTAGGCCGGTGTCCCTAGCAATTGTCCGCTGGCCGTGAGATGGGAATCCTCTTCGACGCGTTTGGCGAGGCCGAAATCGGTAATCTGAGGCTCTCCGTGCTGATCGATGAGAATGTTTGCCGGTTTGAGATCGCGATGGAGAATGCCCTGTTGATGGGCGTGGTCGACACCGCGAGCCACCTTGATCAAGAGGGTGACGGCCTGTGTCTGGAGATCGCGGAAGGCCCCCAAAGTGGTGTGGGTCGTCGTACCATCGCTTGATTTGCCAAAGGAATCGGAACGAGCCATCCAGTCAGCCAGGCTGCCTCCTTTGACCAGGCGCATGCTGAAGAAATACTGCCCTTCATCCTCACCGACTTCGTAGATGGGGACAATGTTGGGGTGATCGAGTTCTCCCGCGGCGCGCGCTTCCATGAGGAAGCGTTCCTTGTCCGTGCTGCTGGCCAGCTTTCCCTCGGCGACGAGCTTGAGCGCCACCATGCGTCCCATGCGCTTTTGGTGGGCCTTGTAGACGACGCCCATGCCGCCGGCGGCGATCTTTTCTAGGATCTCGTAGTCGCCGATTTCCCCCAGTGACAGTTCGGCTGGCTCCGGCCAGTCATCGGCCTTCACCGTGGCGTCTTCGTCAAAGTCCATCATGACTTCGATGACGCATTTGGCACAGAGGCCTTCAGGGGCATCGGCAGCCATGTCGGCGCCGCATGCGGGGCAAGTGGGCCGTTTGGCGGTGCTCATGATTGGTTCAACCGCCGAGTGCGCCTAACAAGTGACGCACTTCGTCATCGACTTCCCCCGGATGACCCACCGTGAGTGCTACCTCGGAGCGGAAGATCTCGCCGTAGCGGCGGCGCATGCGATGGACGGAAGCCTTGAGGGCATTCTCCGAAGTGCCGAGTTCGGAGGCCATGTCGGCGAAGGGCACGCTTCCTTTCTGACCCAGGAGATAGACTTTGAGTTTTTCGAAGGGCTTGCCCTGAGCTTCCCACTCTTCCTTGAGGCGGGTGATGGCCCGGCCGACGAGGGTTTGGGCCCACTGCTTCTCGTAGAGTTGGTCCGGGGTGACGGAGTCAGCGGGCTCGCATTTGTAGCGGCCCTCGGGATCTTGCTCATCGATGGAAAGGACGACTTGCCCGCCGCCCCGTTTTTGGGCATTGGCGCGACGCCATTCCGATTTGATCAGGTTCTTGAAGGTGGCGAGGAGAAAGCTGCGGAACTTGCCCTTGCTGGGGTGCACGGAATCGAGGAACTGCTTCTGCAGGAGCTGATGGAAGAACTGCTGGGTGAGGTCCTTGGCCTCGTCCGGCGCGATGCCGCTCCGGCGAGCGTAGGCGTAGAGCGGGTACCAGTAGGCTTGGCAGAGTTCTTCCAGGGCCCGTTCGGCCGCCTTTTCCTGGCCCTCCTTGGCCTCGAGCACGAGGCTCCAATGCGTCGTCGCAAAGCGCGCATCCCCACCCCCGCCCGGGGCACATGTTTCGCCGAAGTCAGCCATCATTTCTCTTTCTTGATCAACAGTCTAGCGAAGAACGGCCGGCCCCACAACCACGAGATTCACCCGGTTGCTCCGCGTGGTTGTTCTCCGATTTCATTTTTGGTGAGGGTGCCTAACGGATAGGGCCCCGCCCTTGGAATGCGACCGGAGGTCCGGTGGAGTCTGAGGAAACGTTCGCCATTTTTAAACAAGGTGTCCCGGAACCGACGCTCTTTTAGGCGGAACGAATACGTAAAGCGTAAGATTGAGTGTGTGGAACCCCGGAGTTGCTGCCGGGGTTGCTTGCTGATCGATGTGGCCGGCCTTTGCGGCCGAGTTTTGACCGGAGGGGTGGGTCGCATCGATCGGCGTCCATTCTCAGAAAAAAACAAAATCAGTTGCCCCGCATTCGTTGCAAGAGAGAGTGCGAGTTCGTCCCTTGAAGTTGTGCTATGAAAACGTTTGGAATTCCAGTAGTGTTTCTGTTAATCGCGGTGGTCGCCCTGACGTCGTGTCAACCGGGCGATGGCAATGCGGGGCCCACGGAAGAAGAGATTGCGGCCATGGTCGCTGAGGAAAAGCGGCTGGCGAAGGAGAAGCGGGAACGGGAGCGCGAGGAGAATCGGCAGCGAATCATGGAGGAACTGCGCCAAAAAGATTTGGCGAAAGAGAGGGAAAAGGCTCGTTTGGCCGCGGAGGCGCTCGAGGGCGGCGAGAAGACAGCGGAGCCCATTGAGTGGGAAAAGGTGGAAGAGAAAATGGTCGCCCGCATGAGGGCCATCGGAACGGAGTGGGATTCCGTGAGGACGCAAAGCGGCGAAGTCTACCGGGACGTGGTGGTCAAGGATGCCTATGCCACGGGGCTCAGTTTGGTTCATGGGAGCGGCAAGGTGGAGGTCACCTACGAGGATCTTCCGGCCACGCTGCAGGCGATTTTTCTCTTCGATGCGGATGAGGCAGAGAATCCCCTCCCGAAACTATCGAGCGCCCAGATGCGAGACATTCGCGACCGGCTGGCCGAGGAGAAGCACCGCACGGCAGAGGAAGAGTCCGGCGGCGCCCTCGCGGAGAGCGGTGATTCGGAGGGCGGAGGAGAAGATTGGTTTGACGACGGTGATAGCACGCTGCTGGCGCAGCGTCGCCGCCTGGCCAATCGGTTGAACGCCGAAGTACACAAGCTGACCAAAATGCAAGACGCGGGAATGAGTGACGGTCATGCCGTCGTTCAGAAACAGAAGCAACTCATCGCCAACGCGGAGCGAGCGCTGAAGAAGGCGGAGGCGGCGGTGATGGCGGAGCGTCGCCGCCGCATCGGTGGCTGAAAGGGCATCGTGAAAATTGGTGAGATTTTCGTGGCAAGACGGAGCCACGAATCTCGATGGAACAAAATGGAGTGAAGTCACTGATCGCCTTCATCCTCAGCGAGGGTGTGCCTGATGATTCCCAGTTCTCGACCGTTCTTCAGGAAACCGATCTCGATTTTTCCGGAACGATCAAACCAGGCACGAAAGTGGAGCCTTCCGAATTGACGATAGAAGACTGCGTCTGAACTCAGTGGTCCCTGACCATCGGATTCAGACATCGCCAGTGCCAGCTTTTCATTGCTGAGGAAGGTATCCTCGCCTTCCTCGGTGGAGGCATGCGACTGGTCATGGACGTCAGCGCTGGAAATGGGATTGTGGCGATAGCGCTCCCCAGAGGAGGGGTTCCTGAACTCGAGACCAACGCTGCTCGCACCCCCCAAGGCATCGATCACTCTTTCGTCGATTGATCCGGCGAGAAGCCTGCCCGTGGACTCGAATTCGATGGGCTCGAGATTGACGACAAGCGTTTCCGGTTGCTTCAACTCGGTTTCTCCTCCTTGAGTATACCCAAATTCGTAGGGCAAGAACCCTCTGAATCCGTCGACGGGGCGCCAGCTTCGGCTTGAACTTGAGTAGTCGAAGAACTGCAATTTCAAATCGATGTCTTTGGGTAGATTTTTTATCGGAATCGTCCCGTCATTGAAGGTGGCGCTGAACTGGATCATCCCATCACGCGGCAACATCAGTCTGAGAGTGGTGTCGTTCGCAATCGAGCTGCTCGAGTAATAGGGGTTACCATGACTTGTCGAAATTCCACCAAAAGAAGAGTAAGGATGGCCAAATTCAAACTCGACGAGTTGATGTGTCCGAGGTTCAGGCCCCAATGGACTGGGGTCGTCCGAATCCCTCAAACCGTCGCCATCGCTGTCACTATCAGACCCATTCGGTGCTCCATCCCCGTCAATGTCATTCTCCAGAGGATCCCAATTGAAGAGTCCATCGTCATCGATGTCAGGGTCGACGTCATTCGGAATCTGATCACTATCCTCTTTGTCTCGAATTGGTAATTGCCCTTTTAAGGATGGTTCATCTCCCGATGCGCCAGTTCCAGGTTCATGCTCGGGCAATGGGGGAGGTGGTGGCAAGGGTGTCCTTTGAGGGTTATCGCCGGCCCTTGGTGAAGTGTTGAGTATTAAGGTCAGCAGGATTGCAAGGATGGCGGTGAATGATGTCTTTGTCATAACGATTCGTTGTAGGAATTACTATCGGCATGAGAATGCGCCAGCCTCGCCTGGAGAGGGTCAGGCAGGTTTTTGGAGTCAGAGACAACCGCAGACGACTAACGCACAGGCGACGGCAAGGATGGCGGTGGGAGGATGTCCAGGTGTACTTAGGAGGCAAACAGAAATTGGCCGATCTTGTGGTCGGAAGTAGGATCACCTTTGATTCTTGATATTCATACCGACGAATCGCGGCAATCCTACCTACGAAGTCTAGGTATTCATACCTAGGCATGCGTCCATAGCCGGCGTCACCATGTGCCGAGAGAGCGTTGTTCGACTGCGCCCTTGTAGTCGTTGTGGATGAGGCTTTCTTGTTAGATGATACTAGTTAGATATGACTAGAGAGTGGTTCTTCGAGGAGGATCGTCACCAAAGAGGCGTCAGTTGCGCATTGGCTATTTGATCTAGCGGAGAATCGGAGCCTGGGGACGGATGGTCTAGTGATCTAATCGAATCAATTGGGTGTCTAGGTAAACATGCCTAGAGATCTAATATAAGCATATTTAGGAATACGTAGGAAAGCGTAGGTAACATACGTAGGAAAGCGTAAGGGGCTGTGGGGAATTTGGATAAGAAACTCTTTTACCTTGACGAAGTGTGTGATCCGAACAAGCTGACATTGCACTTCGAATTACTGGTAATGCGGGTGTTAGTTAAACGTGCTTCTTTTCATAATTAGATGAAAGGATAACCAATCTATCACGATGATCTTTTTGGCTGCCGTCGATCCCGATCGAGGCGGAGTAAAACGAGCAGAATGTGAACATGAAAGAATTAGGTTCTGGTGCGCCTCGGGGTGGCGGCAGCGGCGCTTTTGGCGGCCGATTTGGATGTGGGCGGATCGCAGAACTGTAAACTACTCAATCCATGAAACCTGACATCCAAACGAAATCTAAGGGCCTGCCATTCACCGAGAGAAAGCAGCGCGGTGTCGCGCTGGTGATCGTGGTGTCGATGGTTTCTGTGCTCACCGTGTTGATCGTTGCCATCATCAGCCTGGCGGGGAACGAGCTTCGTTCCGCCCGCAGCTACTCGGACAGCGTGCGAACGCGGCAACTCTCTGAGTATGTCACCAGCCTCGTCATCGGGCAGATCCGTGAAGCCACTCGAACGGACAAGAAAATCGGTGGTGGTTTATTCGGCGGGGGAGCCATTGCCCTCTGGGCTTCCCAGCCGGGCATGATCCGGACCTTTGAGGACGGCGGCCAGCTTTTGAAGGCCTTCAAACTGTATTCGTCCTCCCAGATGACCTTGGAAGAGGAGAAGGACATCGTGCTGGAATTGGATTCGATCCGAGATTGGGAGCAGTCTCCCGAGCGCTATGTCGATCTCAATGCGCCCTCAATCGCCTACAATACGAAGGGCCAGGAGACGAACCGCTATTTCCCCATCCTCGACCCGCGCGCCAAG
>JANQJH010000245.1 GCA_028281705.1 Verrucomicrobiales bacterium
GGAGAGGGGGAGGGCATGAGGGGTCCGGGGACCGGAGAGGGAGGCGTTGCCCCTGAGGATGAGAGTCTGGAGACGGCCTTCAAGGATGAGAAATCTCCCTCGCATCTGGTGGCGGGCAAGACGCTGCTCGAGTGGAAAACGGAGGGCGTCTCCGAAGCCGGCGAAGCTCGCCAAGCCTATCAGGAATCGATTACCCAGCTGAAACAGGGCCTGAGTGAAGCCATTCGCCAGGAGCAGGTGCCGGCAGGATATCATTCCCAGATTCGGAGCTATTTTGATCGTCTCGAAGAGGCACCGCCCATGGCGGATGACCTTGACTGAGGGTAGACGTTGGCACACCATCCGCCGCGTGAAGAGGATCGAGATCCATAGCAAACCGGGATTCTATGGGAGTATCGCTGGGTTCGTCGCCATGGCCATTTTCGTGTGGTGGATGGTCCATCCAAGGGAACCCAAACTTACGATTTACTGTGCCCATGATTCGGTTTATTCCGAGGCGATCCTCGAAGATTTCGAGAGAGAGACCGGGATTCCGCTGGACATCAAGTTCGATACGGAGGCGACAAAGTCGCTTGGGCTGGTGGAGTTGATCCTCAAGGAAAAGGAGAACCCGAGGTGTGACGTTTTTTGGAACAATGAAGTTTTGGGAACCATGCGTCTACAAGGGGAGGGTGTGCTCGAGCCCTACATCAGTCCAAGGCATGCGGAGATTCCGAAACAGTTCAAGGATCCGTCGGGTTTTTGGACGGGGTTCGGGGCGCGCCTGCGCGTCTATGTTGTCGATCCGAGCCGGCTCCAGCCGGACGTCCGCGCTATCGGCAGACGGTTGGAGGATTCGGATCTCTCGGAGGTGACCATCGCCAAGCCACTCTACGGGACCACGCGGACCCAGTACACGGCGCTGTGGCAGGCTTGGGGGGCGGAGCGATTCAAGGCCTGGCATGAGAATCTCTATGCCCGTGGGATCATCGAAGTCTACGGCAACGCCTTCACCTGTGCCATGGTGGGCGAAGGCGTCTGTGATCTCGGGTTCACCGATACCGATGATTTTTATGTGGCCAAGCGCCGGAAACAGAAGGTCGCCATGGTCCCGGTGCGCCTGCCCTCCAATGAGGTCATCTGTATTCCGAATACGGTTAACCTGATTCACGGCAGCCGGCGCCCGGCCCAGGCCCGGAAGCTCATTGACTTCCTGCTGTCCGCCGAGACGGAAGTGGCGCTGGCGAATTCTGACTCGTTTCAGATTCCATTAGGCCCAGTTGACGAATCCCTGCTTCCCCAGGAGGTGAAAGATCTGATGCCGCTGACGAAGGAGGCGCTTGATCTCACCACGCTCCGTCAGGCGGCAAAGGAATGTCTGGCTTGGCTGAAGGAAATCTATGCCGAGGGGTGATCTTCTTCTTGTTAGCGCCCAATGTAGGAGGGACGCCTGTCACGCGGACAGAAGTGTCCACATCACATTGGGTCTGCTTTGTTAGTGTAGAGCGCCGGCCCGGCGGACGAGGTCGAGGAACTCGGCGCGCCAACCATATTCATCACGCGTGCATGCGGCCTCGGCCCACTGAAGAATTTGCTCGAGGGTCGCCCGGCAGTGGGGCGAGGAGCGGAGGTGCATCCCGAAAGCGGCCACGGCGGCTGCGAAGCGATAGTCTTCGCTCGCCTGAGCCCAGCGCGTTCCATCGTCAATGAGACTGGTTTCTACGAGCTGGCTGGTCTCGCTCTTGGGATCCTTGTAGCGCAGGCGCACCGTGACCAGGTCGTCGCTAGGCGCGACCTCGGGCTGAGCTTCCGCGGGGGCCTCTTTTTTCGCCTGGGGCCGGTATATCAGCGGGGAATCCGTTTCATCGATGTCGAGGCCGCCGGTAGGCACGATCTCATAGAAGGCGGTCACCGTGTGGCCCGCCCCCATCTCGCCGGCGTCCTTGGTGTCATCGGCGAAGTCGCGGTTGGGCAACATGCGATTGGCATAACCGATCAAGCGGTAACTGGCCACCTTGGCCGGGTTGAACTCCACCTGCACTTTCACGTCCTTGGCCATCGGTACCAGGGTGGCGCTCATCTCATCGATCAGGACCTTCCGGCCCTCGCGCTCACTATCAATGTAGTGATAACTGCCGTCCACCTGGTCCGCGAGCTGCTCCATGCGATCGTCCTTCACGTTGTCCTCGCCAAGGCCGAGCACGGTGAGAAAAATCTGATCCTCCTTGGCGCGGCGCTTGGCCATGGTCACCAATTGATTGGTATTCGTCGTGCCCACGTTGAAATCGCCATCGGTCGCCAAAAGAACGCGATTCACGCCGTTGGCCAGGCGGTGTTTGCTCGCCAGTTCATAGGCCAATTGAATGCCCGATTCGCCATTGGTCGAACCGCCGGATGTCAATTGATCGATCGAGGCAATGAGCCGGCTGGTTTCGTTTCCCGGAGTGGGCGTGAGATGAACGCGTGATTCACCGGCGTACACCACGATGGAAACCATGTCGCGCTCAGTGAGTCCTCTCGCCATCGTTTGGAGCACCGTCTTGAGCAGCGGCAATTTGTTGTAGGGCGACATCGATCCTGACACATCGATGAGAAAGACGAGATTGGAGTCGGGGCGCTTGTCCACCATGACATCCCTTGCTTTGAGCCCGATTCTCAAGAGACGGTGTCCCGAGGCCCAGGGCGCCTCGTTGACTTCGAGATTGACGGAGAATGGCCTCTCTTCGTCGGCCGGGCTGGGATAGTCATAGTGAAAGTAGTTGATCATCTCTTCCACGCGCACGGCGTCACGCGGCGGGCGCCGGCCGCTGGTGAGGAACCGCCTGATGTTGCTATAGGAGGCGGTGTCGACATCGGTGGAGAACGTCGTCCGCTCGTCTCCGCGGTTGACGATTTTGCGAAACGCTTGATCGACGGTGCTGGCGTAAGACTCCGCCCCGGGCTTGTGCGGCTGGATGAGGCGGTGTTTGTGATCAAGTTCAGTGATCGATCTGCCGAACTCGCCGGTTGGCACCGGCATGGAGGCGTCGTTCCCGGAGACGCTGGCGATGAAGCTGGCGCGCTCTTCACCTGCGCCGCGTTCGGAGGTGTCCTGGACCAGTGCTTTCTTGTTCAGTTCCGCGAGGGCCGCGGGAGCCGAAGGTGATCTTGCGGGCGAGGCCGATGTCGGTGCCAGTGCCAGGGCATTTGAGCCGCTGCCGGTCCTGCCAGCGCTCAGGTTGTCCTTGCTCACCGATGCGAGTTCACTCAGCCCACTGGCATCACTCTCTTCGATGGCGGCGATGAGGGATGAGAGATTCGGATTGGACGCGTCGCCACGGGTGTGGGGAGAGGTGGTCACCGAAGACTGGGGATCTGGCGAGACGAAGCCCGAGACGAAGACGGGCTGCTCCTTTTCGGAATCATGGGCCGTGAGTGCGAGCGGGTCTGGTTCAGGCTTATTGCCGTCGTTCATCACGAGACGGGAGAGATTGTTCGATTCGGCAGCTACTACCGGCTGTGGCGAAGCCACCGGCAGGGCGGAGTCTCCCTCGATGGACCCGGAAAGTTCCTGGGGCGCAACGGTTTGGTGCGTTTCAGGAGTGGGGGAAAAGCGCTGGGGAAGCCATGTGAGCAAGAGTGCCAGGCAGGCGGCCAGGCCCAGAGGAACGGCATAACGCCAGGATGAGCGTTTCCTTGCGATCGATATCCCGGGAACCGGCTCGGGCAAGGTCTCCGTTTGGAATTCCTCTCTCAGTGTGGTGCCGAGATCCCGAATGTCGTCGACGAAGGCTTGCAACTCGGGGGTGTCTTCAAGGGCGGATTCGATCAAGAGGCGATCTTCTTCATTGGACAAATCCCCGAGGGCGTAGGCCGTGAGGCGCGGGTCATCTAGAGGAATGGTAGGCTTCATGGGTAAAGGAGGCTATTGGTTAGGCTTGGAGCAGGGCGCGGAGGCTCTTCAATCCGGTGTGGAGAAGGAAGCCAACATTGCTCTCGCTCAGATCGGTGATTTCGCTAATCTCGCGGTAGCTGAGATCGCTTTGAAATCGGAGGCGTATGACCTCGCGCTGGTTTTTCGGTAGGCGTTCGAGCAGTGCCAGGGCGCGCCCGTGGGTATCTTTGTTTGAGGTGGACTGGGCGGGGGTGAGCATTTTGCTGTCCACCCGTTCGATGGTATTGGAATCTACGGTGATCATTCGGCGCTCCTTTCGCAGGATGTCGAGAGCGCCATTTCGGCAGACCGTGAAGAGCCAGGGTTTGAGTGATTTCCCAAAGCGATCGGCATCTTGTTGACAGAGTTTGACGAAGGTTTCCTGAACCACATCGCGAGCTTTCTCCACGTCTTTGAGCAAACTGTAAGTGTAGTTGAGCAGGGGCCGTTCGTAGTCGCGGACTGCTTGGGAGACCTGCTCATCGGCTTGAGCCAATGACGGGTGGGAAATTTCGTTCATGTTGGCGTTCTCAGTCATCAAAACGCCTGGGAGAGACTTTCCTTAGAAGGAATGTGGAGAAATCTTTGCCGTTCTTGGATTCGGTGTACCGAGGGCGTTCTGTACACAATGTCCCGTCCTGAGGAATCCCGGTGGCGCGGCCCGTGAACCTGGGATAGGGTTTCCCGTTTGCGATGAAAAATCTCTATTTTGTCTCCGCGGGGCTCCTGGGGGCCTTCTGTCTGAGCCTCTCCGTGGCCGAGGAGCGGGCTCGTTCCCTGACTGAAGACCAGAAGATCGGGCATGTCCTCAACCGGCTGGCTTACGGTCCGAGTTTGGGAGATGTGTCGCGCGTGCGGGAGATGGGGATTGCGGCCTACATCGAGGAGCAGCTTCATCCCGAGCGGATTGATGAGTCGGGAAACCGCCGGTTGCAGGAGGCCATGGACCAGAGGAATCTGGACATGATTCCGGGCAGTGCTGAGTTCCTCGTGCGGCAGGGGAAGCACTGGCATTACTTCAAGGGCACGGTCGAACCACCGCGCGAATGGGCCCAGCCGGGATTTAAGCCCACGGCATGGCCGAAGGGGCCCTCGGGCTTCGGCTATGGTGATGACGATGATCGAACGGTTTTGGAGGACATGCAAGGCGGGGAAGACCAGCGGGGTTACCTCTCGCTTTACGTGCGCACCGAGTTCGACGTGCCGGATCCGTCGGTGATCCGTAATCTTTTTCTCAAGGTGGCCTATGACGATGGTTTTGTCGGCTACCTCAACGGGCATGAGATTTTGCGGGTCAACCTCCGGGGAAACCCGCCGCGTCATGATCAGGTGGCGAGCAGCTCGAGTGGCACGGTGGAGAGAGGCGAGCATGACACGTTTCCGGTGAAGGACGCCGCGCGTTTTCTCGTGAAGGGGCGGAATGTCCTGGCTTTTCAAGTACACAACCATCGGATCGGCAGTTCGGATCTGACCTTGATTCCTGAGTTGGCTCACGCGCCCGATCCGCCTGCCAGAGTGATCGAGGGCGTGCGACAGGTTCAAGAACGCATGCACTTGCGGGGTGTCTATTCCCGGAAGCAGTTGCAGGCTGTGCTGGGTGAGTTTTGGGAGAATCACTTTTGCACGGATTTTGATAAAGTAGAAGACTACATTGACGACTTGCCGGCATACGAACGCAAGCAGACAGCGGAAGGAGAGGATCGCGTGGAACGCCAGATCGCCTCCGAGGCGGCGGGGATCGAACTGCAAGAGTACGAGTTTTTCTATGAGAACGCCCTGGGCCACTTTGGAGATCTCTTGCTCTACAGCGCCACCAGCCCCTCGATGCTGATCTATCTCGATAGTGTGTTGAATCTCAAAGGGGAGCCCAACGAGAACTACGCGCGGGAGATTCTCGAACTTTACGCCTTCGGGGTCGACAATCGATACACGCAGCGGGACATCGAAGAGTTAGCGCGTTGTTTCACCGGGTGGACGATTCGCAAGATGGCTTCCGAGGATCAGCCGGGTTTTCCCAAGTCAGCCCGCGAGCCGTCGACGGAGCCAAGCCTTGCCGTGGCGAATGAGAAGGTGCTGATGGATCTGGGGCCGGGCTGGAAGTATTTTAAGGGATTTCGAGAGCCGGTTCGTGACCGCCAGGGAAAGCCGTCGTTCGCCTGGACGAAGCGGTCGTTCAACGATCGGCTCTGGCTCACCGGCCGGACGGGCTTCGGTTATGGGGATGACGACGATACCACGGTGCTCCGCGATATGCAGGGGCGGTATGTCTCGCTCTATCTCCGCAAGGCGGTCCCGATCGATCTCTCGCTGAGCCACGAAGATGTGGTGTTGGAGATCGCGTATGATGACGGTTATGTGGCCTATCTCAACGGGGAGGAGATTGGGCGAAGCGCCAACATGTTGGAAGCGGGTTCGCCCCCGCCGTTTGATCATATCGTGCCGCGTAATCACGAGGTGGATGAGGGTGTGGATGTGATTGATTTGCGGGAGCTGGCGTCTTTGATCAAGTCGCCCCCGGCGCTCAACACGTTGGCTTTTCAGGTACACAATGGCTCGCGCAGCAGCAGCGATCTCTCGATCCGGCCGCGCATCGTGGCGCGAAACTACAAGCCGGGAAGTATACCGCTGACGGATCCGTTGGGAACGTGGACCTTTCGCTTTCGGCCGGAGCAGCACGACATCGGAAGGAAAACGCTCTTTAAGGGGACGGAACACGAGATCCAGTTGCCCGCAGGTCGCCGGGGAAGGGCTGGGGTGAATGACGCCATCGACGTGATCGACGCCATGTCGAAGCATCCCTCGACGGCAGAGTTCATTGTGGTGAAACTACTGAACAAGTTCGTTTCGGATGAGATTTCGTTAGAGACCTACCATGCCAAGTCGGCCCCGCCGGAATTGTTGGCGCTGATGGACAAGGCGATCGCCGCCTGGTTCTCCACTCCGAGACCCGGACATATCGGGACCGTCCTGGAGACGATTTTGGATCCGGTGAACCAAGAGAGCTTCTTCTGGTCGCCCCGCGCCGTCGGAGCCAAGATCAAAACTCCCATCGAGTTCATCAATAGCTCTTATAGGGCCCTGGGAGCGGAGATCGTGGCAGGTGATCTCACGGAGCGGATGGAAGACATGGGAATGGATCTCTTCCGGCGCGATGATCCCGATGGGTATCCCGAACTCGGCCACGAGTGGATGGATACGCACAACCTGCTCGAACGGATGAGGTTCTGCCAGGATCTTGCGGTGAATGGCAACTACGCCTCCGGGCGTTGGTCGATTCAATCGCTCATGCGCGGTGAGAACCTGGAATCGGCTGAGGATTTTGTCCGTTACTTTGACCGGCTCGCCTTTCAAGGGCAGTTGCCGGAACGGCGGAAATCGGTTTTTCTCGATTTCGTCAACACCGATGATGAGGGCTACGCCGATCCGCTGGCCGATCTGAAGGGTATTTCAAGGATTCGGCGGTTGCAACAAATGGTGGGGATTATCTTGTCGACCCAGGAATTCCAGTTTCAGTAGTTAGAAGTAGACCATGCGTCATCACCAAATTCCATGATGCGAACTCGTAGAAGAAGCAGTGACGCTTCTCCCGTGGAACGTTCACGCGTTCCTCTACAGGGAGCGATGGAAAACAGTGATGAGGCGAAGAATAGAAGTTAGAAAGTTAGATAGTTAGATAGTTAGATAGTTAGAAACGGAGTGACACTATGCTTAATAGAAGAGATTTTTTGCGAATGAATATGGCGGCAGGAACGGCGGGTTTTGCCCTGACGCAGCCATTTCTTTTTCATCGTCAGTTGCTCGCGGCCAACGGTGTGAACACGGGCAACAAGAGAATGATTTTCATCTTCCAGCGTGGTGGGAATGATGGGGTCAATACGGTGATCCCGCGTGGTGATCGGGAATACAACCGTGCCAACCGGCCAACGCTCTATATTCCCAAAGCGGATGCGCTGGATCTGGGCAACGGCTTTGCCCAGGCGCATCCGCGATTGGAACCCATGATGGAGTTGTATCGGGATGCCGGGCAGCTGGCCATGATCCACCGGGTGGGCTATGCCAAGCAGAGTCGATCGCACTTCGACAGTCAGAATTTCTGGGAGCACGGTGTTCCGGGTGACTCCGAGATGAAAGAGGGGATGTTCTTCCGGCAGTTGGTGGAGACGCTTGATCTGCGGAATCCGAAGAACAACTTTGTCGCGGCCTCGGTCTCCAGTTCCCAGTTATTGGCCTTGCGAGGCGAGAACCCGTTTCCCAGTTTCAAGGCGGCCCGGCGTTTTCGTCTTCAGGGAAATGAAGCCCTGGCGAAGAAGACCTTGGGTCAGGCGGGGACCGCTGGAAAACCGGTGCCGCGAGGCCTCATTGGACTCTACGAGGCGGATGCCGCCGGGATGTCGGCCCGGACGCCGAATCTCTACACGGAACTGGTGCAGAACACGGGACAAGCCCTGGGCGCCACGCTGAAAAAAGTGCAGGACGCGGCGCGAAACGCCTACGAGCCGGTGGCGGGAGCAACCTATCCGAATGGCGAGTTCGGGAACAAACTGAAAGAGGCCGCCATGCTGATCAAGCGGACCGATGTGAAAATTCTCGGTCTCAACATCGGTGGGTGGGACACTCACGCCGATCAGGGCCAAGCCAACGGGGCGCACGGTAACCTGTTAGGTCAATTGGCTCAGGGATTCCAGGCGCTCCATCGCGATCTGGAGAAGGAGTGGGATGATCTCATCGTGGTGACGATGACGGAGTTTGGCCGGACGTCGAAGGAGAATGGGGGCAAGGGCACGGATCACGCGGAGTCCAGCGTGATGTTCGTTGCCGGCGGGGGCGTGAAGGGCGGCGTCTACAATTGTGATGCCGACCGGTGGAAGAGCGGTGATCTCTTCAGCGAAAAGGGGCGGTATCTCGCCCGGAAGACTGATTTCCGGGCCGTTTTCGGTGAAATCTTTCTCAAGCATTTCGGTGATGACCGGGCGCTATTGGACAAGGTGGTGCCCGGATACTCGGAGGCAGAGAAGGCTGATCCGGATCCCTTCCGCTTTCTCGACTTCATGATTTGACGGATTGCGTTGGGCTGGCTAAACGGTGCCAACCGAACGAATGACCACCGCAACTCATGGGAAGAGCCTTTGAATACCGCCGCGCGGCGAAAGAGAAACGCTGGGACAAGATGTCCAAGGTGTTTCCCAAACTCGCCAAGTCCATCACCATGGCTGCCAAGGAGGGCGGCCCCGATCCCGAGACCAATGGGAAACTTCGGACTGCCATCATCAACGCCAAGGCACAGAACATGCCGAAGGATAACATTGATTCGGCGATCAAGCGTGCCTCGGGAAAGGATGCGGCCGCCATTTCCGAGATCAATTATGAAGGGAAAGGACCGCACGGGGCCCTCATTTTCGTTGAGTGCGCCTCGGACAACACCAATCGTACGGTGGCCAACCTGAAGACCTACTTCAACAAGAATGGCGGTCAGCTCGTGCAGACCGGGTCCTTGGAGTTTCTCTTTGATCGCAAAAGTGTCATCCAGTTTGAAAAGAAGGAGGACATGGATTTGGAGGAGATTGAGTTGGAATTGATGGATGCCGGGTCGGAGGAGTTCGAACTCGTGGAAGATCAAGTGTTCGTCTATGGCGAGTTTACCAGTTTCGGGAGCCTGACGAACGCGGTGGAGAAAATGGGTATCGAAGTGACCAAGGCCGGGGTGCAGCGGATTCCTAACAATCCCATGGAATTCAGCGAGGAGCAGATGGAAGACATCGAAAAACTCATCGACCGCGTGGAGGACGATGAGGACGTTCAGGCGGTTTACACCAACATCGCCTAGACCGGACTTTTCAGCCGATATTTGCGTAAGTATTTAAGTGTGAACGCTTGATAAAAAAGCAAAATTCCACTTTCTGGCTACACTGTCTGAGCTGATCTTTTTATGATTATACCCGATTTCATCGTGATGTATGCGAAAAGTTAGTTTTT
>JANQJH010000261.1 GCA_028281705.1 Verrucomicrobiales bacterium
CGCAAGGTCATCGATTTTTTGATTGAGCGAGGGTGGCAGGCGCGCGAGGTGCGTCCGTCGGAGGGAGTGGACGACGCGGGGTTCGTGCGGCGGGTCTACCTCCATTTGTTAGGCCGCATCCCCACAGTGGAAGAGCGGCGCACCTTTCTGCGTCAGACCTCTTCCGCGAAAAGGACGCAACTGGTGGACCAGCTCCTGGATTCGCCGGGATTTGCCCGGCATTTTGCCGAGATCTTCAACGTCGTCTTCCTCGGGCGGGAGCATGGCTTGGGCGAGCGCGAGCGTCCCTTGGATCGCGGCGGTGACTGGCACGACTACCTCTTCAGGGTTTTCGAGACGAATCGCCCCTGGAATGCCGTGGCGCGTGATCTCCTCCACTCGGGGCCGCGCGAGGACGAGGCGAGGGGAGCCCGATGGTACCTGGCGGCGCATCGGGACAAGCATGAAGACATCGCCAAGGCGGTGGCTCCGGCGTTGTTAGGCAAGCAGATCGGCTGTGCCCAATGTCACAATCATCCCTTGGTGCCGGAGATCGAGCAGCGGCATTATTGGGGGTTGGTGGCCTTCTTCAAGCGCTCATTCAATGTGGAGACAAAGGAGGGCCTCGACGTCGGGGAATCCGCAGCGGGTGGCGACTTGAAATTCAGTTCCCTGGAGGGGAACTCCCACGAGGCAGCCCTGAGTTTCTTTGACGGAACCATCGTGAAAGAGCCGGAGGCCAACGCCTCTCTGGCGCACGATGCCGCGCGCTATGAGATTCCGCCAACGAAGGAGTATTTCGAGAGGCTTCAAGCGAAGAAGGGCGATGACAAAGCCAAGAAAAAGGGAAGGAAGAAAGGCAGTGTCTTGAAGATGGCGGCGGCGCCGGTGCCCCATTTTTCCCGGCGTGAAGCGCTGGCCGATCTCGCCGTGGAAAACTATCCTGACTTTGCCTCGGCATTCGTCAATCGCCTTTGGGCACTCTTGCTGGGGCGCGGCTTGGTGCATCCCGTGGATCACTTGGATTCCGCGCACCCGCCGAGCCATCCGGACTTGTTGGCCTGGTTAGGCCAAGATTTTGCCGCCCATGGTTATGACGTGAAGCGGTTGATTCGGGCGATCATGCTGAGCCGGGTTTACCAGCTCTCGTCCACACCCGCAGGCCGGCGGCCGCCGCCGGAGAGTTTTGCCTCGGCCTCCCTGCAGCCACTCTCCGCCGAGGTGCTCTACCGCTCCATGCTGGTGGCCGGGGGACATGAACTCTCGGAAGATGGCCTGGCCTTTGATGGCATTGACGAGGAGCAGTATATCGAGGCTTTTGCCAGGATCTACCCCGATCTTTTTCCCGAGACGTACAGCCCGCGAGCTTCCGAGGGCATGTTCTTTTCGAACAATCCGATGATGAGAGAGATCATGGTGCGAGACCTCGAGGGGGGCTCGGCGGAGCAGGTGATCGAAGACATCTTCGAAGCGGCCCTCGGCCGCGCGCCGGATGCGAGTGAAGGCGAAACCGCCCGAACGTTTCTCCAGCGTGGAGGCGGGACGGCATCTCGAAGGGCATTGCTCTGGGCCTTGATCACCAGCGCGGAATTCCGATTCAATCACTGAGATGTTTACTGTTCAGGCGAAGCTGAAGCGGGGCAGCCAGATACACTGCGGGGGATTATTCTTGATTTTAGCCTAGGCGCCCAACTGGCTTTTCGACTTTTTTTCACTCAAGGCGCAAGATCCGGTGTCGCTTTGCGTGTCATCATTGAAGTCGATCTCTCCTCGCCATGCCACACGATTCACCGGACACCAGACTCAGCCTCATCGGTCGCCTGCACGATGTGCGCGATCGGGACGCGTGGACTGAGTTTGTTCAGATCTACGAGCCGTTGATCCTCGCCGTGGCACGCAAGCGTGGTCTGCAACATGCCGATGCCGCAGAAGTCTCCCAGGATGTTCTCAATCGTGTGGCGAATTCCATCGACAGATGGGAGCCGGATCCTAGCAAAGGCACCTTTCGAGGCTGGCTCTATCGGGTGACACGGAACCTCACCATTGACCATCTGCGGCGCAACCGTCGCTGGCATTCTGTCAGCGAACTCGACGCCATTGACCAGATTCCAAGTCCAACAGATGAGGAATCCCGGGAACTTCGTGAAGAGTACGAGCGACAGCTCTTCAAATGGGCCGCCGGTAAAGTCCGGCCATCTTTCCAGGAAGACAACTGGCAGGCTTTTTGGCTAACAAGTGTCGAAGGCCAATCCATTGACGAGGTCTCCGAGCAACTGGGAATCTCCCGGGGAAAAGTTTACGTTGCCCGTTCCCGCGTGATGCATCGTATCGCCACCATTATCAACGAAAGACTTCAAGAGACCGCCAACATCTAACACTTAACAGAAAACACTCTCATCAGATCATGATTACAAACTCTGAAACGCATCTCAGTGAGGCCCTTATGCAAAAGTTGTTGCAAGGAGACAGCGAAGATGCTGCTACGGAACACCTTGAGCATTGTTCAAAGTGTCGCGGGGCAATGGAAGCGATGGCCGCGGCACCGCAGTTGTGGCAAAAGGTTGCTGAACTCAGCTCGGCCCCTCATCTAACACCGTGCTCGCTCGAACCATGGACTGAATCCGGGAGTCCATCAGAGGATGCGGACGATTTCATCACCGAGTTGTCCTTCCGAGACCTTCTCGATGAGCCCTCTCACCCTGATTGGTTGGGCAGCTTGGGTGGCTATGACGTGGAAAAAGAGATTGGGCGCGGAGGCATGGGAGTTGTCTTCAAAGCCTATGACAGGGAACTTAATCGAATCCTCGCTATCAAAGTCTTGGCTCCATGGTTGGCTCAGAATGGCGCTGCCCGTCAGCGCTTCGCTCGCGAAGCCAGGGCCGCTGCCGCCGTGATTCATTCCAACGTCGTTCCCATCTATGGGATCAGTTCCAGTGAAAAGACGCCTTATCTTGTCATGCCTTACGTCGCGGGTCCCTCGCTTCAGCGCCTGGTAGACGAGCATGGCCCCTTGGAGGAGAAGGAGATTGTCCGAATTGCCCTGCAAGTCTCGGGAGCACTTGGTGCCGCTCACGCTCAGGGGCTGGTCCACCGCGATATCAAACCGGCAAACATTCTGGTCGAGTCGGATATCAACCGCGTGTTGGTCACTGACTTCGGCCTCGCTCGCGCCGTCGACGATGCCTCCGCGACGCAAAGTGGCTTCTTCGCGGGGACTCCCAACTACATGTCTCCCGAGCAGGCTCTCGGGCGCCGTGTCGACTCGAGGAGCGACTTGTTCAGCCTCGGCAGCGTTATCTATTTCATGGCGACCGGGCGTCTGCCCTTCCGCGCTGATTCCCCGATTAGTGTGCTCCATCGCATCACGCACGACCAGCCCAAGGATGTTCGCGGTATCAACTGTGATATCTCGCAGACGCTTTCCCGCATCATCCTCACACTTCACGAGAAGGATGTTGAAGACCGTTTGCAAACAGTCGGCGAACTGCATCAGCTGTTGGAGCGTTACCTGGCCTACCTGCATCAGCCGGATATCTCTCAACCACCAGTGATTCCCTGCCGGACGTCGGAGCCCGAGCAGGAAAAAGATCTTCAGCCAACAAGAAAGCGCACTCGGACGGCGTTCGTGAGCCTGGCGGCATCTGCACTGACTGCATTGGGGCTTGCCATGGGAGTTGGGTGGCTTCCACTCCCAGGTTGGCTTCCTCTGGAAGCCTCAACTGCACAAGCGCAAGCTCCAAACCAGCTTCCTGTCGAGGGAGCGGATCCCGAATCGGGCGATTCGGCTCCGCAAGAACCCCAGAGTCCGAACGATGCCCCTGGCGAGTTGGGATCTGGATCGAATTCCGGCGGTTCAAGTTCCGGCGGTTCAAGTTCCGGCGGTTCAAGTTCCGGCGCTTCAGTATCGGACCGATCCGAAGTTTGGCCTGAATTGATTGCCGACGAAGGCATTCCGGGCACCTTCGTGACCGTCGAGAAGGAATACGCCGATCAACAAATCGACGGTTACACGCTCTACCTGCCTACTTCTTTCTCGGAAGAAACCGGTCCCCACCCTGTGATCATTTTCCTCCATGGAGGTCTTTTGGTTGGAGGCGAAGTTAGCCGTGTGAATGGCTGGGGCATTCCCTTGGAGGTGAAGAAGCACCGTGAGGAAGCGTCCCAGCTTGCCACCTACTTGAGCGACACCTTCATCATTGCATGCCCTCACCTTGTAAGAGGTGAATTCTACCAAAACGCGTCCGCTATTCGGGAAATCATCAATGAGATTCTCGCCAAATACAAAGCCGACGCCTCTCGAGTGTACCTTACAGGTCTCAGCCGTGGCGGCTCTGGCACTTGGGGCCTCGCCTCGAAGATGCCTGACGTTTTTGCCGCGGCTGCACCTATCGGTGGGCGCACCAACGGCATCGGTGATATTGCTCCTTTGAGCAGGACCTCTCTTTGGATCGCACACAATTCTCGTGATGACGTCACGCCTTACGAGCCCGTAGCAAATATTGCTTTGAAATTGGAGGAGATGGACAACGGCCTCTTTCATCGGATCGATCTGGCAGGTGATCCAGACCTGAGCGAACTCAAGCAGCCCCGGGTATTCACCTTCCGTGATACCACCAACCACAACGCCTGGACCGAGGTCTACAAAAGTCCCCACTTTTATCGATGGCTCCTCAAGCAGTCGCTATCTCCAGAATAGAGGGTTGAGCTTGAGACGTTGCTTGAATGCTGCGAACCAAGTCTGGTCCATGGTGGAAAGCCGCAGTCGATGAATACTTTACTCACCGCAATGATTGTATCCTGCATCATGCCAATTTTTGCGGTGTTTTCCTTTATCTACTTGCGGGGTGTTTGCCGACGCGGTTGGCCTGCGACATCTGCACAAACTTTTGATCATGAGCATCTTGCGTAAACAGCTTGAAAACCCGAGCTCGGAAGAACCGGTGAATTGCTGCGGTTCGCCGGATCACACGATCCATCGCCGTCGCTTTCTCGAGGGCGCGTTGGCGTCGGGCGCCCTTTCCACCATGAGCTGGAGCGGTCTCTTTTCCGTGCCCGCCTTCGCTGAGGAAGTGAAGCGCTCGCAGAAGCGGTGCATCCTCTTGTGGTTGTGCGGCGGGCCGAGCCAGTTCGAAACCTGGGATCCCAAGCCGGGTACGGAAACGGGCGGCCCTTTTGGCAGTATTCCGACGGCGATCCCCGGTGTTCATGTGAGTGAACTGATGCCGCGCTGTGCCTCCATACTCGACAAGCTGGCGGTCGTCCGGTCGATGAAGACCAATCAGCAGGAGCATTTTCAAGCCATCTCCCTGCTCAATCGCGGGGACAATCCGCGGCCGCCGTTCACCCGGCCGACCTTGGGTTCGGTCTTGGGGCAGCAGCTGGGCCAGCTCGACAGCCCCATTCCCAATTTCATCTTGCTCGATCCCTGTCCCGAGGGGAATGAGTTCAAGGGGTTCAAGGCGGGGAACTGGGCCGGTTGGTTAGGCGCCGAATACGCCCCGGTGCGCGTGGGTGGCGAGTTCAAGATCGAGGATGTCGATCGCCTGCCGGGGATTTCGGAGGCGGATCACGAAGAGCGTGAGGCCCTGCGGCGTTTCCTGAGCAAGAAGTTCGAAAACGAGACCAAGAGCGCGGCGGCCTCTTCCTACAATGCGGTTTACGAACGCGTGAAGGGCTTGATGAGCTGCGCCCACCTCTTTGATCTCGATCGCCTGCCGGCGAAGGATCGCGAGCGCTATGGGCCGGGGACCTTTGGACAGCACGCCTTGTTGGCCCGATCACTGGTGGAGGAGGGGGCGCCCTTTGTCATGGTGGCCAATGGAATGCCGTGGGACACCCACGTGTTCAATCACGAGGTCTACCAAATGGTGGTGCCGGATCTGGACAACATCGTCTACCAATTGGTGACCGATTTGGAGGAGCGCGGGATGGCGGAGAACACGCTCCTCGTTGTCATGGGTGAGTTCGGGCGGACTCCCTGGATCAATGTGAAGCGGGGCCGGGACCACTATCCCAACGCCTGGAGCCTGGCCATGGCCGGTTGCGGGATTCAACCGGGGGCCGTGGTGGGTGCGACGGATGCGCTGGGGATCGATGTCGTCGATCGGGCGGTGAACGAGAAGAATCTCTTTGCCACCATCTATCAGGCCCTGGGGATTGATCCCTACGCGGAGTACGATTTGCCCAATCTGCCGACCTTTCATCGGGTGGAAGAGCGCGCGGAACCGATTGCGGAGGTTTTGGCATGAAACTGGAGACGACGAAGACTATCGAACTGCCGACGACGGTGCACGATGTGAGCCTGGCAGCAAACGAGGACTCCATGCTCTGGGCGGCCTGTCTGGACGGCGGAATCCATGGCGTTTCGCTCGACTCCGGGGATCATTTTTTGTTAGGCCGGCATCGGCGTTATGCCTCGGGCGTGCATGCCCTGCCGGATGGGGAAACGGTGATCTCCGCAGGCTACGATGGACGCCTGCACTGGCACGATGTGAAGTCTCGGACCTGTTTTCGTGAAATCCAGGCGCATCGCTTCTGGTCCTGGCAGAGCGCGCTCTCGCCCAATGGCAAGTGGATCGCCTCATCGACCGGGCAGTATCTTTGCGGAGGCTACAAGTATGAGCCTGCTCCCGAATCGGAGCCCTCGGTGAAGGTCTACTCGACACACACCGGCGACCTCGTGGCGGCCTGGTCTCATGTTCCGCCAGTTCAGTCCGTGACCTTCAGCCGCGATGGCCGCTATGTGGCGGCGGGCAATCTCATGGGCGAGGTCCGGGTGTGGGAAGTCGAATCCGGGAAACTGCAGGCGCAGTGGGCCACGGGTGATTTCACGGGCTGGGGGATCATCAAGGGGCACTACTACACGGGCGGCGTTTTCTCGCTCGCTTTTGGTCCGGGAGACGACTGGATCTATCTCATCGGGATGGGCTCGACGCGTGATCCCGCGGCGGGCAATGGCAAGCAGCTCTGGCAGGCTTATCGCTGGCGCGATGGCGAGGTGCAAAAGGTATCGGAGGCCGCCGGCTCCGATACCGGCCAGGGCCTGATGGAGACCCTGGCCTTTCATCCCACGGACGCGTGGTTTCTCATGGCCGGCCGCCTGGAGAGTGGTCAGTGGAATGTGGGCGCCTTTGACCGGGCGAGTGGTGCTCTGCAGAGCTCGGCCGATTTCAAAGGGCGGATTTGTCGTGCGCTCTTCCTGCCTGGCGACGAGGATGAACGGTTTCTCCTGGCGGGAGGCGTTTCCCAGGGCGGCCCCAAAGAGGGGCGAAAGTTTCGTGATTTTGGCAGGATCTGGCTGGGAACGGCTGGTTTCAAAGGGGATGGAGCGGATTGAGACGACGCTTGTTTTGTTGGTTAGGTTAGGAAACGACTGCGAGCCAGGATCTGGCGGATTCAAAATCTCCCTGAGCCATGCAGGTGAGGCCTGCGATTCGAGCGCTGACATTGTCGTTCTGGAGGTTCCAGGCATCTGCGGCGTGCTCGAGGGCCAGTTCATGTTCGCCACGGCGGAGCGCATCGAGCGCCAGGTGGCGGCGGTCGAGGCTGGCTTGACGCACGGCGGACAACTCGGAGAGATCCAGGCCACAGCGCTTGCAGCTTGGATCGGCGAGAGGCAGGGCATTCGCTTTCCGGCATGCGGGGCAGGGGAGCGATTCTGTCATTTCCATCTCGGATGCGTTCTTGGGCGGATTGTCAGTCTTCGAGGTAGAAGAGCACGTCGCTCAGATTCTGGTTGAGCCCGTGCACCTTTTCCCAATCCTGTTCCAGGATGGCTGAGCGGGTTCGTTTCACGAGATCTTGAATCTCATCGACGTCGGCGGCATCGAGGCCACTGGAATCGAGGGCTTCGGCGCGCTTTTTGAGCGATTTTGATTCAGTGAGGATGGCCTGATGATCATTCTCCGCATCGATCGGAGCATTTTCATCGGAGAGTATCGTTTCACCGGAGATCGCCGCGATATTTTCCCGCGCCTCCTCGAGATCGAAGGTTCGCGTCTGTTTGGTCGTGTCGATGGCGACTTCCTTGGAAAGCCCCGTGGATTTTTCGGTGGCGGTGACTTTGAGCATCCCGTTGAGGTCCAGGGCGAATTCGATGATGATCGGATTCCCCGAGGGCACAGGACTGAGCCCGGCGACAACGAACTCTCCAATCGTGGTGTTCTCTTCCGGAATTGAGCTTTCTCCCTGGGAAACGTCGACCGTGACCTGTTCCTGGCGATCGGAGACGGTGTAGAAGACTTCCGCCTTGCGGCAGGGGAGGGGAGTGTTTCGCTTGATGATGGGGACACAGATGAGGTGCGGTCCGATGAAGCTGGAATTGAGGGTGCTCGTATTGAAAGTGTGGGGTGTGATATCGACGAGGATGGACTGGCTTTCCACACCGGCGAGCGTTCCCGCCTGTACTGCGGCCCCGAGGGCGACGATGAGATCGGGATTGACTTCGAGGCTTGGTTCGATTTCCAAGGTGGATTCGATCAAGTTGCTGACGGCCGGTGTGCGCGATGAGCCGCCGACGAGAAGGATCTTGTCAAGTTGCTGTGGAGTGATCCCGGCGTCCTTCATCGCCTGGTGCATGCAGCCCAGGGTCTTTTCGAGATAGGAGGCGATCCGTTGTTCGTAGAGTTCGCGAGAGATCTCGGAAGTGAGATGTTTTCCTTCGTAGAGGAAGTCTTCGTCGATCTTGACATACGGTTGGTCTGATAGGGTGCATTTGGCGCGTTCGAGAGCTACTTTGAGGCGTCGTTTCGCCTTGAGGTCATCTCCGATTTCAAGGCCGTGGGTGTTCTTGAACTGGGTGCCGACGTGCTGGACGAGTTCTTCGTCAAAATCGTCGCCGCCCAACTCGGTGTCTCCGTGGCTCGCCTTCACTTCGACGACGCCTTCTTCGACAACGACGACGGAGACGTCAAATGTGCCGCCCCCGAGATCGTAGACCAACAGTGTTTGATTGGAAGCGCTTTCGGCGTCGTAGGCCAGGGCTGCCGCGGTGGGTTCGTTGATGATGCGAACGGCTTCCAGCTTGGCTAGCTTGGCGGCATCGGTGGTGGCCTTGCGCTGACCTTCATCAAAATAGGCAGGTACCGTGATCACGGCCTTATTGACGGCTTGTTTGAGGTAGTCCTCTGCGGCGCTCTTGAGCTTGCCCAAGATCAAGGCGGAAATCTCCTCTGGAGAGAATGAGCGATCGCCCAGGCGAACGGTGGTGTTCTTGCCCATCTGCCGCTTGATTGAGGTCACAGTGGATTCCGGATTGGCGGCGAGCTGATTCAAGGCCGTTTGCCCCACGAGGAGATGACCTTGCCCGTCCAAGCCAACACAGGAGGGCATGGTCGACTGGTCTTCGATGGGGATGATTTTGGGTGTACCGTTCTCGATGATGGCGACGGCGGAATTGGTCGTTCCGAGGTCGATGCCTATGATAGGTTCAGTCATGGTGGAGTATTGCTAGGATGCCGATGCGGCAATACGGCGGACGCGGACTTCCGCAAGCCGAATGACAGTTTCGTGATAAAGGTAGCCTCGGGCGATCTCTTCGGCGACGACGAGAACGCTGCCCTCACCTTGATTGGATTGGCCGTCATCTCGCGCCACGGCCGTCATGAGGGAGGGATCGAAAGTGCAACCGTCCGTCGGGATGGGTTTCAGTCCCGCGGATTCCAGGAGGGCCTGCATCTTGTCCAAGAGGGCGGCCGACGCAGTTTGTCTCTCTTCCCAGGCGGTATTCCAAGTGGTGAGCGAACCTCGATTGAACCACTTCTTGGGGGAGGATGGCTTCTCCTGAAATGAGTGATCGAGCCGATCGAGGCGGTCGGTGAATTCGATCAGTGCGAGAAGAATGGCTGACGGGATCCGGGTGCTTTCGCCGGACGTGGTTTGAGGTTTGTGCTCCTGCCGCTGCCGCCGGAGATTTTTTAGCTCCGTATCAAACTCGCTGAGACCTTCCCCGAATTGACTGAGGGCTTCCGCAGTCCGTCTGTTCGCCTTCCGGACCTCATGCCTCAGCGCGGCGAGGGATTCGTAGAAGGTGTAGATATCGGGGACGGATTCTTCCGGTTCCGCGGGGGAACGGAAGGCCTCGGGCGGCTCATCCAGAGTCGCGAGCACCTTTTCAAACTGTTCCCGGAGATCGGTTTTCCAAGACGGCTCATCGCTCATAGGAGAGAACGCAAAAAAGTCTTCAATTGATCGAGGTCTCCAGGAGTGGAGGGTTCCTGACGTGCGTGATGAAGCACCACTTCGGCGGGCGTGGTGGCTTCGATGTCCGGCGGATGGAGGATCGTCTGCAAGCGGCTGTCTTCGTCTTTGATGGAGTCGTAGGCCGATGATAGGCGTTGAAATTGAAGCGGATCCCGCTCGGGCGGGCAGCGTTTGACTGCCTCCAGATAGGTTTGCCGGATTGTATGATCATCGGCGTCCAGAGGCACTTGGAGTATTTGATAGGGATTCATCGGTATCAACAGTGGAAGAAAATCAGGGTGCCCAATCGTCCCCGAACAAGTCGCCTTGCTCGTAGTTCTGGCGAGTGTTCTTCTTGGGGGCGGCCTTCTTTTTGGGAGCGGCCTTCTTTTTGGGAGCGGCTTTCTTCTTTGGAGGGCGCTTCTTCTTTGGAGGGCGCTTCTTCTTTGGAGGGCGCTTCTTCCTGGGCCGGAGCGGCAATGGCGGCAGGCTATCGTTGGCCGCGCATTCGATGAGGACCTCCATTTCCTCGCGAGAGACGCCGAGCATGCCTCTGACCTCTTCGACTACTTTCTTCGGAGCAAAGCGTAGTTCGGCCAGTACGTTTTGGAAATCAGCTTCGGCTCGACTTGAGGACGGGTCGTAGGGTGAAAAGTCATCATCTCCATCAAAGTCGTCATCATCGTCATCATCTCCCAAGAATATTGGCGGGTCATCGAGGAAATCATCCCTTCCGAGTTCACTGTCTAGCCGTTGGCCAAAGGCGACGGCGCGCTCGTCCCTCGCTTCCCTCGCCGCCTCTAGCCACTTGGGTAGGGATGACTCCGGGAGTTCGGCCGCGTCGATGAGCGCTAATTTGAAGAGGGGCTCGTCCGGCCAGATCTTCTCGGCGCGGATCAAGAGTTCGTCGGGAATGAGCAGATCTTGCGAATCATCCGCGAGGAAGATCAACTCTCGCATCTGTTCACGCTCGATGCCTTTCGCGTTGGAGCCGAGTTTCTCCAAGTAGCGGTCGAGGAATTCAACAGACCGGTCGTAGCAGAACTGCCCCTGTTCTGAGGCATAACGCATGAGGAGCCGCATCATGATCAGTGCCTCCCGGCTATTGGGCAGCGCTTTTCCGGCAATCTCGCGGTACTTGAGAGGTTTCACGGGACCCGGTTTCGGGAACATGCGATGGCTGAAGTAGTTGCGAACGAAAGCGTAGGCTGTGGGAGGGATGCTGCTCCTGGCGCTCTCCTCGCAACGCCTAACCATTTCTCGAGACGATGGGTCTTTCTCATCATCGCTACCAGGATAGCGGAGGGCCTCCTCGATCACCGCTTGACGGAGATCAACGTATGCCCGGCCGAGTCCGGGCTCGGCCGGCTCGTCGAGGGCGATTCGCCTTGCTTCATCGAATCGTTTCCGGGCGTTTGAGATCTTCACCTTCGAGTAGTCAGCCTGGCCTATCGAGACGAGCGCTAACAGATATAATTCTCGCGTCAACCGATGGAGAGGATCGATCTGTAGCGCTTTCTTGAGGTAGTTCGCGGCTTTGGTGAGGGCGCCGCGCTCACCGGCGGCTCGTCCCGCCTCAAGGAGAAAGGAATGCTCTTGAGGGAAGGCCTTGACGGCTTGATCGAGGAGCCGGTTGCGCTCCGCATTGCTGTTCCCATGAGCGAGAGCCTGGAGCCACAGTTGGTAGAGAGATATTCTGGGCCCGTCCAACTGTGCTGCGCGCTCACAATGATCGGCGATCAACTCCCGCTGATAGCGGTCGGGTCGCTTGTGGGCCACGTCATCGAAGATGCTCTTGCCGATCTGCTCGTGGACACGTGAGGCCAACTTGGGGCAGGGATCATGCCATTCCTCGTAGGATTTGAGGAAGCCCAACCAATGGCGCTCGACGTCTCGTTCCTCTTCGTCCTCCCTCGCAGCGGCCCAGAGGTGGATCCAGGCTGCCTCGTGGGCGTCGTGAAAACGCTCCTGGCGCAGCCGGCGCATCCAGTCTGATGCCAGCGTTGAGAGTTGTTTGGCCGAGACCTGTGGCCGCAGGAAAAAGAGAGCGGAGAGTTCGCCCGGCAGGCTGGGTTCCATGCGGGGAAACGGCACCGTTTTTCGCAAGGTCTCGTAGGCTCGTCGAAGATCGCCTTGTTTCCAGAGCGCATCGACCTTGGGGAGTTGGGCTGCCAGTTTCGGCTGGCCCAGCCAGTGACAGAGTGCGGCTTCGTCTGTCGACGTGAGAGCGCGCTCGCTTTGGAGGTTGCACATCAGGTTGGCCACCTTCTCCGGCACGCCGCCAGGGGTGACGTTGGCAAAACAGCGGAGGGCTTGTGGTGTATCGGCGGGCTCGAGCAGGCGGCCCCAACCTTTGAGCAGCCATTTCCAGTCGGCGAACGGGGACCGCCGCCCGATGGATCGGAGTGACTCCTCCAGCTTGGCGGTGTCTTTGGAAACGAGGGCCAGGATGGCCTCGTGAATTCTGCGCAGATCGTTGGCCAACGGTTCGTCGCCGCGGGGCGGATCAAAGGCGAGCACCAGGATGTCGATGGCCCATGGAGCCTCATTTCCAGCCGAGAGATAGGACCATGCCGCCTTCGATTTGTCGGCCCAGTCGCTGCAGGTCGAAGCTTGGAGCCGCTGTTTCCACGATTCGCACCAGGATTCGGCCTTGTCCTTGGCCACCTGTTTCACCTGGTTGAGGATGTCCGGCACCATGGAATGCCGTCTCTCCTGGAATAGCGTCTCGAGGTAGCGCGCGGTGGCTTCAAGGTAGCGATCGACGGCCTCCGTGTCTCCGCCTCGACACAGCCGCCGGAATCCCTCGCGGGCTCGGCGTGGGTTCCCCTGGGCCAGGTCGGCTTCGGCGCGCTGCCGGACAACTTCTGGCGTTGCCTGGTTGGATTTCGCCTGTGGGGATGCCTTCGAAGAGGTCGGTTTTCGGTTCTTCCTTTTCTTTCTTCGACGACTGGCCATCCGATTCCTGCGTCGCAGAAAAGAGGAGATTTCGCAAGTGCGCGATTCTTTTTTCCGGTTGGGCGCTGAGCTTTTCCCGTGGCCTCGGGCGCTTGGGTGACGTATACCGGGAAAGCAAGCTCATGGTCACGGAAGAGCACAGGGAAAATCGCGAAGTCGACGTCCTCATCCTGGGAGGTTCTCTCTCCGGAGCCTCGATGGGGCTGTTGCTCAAGCGCCTGGAGGCGTCGTGGTCTGTGGCCATCGTGGAGAAGAGCCGGGCCTTCAAGCGTCGCGTGGGTGAGTCCACCTCCGAGGTGGGCGGTTGTTTTCTCACCCGGGTGCTGCGGCTCTCACAATACCTCTCCCAGGAACAGGTGGTGAAACACGGGCTCCGGCTGTGGTTTCAGAAGGAGGGCAATGACTGTCTCGTGCGTTGCGGTGAGATCGGTCCTTTCTTTCAGGCGCGTTTGCCGACGTATCAACTGGATCGATCGACGCTGGATCAACATGTGTTAGATACGGCGCAAGCGGAGGGTTGTGAGGTGTTGCGGCCGGCGCGCTCGACGGCGGTCGAGCTAGGCGGTGTGGGGCGGAATCGGGTCGTGGTGAAGACCGAGGACGGACAGGAAGTGGTCTACGCCGCCAAATGGGTGGTGGATGCCACGGGTAAGGCGGCTGTGATCGGGCGCCAGCGCGACACCTTGGAGCCGCTCACGAGTCATGCGACGAAGTCGGTCTGGGCGCGGTTTCGCAAGGTCCGCGATCTCGATGGCGCGGAGTTGGCGTTGGCGAACCCGGATTTCGCGGAGTCGTGTTACGTCTCGCGCGGGTCGGCGACGAACCACCTCATGGGACGGGGATGGTGGTGTTGGCTCATTCCCTTGAAGGGGGGCGAACTCAGCGCCGGGTTGACCTACGATCCGCGTTTCTTCCGCCCTCAGCCTGGGGCCAACCTGACGGAGACGTTGCTCATGCATTTGCGGGGGCATCCCGTGGGAAAGTGGATGTTTGAGGAGGCGGAGCCGGTGGAGAAGGACATCCTGGCCTACACACAGCTGGCCTATCGTAATCGTGAAATTGTGGGGCCGGGTTGGGTTTGTGTGGGGGATGCCGCGGGATTCATGGACCCGCTCTACAGTCACGGGATCGATTTCATCGCGCACACGGTGATGACGGCACGTGCCTGCATCGCGAATTCCCTGCAGGGCGAGGAGGAAGAGGCCCGTGCGGCGAGGGCATTCTATCAGCGCGAGTACACGGCGTGCTATCAACGTTGGTACGACGCCCTCTATCGCGACAAGTATGCCTACCTGGGCGACGCCGATCTCATGCGGGCGGCCTTTCTCCTCGATATCGGCGCCTACTTCATCGGCCCGGTGCATTTTGTCTATCGGAACACCGAGGCCGAGTTCTCCAAGCTGCCCTATCACGGCCCCATCGGCGGTTTCATCGCCTGGTTCATGAGTTTCTACAACCGCCGGCTGGTTCGGCTGGCCGAGGGGCGCCGGGCCGTGGGGCGCTACGGGGCGCACAATCTCGATCGCCGTGATCTCGTCAAACCGGGGTTTGCGCCTGGTCCGGCGGCCGTCCGGCCGTTTCTCAAGGGGGTTTTCGCCTGGTGGAAATGCGAGGCTCAGGGTCTGTTCTACCGGTTCTTGCCCAGGGTGGAGGCGCCGGGGGACTTGCCCTTGCCGGCGCCTACCCCGATGGCGGCACCGGGGACGGAGGCGGTGGACACGAAGAGGCGTGCCACTCCATGAAGGCATCCGCGGCGGCCAGGGAATTGAGGACGGCGCTGCCTCCGGCGCGTTCGATGGCCTGGGCATCGGCTTCTTCAAAGACGCGAATGATGACGGGGACGCCGGGGAGCATGCGGATGACATTGAGAGCGTCGGGGAGTTCTGACATCGATGCGAGAACGATCTTGGCGCTCTTGGCTCCGGCGAGCTCCAACACTTTCTCATCGGAAGCGTCGCCCAGGATGCAGGGGATTTGACGCTCTCGCAGCTGATTGACGATGACGGGGTCGTGATCGACGGCGACGACGTGGTGTCCGGCGGCGAGGAGCGGTTTGACGACCCAATGGCCGGAGGGGCCGAAGCCGAGGATGAGGACGTGATCAGAGAGATCGCTCACGGTGGGGAGGCGCCGCCGCAGCGGGTGCCAATGCAGGAGGCGGCGGGCGAGGTCATCGTTGGCGAGGAATGGAGTCAGTGTCATGGTGACGACGGCGACCAGAGCGATGATGGAAAAGACTTCCGGAGGGAGGTTGGCTTCCTGGAGACCAAAGAGACCGAGGACGAGGGCAAATTCGCTCGTTTGGGCCAAGAGAAGGCCACTGGCAATGGCCTTGCGTGAGGAGAGTCCGCCTTTCCACTCGGCGACGGCGGTGACGAGGAGGGGGGTGACGATGAGGACGAGAGCGACGCAGGCGAGGGCGTCGGTGAACATGGCCCAGGTGGGGATGGCGACCTTGGCGCCGAGGGCGGTGAAGAAGACGGCGAGGAAGAAGGTGGTGAGTGAACCGACGAGGCCGCGGACGAGTCCGCCGATGGGGAAGGAGGAGAGAGCGAAGCCGGCGAGAAAGGCGCCCGTAAGGGGAGGGATTCCCAGGGCGGCGGCGGCGCCGGCGAAGGCAAAGAGGATGCTGAGGGTGATGAGGAGCCAGGCTTCTTCATCGAGCTTGGTTCGCCGGATGATGCCGGGAGCCCATCGTTGGAGACCGACGGCCACGCCGATGAGCAGGGTCAGTCCTCCGAGTCCTTGGGCGACCGCGAGGGTGCCCTCCGGGAGTTTTCCCAGGGTGACCATGAGGAGAATCATGATGACGTCCTGAACGAGGAGGACGCCAATCACGAGACGGCCGTAGGAGGTCATGGAGCCGGGGGTGACTTGAAGCCGGCGCACGACTACCAGGGTGGAGCTCGTCGCCAGGGAAACGGAAAGGAAGAGGGCGCCGAGCCCGCGATAGCCTAACAAGGAAGCCAGGCCGAGCCCGGCGAGTCCGACGACGAGGAATTGGAGGCTGCCGACCCAGAGGACGGCTCCGGCGTATCTGGCAAACCTCTGCGGGTTGAGTTCCAGGCCTGCGGTGAAGAGGAGGAAGGCGAGTCCGAGGTCGAGTGCGGTGTCGAGGGCGTCTTGGTCGAAGGGGACGCCGCCGTTGGACAGGCCGAAGCCAAAGAGGATGAGCAGCGGAATGACTGGCAGATTGAGCCAGTGGGACAAGGCAAAGGCGCCGGCAGCGGCGAGGACGAGAAGGGCCAACCAGGTCATCCTTTTTTCGCCGGTAAAATTCCCATCTTCCGGAGGACGGTGTTCTGCCGCTTGATCCCATCCACCTTGGGCACCATGAGATAGCAAACGTCCATATCGAGCAAGTTGTTGAGAGCCTTCAAATCAAAGCCATGGATGCTGCACGGCGTGTTCACCATTTTGCAGCGATAGGCCAGGACATCGTTCATCGGGGCGATGTGGAGGGTGGAAACCAGGAGTCGCGCGTCCTCGAAATGGGCTTCCTCAAGTACGGAGAGCATGCTGGCATCGCCCAGGAGAGTGTCGCAGGGAAGGTTCTCCAGCTTGCGCGGGTCGGTGTCGATCCCGATGACGCATTGGCCGCGGTCGGTGAGACGTCGGGCCAGTTCGCGTCCCAGGGTGTTCATCCCGACGATCACGGTGTGGCCCTGCCGGGCCTGGGTGTCCGGTTCGGCGGGGTCCTCCGCACCGTCCTCGCGGGCCGTTGCCGGTCCGAAAAAGCCTAACCAACCGCGTTTCTCGAAGAGCCGGAAGAGCCTTTCTTTCTGGGCCATGGCGGCGGACGAGATGGAGATGGTGATGAGGCCGACGACGCTTAGCAGAGAGGCGGAATCCGCGTCTAACATGCCGCCGCGCGAGGCGACGCCGGCGAGGATGAAGGAGAATTCGCTGATTTGTGAGAGCATGAGGGCGGAGAAGAAGGCCGTCTTGATGCTGAAGCGAAGCCTCACGACGATGGTCATGATGATGGTGAATTTTCCCGCGAGGACGAAGAGCGACAGGAGAAGCGCCTGTGTCCAGAAGGCGATCTCACCGTGGAACTGCATGTGGACTCCCAGAGTGACAAAGAAAACGGCGACGAAGAAATTGATCAGGGGTTGGACGCGGCGTTGGAGGTCGTGGCTATAGGGCAGTTGCGCCAGGCTGACGCCGGCGATGAAGGCGCCGATTTCGTGTGAGAGATGGAGGACGTGGGTGGCCATGACGACGGCAAAGCACCAGCAAAGGCTCATGATGAAGAGGGTCTCGGGCGAGCGGGAACCCCAGGCCATGGGTTTGGGCAGGAGGAAGCGGGCCGCCGCGAGTACCATGGCGAGGAGGGCGATCATGCCTCCCATGGCGATGAGCACACTCTGGACCAAATCCATGGCGCCACCGTTCGATCCCTGGCCAAGCGCGCCGAGAACGGTGAGGAGGAGGACGACGACGATGTCCTGGACGAGGAGGACACCGACGGCGATCTGGCCGAAGAGGGTGTGGCTCTCGGCGCGGCTGACGAGCATTTTGACCACAACCACCGTGCTGCTGAAGGCGAGGGCGAATCCCAGGATCCACACGGCGGAACCGCGAAATCCCATCAACCAGCAAAACCCGGCGCCTCCCACGACGGAGAGGGCGACCTGAGCCGACCCCGCGACGAGCGCCACCTTGCCGACCTCACGGATCTTCTCGAACGTGAGTTCGAGCCCGACGAGGAAGAGCAGGAGGACGATTCCCATCTCGGTGATGAGATCGGTGGCCTCCGTGGTTTGATCCAGGAGGCCCGTCCATGGGCCAATGACGAGACCGGCCAGAAGGTAGGCGACAATGGTGGGGATGCCCAATCGGCGCGCCAGCCAGAGGAACGCCGTGGCGCCGATGACCATGACGCCGAGATGTTCCAGGAAGGCTTGGTTTACCATGAGAGCATAGAGGTAGCGGATCCGCGAGGAGTCATCCTCCCCGTGAGCCCGTGGTTTGCAAGGAATGGAAGGGAAATTCTTCGTGGTAGAGATTTTGTTAGTTTAAACATCTCATTGTCGTTTTCGTAGGCCGTTCGAGTTTTCTCGGGCTTGCCTCCGTGGGGCACTTTGGCGTATGACGGCGGCATGTTGCGATGGCTTCTTTTCCTTCCTTTTGTGCTGACCAGTTTTTTGACCGCGGCCCCTCCCCAGCATTCGGGTGAACTGATCTTTCCCCTGGAATCGTGGCACAATCATGGGTCCTGCATTGTTCAGGTTCCCAGTGGCGATCTCCTCGTCTGTTGGTTTCACGGGTCGGGCGAGCGCAGGTCCGATGATGTGGTGATCTTGGGGGCCAAACGCGATGAGGAGACGGGACAGTGGTCCAAGCCGTTTCCCATGGCGGACACCCCGGAGTTTCCCGATACGAATTGCTGCATGATCATCGACCCGGAGAAGCGTCTCTGGCTCTTCTGGCCGACGATTCAGGCCAATCTATGGGAATCGGCCTTGATGAACTACAAGATCTCGACGGACTATGAGGAGCCGGGCAAACCGCCGGTGTGGTCGGAATCGAAGGTGTTGCACATGAAGCCGGGAGAGGCCTTTCCCAAGACGGTGCGGGAGAAGACGGCGGCCTATTTGAGCCATCACGCTCCCATCACGCCCCGGGCGATCGAATGGGCCTATCATAATTTCCAACAAGCGGACGACAAGCTCACGCGGAGGCTGGGATGGTTCACCCGGGCGCACCCCTACATCACGGACCGCGGCCGGATGCTTCTGGGGCTGTATTCCGACGGGTTTTCCTTTTCCCTCGTGGCCTACACGGACGATTGGGGTAAATCCTGGCAGTTTAGCGAACCGATCGTCGGCGGTGGAAACATTCAGCCGAGCTTTGCCCGCAAGCGTGACCGCACCATCGTGACCTACATGCGGGACAACGGCCCGCCGCCCAACCGCGTCCTCGTCAGCGAATCCAAGGATGAAGGCGAGACCTGGAGCATGGTCTATGATCATCCTGTGCTGAAGAACCCGGGGGCCGGACTCGAGCTGATGAATCTCCGGGACGGCCGGTTTCTCGCGATCTACAATGACACGGAAGACGGGCGGCATCAGTTAGCCGTGTCGATTTCCGAGGATGAGGGGAAATCGTGGCGCTGGACGCGCCATTTGGAGAAAGTAGCCGCAGGTGAAGGGAGCTTTCACTACCCCTCGATCATTCAAACGGAGGACGGCATGCTCCACGCCAGCTATAGCTATTTTGTGAAGGATGCCGAGGGCAAGCAGGTGAAATCGATCAAGTATGCGAGTTTCAATCTCGATTGGGTGATGGCGGGCGATGGCGGTGAGTGATCGCGGCGTTGGCGGACAGCCATCCTGTGTCCGTTGGAGAAGTCGTTCCTTCCAGACAACCGAGGGACTGAAGTCCCTCCCACATTCTGGGAAAGTGGCAGGGACTTTAGTCCCTTTGTTATTTTCCGGGGATGAGCCCCGTGGGCCGGGGTGATAACTCAGTTGCAGCCGGTTACCACTTGGCGTTTTCGAGAAAGGCCAGGAGATCGGCGATCTGTTGCTTGGAGAGAAGGGTGTCGATTCCGGGAGGCATGAGGGAGATCGAGCCCGGTAGCATCTCCGTGATGGATGCACGCTCGATGGCGGTCTCGCTCTCAGGACCGGTGCGGAGGGTCAAGGTGTCGGTGTTTTCGCTTTTGAGGATGCCGAGATGGACCTGGCTGTCCGCCGTGGTGACGAGTACGGTCTCGTAGCTGCGGACGAAGCTGGCGTTGGGGAAAATGATGGCTTCGAGAAGATCCTTGCGGGAGCGTATCTGGCCGATGCGGGTGAGGTCGGGACCGAGGGTGCCGCCGCGATAACCCATGGCGTGGCAGGTGACACAGGCGGCACCGGGACTGTTGAACACGGCTTGCCCGCGGATGATGTCGCCTGTCGGGAGTGCCGCCATCAGCGTCTCGAGACGTTGGGAGTCTGGTCCGCTCTGTGCCGCCGGGGGAAGTTTTTCCTTGAAGGCGACGACGCTGGCTTCCGCCTGGGGAGGCGCGGTCTCGAGTAGCTGATTGATGGTGGCCCGGGGCAGGCTGTTCAGGCTGGGATTCCTTGTCAGGGTATCGAGCGCGAGAGCGGTGAGGGAACCGTCGTCAGTCTTGAGCCGCTCTGTCAAATGCGTCACCAGGGCATGGAGCTCCATGGGGCCGATGTGGTCGAGACAGCGGATGAGCGTGGATAGCTGGGTGCGATCGAGTTTGATTTGCGTGAGGATTTGCAGGGCTTTTCGCCGTGCGGTGAGATCTCTTGTGGGCTCGAGATGTTGCAAGAGAAACGGAAGTGTCTCGGTCACGGGAAACGATTTGGATTTTGTCAGGAGAGCGAGCATTTCTAGTCGATCGCCGGGTGGGTTCTCAGTCGCGAGGGCTTGCTGCGTGAGCATGGGCAGGTCCTCGATCGGTGCATTCTTGGCTCTTCCGAGGATCTGAATGACACTCCTGCGAGTGGCCGGGTTCTTCGTGAGGAGATCTCCCAGCGGGGCGACCCAAATGGAGGGAACGCTTTCAGGGGTGGCTTGCCGGATGATGTCAAGTGCGGCGCTTTCGTTGTGAGGGCTAACCAACTGGCGTGCGAGGTAGGCTTGGGTGGGCGCACTCCCGGCCAGTTTGGCCAGGGCGGGTACGGCAGAAGGCGGGAGCTTGGATGCCGGTGGCAGCGATTTGGCGAGGGCATCGCCCCACTGTGGGTGTTCGCCCAGGATTTCCCACGCCGTTTGGCGAAGCGAGGAATCGGTAGCACGGAGGTAGGGAAAAACGCGGTCAGGTGTGAGGTGCTTCGAATGGCGTTGATGCAAGGTTTCCAGGGCGATGGACCGATGGCGTTTCGAGGCTGATTCAAGCGCGTCCAGGAGGGCCTCATCGTGTTCGATCTCGATGAGGGCGTAGCGTAGGGAGTGTTGCAGTACGCGATCGAACGGCTCTTCGATCTCGGTGAGTGCTTCGAGGAGAAGCGGGACGTGCTTTCCGCTGCCGATGCGGCCGATGGCTTCGGCGGCGGCCCGCTGCACGCTGGGGCTGGGGTCTTGCAGGAGTGAGGCCACGGCTTCGGCCGAGGCGCGGTCGCGAAGGACACTGATTCCATGGAGGGCGGTTTGTCTGACACCTGCCTCGCGGTCGTGCAGTCCCCGGCGCAACAGCTGCCGGGCAGAGGGCGTGCCGTTCCGAGTGGCGGCCCAGAGTAGGCCTTGTTTGACCGCGGTGGAGGTGATGTTTTCCAATGCGTCTTGGGGGAAGACACCGCTCTTAGCCAGTTGCTGGAGGGCTCGTTTCCGCACGGCGGGACGTGTGTCCCCGAGGAGCCGCGTGAGTTCGGCAAATCCGAGGCTCGACCACTCGACGCTCCTCTTGCCGGCCGGGTCTTCGATGGCGGGTGCGTCCGTTCTGCGAATGCGGTAGATGGCGCCTAACACTTCCGGCTTGGGTAGCTGTGAAGTGGGGCAACAGAGTTTGTACCAACCGCCGGTATCGATCACTAACAAACTACCGTCGTGATCCTCAAGTACATCCGTGGGGTGAAAATCGATGTGATCGCCGACGAGGAAATCATGGTCGATGGTCTTGAAGGTGGCGCCCTGGGGCACGAGTTCGTGCCGGGTGACCTTGCGCATGTTGAAGAGCGTGGCAAAGAGGTTGCCCTGAAAAGTCTGGCCTAACTGAGTCGACTCGTAGCGCATGAGTGCGCAGGAGGCCGCTGGTCCGTGGTGGGTCATGACGGGCATGAGAGCGCCGGTTCGGGGATGTCCTTCAAGCACGTGGTGGTCCTTGCCGTAGACGCCGCCGTAGATGGCGTGGATGATGCCGTCACGGCGGCCTCCGCCGGGATGCTGGAGGAAGGTGGTGGTGAAGAATCGTTCGCCTTCCGGCGTGAAGACGAGTTCGACCGGATTGTCCATGCCGCCGGTCATCACGGGTTCGACGAGGCCGCCGTCGGGATGTTTGCGGAAGATATGCGCGGCCTTGCTGACAAAGAGGGACCCGTCGTGGCGGGGGTAACTCTGTTCGGCGAAGGCGCCCTTGCACCAATAAATCCAGCCGTCTCTTCCCTCATAGGGACCGTGGAGGTCGTTGGCGCACCCGGTGAGGGTTTTGCCATCGTGCCAGACCTCGCGGTGGTCACAGATGCCGTCGTCGTCGGTGTCCGTGAGTCTCCAGATCTCGGGCGGTGCGGCGACGTAGAGCGAGCCGTTGGCCCAGAGGACGCCTTCGGGAAACATCAAACGATCGGCGAAGACGACGCGGCTGTCATAGACGCCGTCGTTATCCGTGTCTTCCAGGCGGACGATCCGGTGGGGCTTCTCGCGCAGCTGGGTTTGAACATCGGCGTTGGAGCCGGAGGAGTCGGCGACGTAGAGGCGGCCCTGGGCATCGAGATCGGCCATGATGGGCCGGTCGACCAGGGGCGAATGGGCCACGCGCTCGATGCTGAATCCAGCGGGAACAGTGAGGGTGAGCGGTCCAAAAGAGAACTCCGCGGCGGTGGAGGGCCAGAAGCCAGCCAATAACGTGGAGCAAATCGTAAGCAGAGCGGCGCGCCGGATCATTCCGGAGGATAGGCCACCCTGAGCGGCGGGCTCAAGCAAGCAAGGCCTCGAAGAAAATGGGCAGGATTCGCGAGCAGCTCACGGCGGGAGGAGATGGGTTGAGTCGACAGGAGCGAGTCCGTAAAGGTTTGAAAATAAACAGTTTACAATGAAAATACAAAGCTGCGCTACATTGAGATGTCTTCATCGTTAATAAAGTAGTTAATACACCTGAGTGGATCCATAAAGAGTTGGTAATAAGCTAAATACAGAGAAGTTTGTTGCGGTTATCAAACCTTGAGAGAGAGATTTGTCGAATTATTTGTATTGTCATTGTATGTATTATGTTGACGCGGAAAATTGAAAGCGCTACTATGGCAGCGTTTTCCGGCTCGTTTGAGAACTGAACCTGCTCAATTATGAAATTAGCGATCCAACCCAAGTCAGTGGATCGGCCAATCACCGAAAAGAAGCAGCGTGGTGTCGCGCTGGTGACGGTGATGTCGATTCTTGCCGTGCTCACCGTGCTGAGCGTTGCCATCATCAGCCTGGCCGGGAACGAGCTTCGTTCCGCGCGTAGTTACTCGGACAGCGTGCGAACGCGGCAACTCTCTGAGTATGTCACCAGCCTCGTCATCGGGCAGATCCGTGAAGCCACCCGAACGGACAAGAAGGTGGGCGGGAATCTCTTCGGTGGCGGCGCCTCCATCGCTCTCTGGGCTTCCCAACCCGGCATGATCCGCACGTTTGATGATGGCGGCCAGCTTCGTGAGGCCTTCAAACTGTATTCCTCCGCCAGGATGACTTTGGATGATGAACGGGACATTACCCTGGAGCTGGAATCGATCCGGGACTGGGAACAGTCGCCGGAACGCTACGTCGATCTCAATGCCCCCTCGATCGCCTACAATACGAAGGGCCAGGAGACGAACCGTTATTTTCCCATCCTCGACCCGCGAGCGAAAACTCAGGATCGCGTGGAAGCCTTTGACTACGAGAACTTCTCTGGTGTGCGGGAGGAAAAGCGCCTGCCGATGCCCGTGGAGTGGCTCTACCTCTTGAAAGATGGCAAGATGGGTAGTCTCGATCCCTCGGGCAAGTTTATCAGCACGGATCCCACGGCGCAGCCGGACGAAAAGAATCCCATTGTGGCGCGGATCGGTTTTTGGGCGGATGACGAGACTTGCAAGATCAATGTGAACACGGCGGCGGAGGCCATCCCGTGGGACAAACCAAAGGCGAATACGGATTGGGGTCGATTGTGGTCTCAGTATCAGCCGGTGATTCACGAGGTGCAACGCTATCCGGGACACCCGGCGACGACCTGTTTGAGTGCCCTGTTTTTCCCGGGCAAGTACATTGATGGCAAGGGATCCAAGCAGCTATCGAAGAACGAGCTGCGGGCGCTTCTGGAGATCACGCCCAAGGTGGAGTGGGGTGGCACGGAGGACGGCAAGACCAAGGGGGCGAAGCGTCTGGAGTATGACAAGGACCGTCTCTACGCCTCGGTGGATGACATCGTGTTCAACATCAAGCGTGAGGACAACAAATTCATCGACCTCTTGCCGGATGGTCTGGAGCGCTTCGAGCGTGCCAAGGGGTTCATGACGGTGCGGAGCCAGGGCCCGGAACTGAATGTGCACGGCCGTCCTCGAATCAGTCTCTGGGCTTTCCATGTCAATGATAGTCCCCGCAATCGGACGCCGCTGGACTATACGATCGAGTTTTGCACCAGCTTGGGAGATCGGGGGCAGCACAAGTTTTTCTTTCAGCGCGAGAGTGCCACCTCGCGTCACCAGGAGTTTTACGTGCGAGCCGGCCGCTCGAATGTGGACCTTTACATGTATCTCATGGCTCAGGTTTACAAGAAGGTGCCGAGCTATGGGAAATCACTGGCGCAGAAATATGGAGCGACGAAGGGCGCCCCGTTCAAACCCTCCTATTACAAGGACAAGACGGAGTACAAGCTCGATCACTTCTGCATCGCGCTGCAGATGTTCGACTACATGCGTCAGGTCAACATCCACGACGGCAATCTGACAGAGCCCTATGCGGACTTTCGGCCGGGGGCCGACAACGGCTTTGGGCAGATCTCGGGGATCAATCTGATCGGTCGCGATCTGACGAAGGACAACGGGTCGAGTTCGCAGAGTTCCAACTGGGACCAGGAGACCTTGGAGCCGCGTGGGTCGGGCCGGATGTTCACCGTTTCCGAAGTCGCTCTGGTCTCCTATGTCACGGCCTACACCACACTAGAGAAATGGCCCCAAGATGGGGATTTTACGGGCAAGAATTTGAAAGACTTTTTTTCCTCGCCCCGAGGAGGCGCTTCAAGTTCTGCGGATCCCGACGTGATCATGCGGGTGGTGGCCAACCAGCATCCACAGTATGAGAAGTGGCGCGGGAAGAAGTTCAGCGCTGCCGATGTGGGCAAGACCTTCTACTATGTGGAGACGGGCTTGATCCCCGAGGCCTTTTCCGTGGCGCAGGGATTTCATCAGATTCATCCGAAGCAAACGATGCGGCTGCTCACCGGCGGGAAAGGCTACGAGAAGGGCTTAGATGACGGTGTGGGCTTGCGGATCAATGGGATCCCGCTGCAGTTGTGGGGGAACAGTGTGGAGGCTCCCCAGCACAGGGGGCCTGCCATTTACACGGTAGATGCCAACGAGCCGGACGCCCGGCAGAACCTGCCGGCGGGTTGGTACGGCTGGGGCGGGACGGGAGGCTATCGTCTTTTCCGTTTTGGTAAGTTCGAGTTTGATTCGAAGGCTCCTGGGTTCTATGGAAACCAATTCCTCGCCAACGGGGATGGTCCTCTAGCGCATTTCTACTGCCAGACGCCGGTGGTGGTGTCGAACATTGAGGATCTCAATCTCCAGCAAGACAATCCTGTGCAATTGGTGATGTACGATCAGGGGGCGGGCGGTGCGTCCACGGGGAACTTGGTCCAGGTCTTCAATCTGCGCTGGGTTCAGCCGGGCGAGACTTTGACGCTGCCACGTCCCGAGCCGAATACGAACTCCTACGCCGGGTGGACACGCCGTTTCAATCGCGCCGCCGATGACAATGCCAGGACCAAGCCGGTGTTTGTCCTCGAGTCGGCCAAGAATCGGGAGAACGTCACCTCGCTGGTGGTGGCCCATGGCGATGTGCGCCACGTGGCGACCAAGCGCAACGTGCCGAGCGAACTCTTCCGCCTTCACCCGCGGGTGCGGCGGACGCGTGCGGCCCACTCCTTGAGCTGGGCCATCTATCCGAAGTCGACGACGCTGGGCCGGCATGGGACCTTTGCCATGGAGTTGCACAATCGCAGCCTGGCCGATGTCAAGTACGATCCCGAGATGGAGCCGGACTTTTGTTGGGATCCGACGCGTGAGCGGAAGAAGGATTACGCGCCGCTTCTAGCAGACGGCTACGATTTTCCCATCGATCCGTCTATCACGCGTGACTTCGACAACGGGATCGGCGGTTGCACGGACGGGGCCTACATCAACAAGCCGGACGATGGGGCCGACGACGTGCCGGGGTCGAGTATCTTCAATCAGAAGTTCCCCTACTTTGAGGCTGGGGAGTGGAGGAAAGGAGAGAGCTACGAGGACCGCAACTTGGAGAACTTCAATCCCAACCGCATGGTGCCCTCAGGTGTGATGTTTGGGTCTCTTCCGAGTGCGTCGCAAGCCGGAGCGCCGTGGACGACCTTGCTCTTCCGTCCCAACGTGGCCCGCGACGGTCACTTGAAGCGCAACGCTCACCTGGGTGAGGCTGGAAACGGCCTGAGGCACACCGGTGACCTAACAACGGTGGATGGCTTCGAGACGCCGCAAATGCGGTCCATCTATAAAGACGAGGAACTGCCGCCAGATCACATCTGGCTGGATTTCTTTTGGATGCCGATCGTGGAGCCCTATCCGATCAGTGAGCCCTTTGCCACGAGCGGGAAGATCAATTTGAACTACCAGATGTTGCCTTTCAGTTACATCAAGCGTGCCACCGGTCTGGCGGCGGTCTTCAAATCCGAGCGTGTGCTGGGAATTCCGAACTCGGCAGGCCGTCGTTACAAAGATGGCTCCGACAGCGGCCATGAAGGCTGGCATCATCCGGTGGATTTGGATTTCAAGAAAGGCACGTTTGCCCAGTGGGAACACAAGTTCGAACAGGGCAAGGTGTTTCGCACGGCGACGGAGATCTGTGAGATGTTTCTCTATCCGAAGGACGAAGACGTCTCTTGGGACGAAGACAGCAAGGGCATTCGCCGGTGGTGGGACAAGCATCGTCTCAGTGGTGACAACACCATCGAGCAGCCCTATGCGAACATCTATCCGCGGGTGACGACGAAATCGAACACCTTCAAGGTCTACATGACGGTGCAGACCTTGCAGAAAGTGCGGGGCACGCCGGTGAACGAGTTCGTCGTCGGCCAGGACCAGGTGAGCGGTGAGTATCGCGGCTCTGCCGTGATCGAGCGCTTCCTCGACCCGACCGACCGCGACATCCCCGACTACAAGAATGAGCGGATCGAGAACACGGCGGAGAGTCTGGAGCAGTTTTATCGTTATCGGGTGGTGAACGTGCGTCAGTTTGCCCATTGATGATCGCGAGGAGGCCTGTGATGAGTTAGTTAGCCCGCACCTTGGGCGGACAGGAGCGTCCGCATCACGAGGCTCAGCTTATTCAAGAGGATTATTCAATGTCTCCGCTACAGGGGAGGGGCTTCGGCCCCTCCCTTTTTTTATGGATTCGATTGGGTTATTGGCGAGGAAGCCAGGGCCATGGCGGGTCCCGCAATCCCTTGTATGGGCATTATGTGTATTATCTTGACGATGGCGGAGCCGGTTCATTAGACTGGTGGGTGCTACTATTCTCGTAGCGTTTGGACTCGTTCAGAACTCCACCCAAACCCATGAAACTAGCCATCCAGCCCAAGTCAGTGGATCGGCCTATCACCGAAAAGAAGAAGCAGCGCGGTGTCGCGCTGGTGACGGTGATGTCGATTCTCGCGGTGCTCACCGTGCTGAGCGTCGCTATCATTAGCCTGGCGGGGAACGAGCTTCGT
>JANQJH010000312.1 GCA_028281705.1 Verrucomicrobiales bacterium
ACACCACGATCGAGGAGGTCATTTCGGTCACGAGTTCCGATCTTGGAGGAGGGGAGAACTGATGAGGGGGACGGGAGCAATCGCGTAGAGATCGAGGCATGGCAGTATTTTCCTACAAGGCACTTTCGGGCGGCTCGGTCATGACGGGCGAGATCGATGCCCAGGATCGCCGGGAGGCGTTGAGGAAGCTGGACCGGCAGGGGTTGCAGCCGGTGAAGCTGACCGAGCGGAGCGGAGAGCCCTCCGCCAAGCGAGTGGCCAGTGCGCCCAAAGGGCAGAAGGCCGCGCCGCAAAAGACGGCAGGCGGGAAGGCAGCGGTGGAGGAGGAAGAGATTCCGGAGGGGCCGATCAAGCTCAAGCGGTCGGAGGTGGTGCTCTTCACCGAGGAGTTGAGCGATATGCTGGCGGCCGGTCTGCAGTTGGAACCGGCCTTGCGCGCGATGGAGAGCCGCCAGGAGCTGGGGAGCCTGAAGGTGGTCTCCATCAAGTTGCGGCAGATCGTGCGCGACGGGAGCAGCTTTTCGTCGGCCCTGCGCAAGGTGAGCCCCAGCTTCGGACCGCTCTACACGAGTCTCGCGGCGGCCGGAGAGGCGAGCGGAGCCCTCGATACCATTCTCCACCGGCAGGCTCATTACCTGAAGACCCTCCAGGAGCTGCAAGGGCGGGTGACGCTCGCTCTGATCTATCCCGCCTTCCTGATGTTTTCGGGAATCGTGGTGGCGGTGATTTTCGTCACGAAACTCATCCCGCAGCTCACCACCCTTCTCGAGAGCACTCCCGGAGCCAAGATGCCGCTGGGAGCGGTCATCCTGATCGGGCTCAGTGAATTCATGACCAAGTGGTGGGCCGTCATCCTGCTCCTGCTGGCGGCCGGAGCGGTGCTCTTCAAGGCGTGGAAGGATGCCGAGGCCAACAAACCGACGTGGGATCGCGTCAAATTAAAGCTTCCCCTGTACGGGAAGGTGGTCGAACAGCGCTTCTACGTCCAGTTTCTCGAGACCATGGCCAATCTCGTGGCCAACGGCCTGCCGCTCCTGCGCGCCCTGGAACTCACCCGCGACGCCACCCAAAACATTTTCCAACGCAGCCACCTGAACGAGATGATCGAGATGGTGGGCGATGGCCGGGCCCTCGCCAAAACCATGATTCGTACCGGGATGTTTCCCTCGTTGCTCATCGATATGGTGGCGGTGGGAGAGCAGACCGGAAAAATCGATCAGGCCCTGCGGCGGGCCGCCGAACGCTACGACAAGGAACTCAACAACGCGCTCCAGCGAGTCATGGCCCTCATCATGCCGGCCGTGCTCATCGTGATGGCCCTCCTCATCGGAACGATGGCCTATCTCATGATCACCGCGATCTTCCAGACGATCTCGAGTCTGAGTGGGAGGTAACCGGACAAACGGTGCGGTCGCCCTGATGCTTCAACGGAAGATCTTATCCCTAGTCGTCTTTTGTATAGTCTGCGTCTTTGAGCGCAATTTGCTGGCGGGTCGCCCGAGAGAAACAAATGAGTCTGGCAACTCGGACAAGCAGGCCGGATCGATCGACCAAGAAGAAGACCCCCAAAGCCAACCCCAATACGACTACCAACTCAACAGCTCCCGTGAACCCGGTGGCTCCGTGCCATCCCAGCATAGTAGAGATGTAGATGAGGCTTGTGGGGACGAATAGAATGAAGGCAAGGTAGAGGACCATCATTACAATGGCCCCCACGAAACATCTGAAGACTCTAAGCTTGTGTCGCATTCCATGAAGTTGATTTTGTCCTCTGTTCATTCGCTTCCTCCTTGGGGAGGGTCACTTACCTACCAAAGCGACGCGCTGAGCGGCGATTATTAGGTTGAGGGGCGTTTATAACACCTTCTCGGCGGTAGGCTGCGCCGGGGTGGTTGCTGGAGTTTCCAGCCACCGTGGAGGACATCCCTCACCTGTTCCTGTGGTCTATTTCATTGTCGAGTTCAAATAGCGCGAGTAAGTGGCGATTGCCGAACGCATTCAAAGCCCGCACCTTGCCGCAGCGGTAGCGATAGCTGCTGCGAGACTCATCGAATCATAACTGCTGGCCACCTTGATCCGGACGAGGGGAAGTCCGACCGCCTCGCAAAGCTCATCCTTAAATCCGTCCGCCTTGCGGGCTTTCGCGCTCTGATGGCTGGGATCGTCCAGCTCGACTGCAACGGCGGGGCGCAGGACGTCCTGGGTGCGGCAAAGGACGAAATCCAGATGGCGGGACTTAATCCGGTTGCGTAAGCCATAGAGAATCCTTCTGGTGCGCTCGCTGGCATTTCGCTGGGAGGCTACGCTGATGATATCCTCGAGGCGCACCTTGGGAAACGGCATGAGATCGGCCGAGAGTGCCGCGGAAAGAAGTGGGCCGTAGAAATCGGCCTCGGTGGGAGTCAGCAAACCGCCGCGGAGTTGATAGCGTGACCAATCGATCCCAGACGCGGACGACGATCCGACGCCCAGCCCAAAGAGCCGGAGAAAGAAGACGGAAATTCCGGAAGAAGCACTCATCACAAAAAAACCCGGAGAAGCGTGAGGCT
>JANQJH010000103.1 GCA_028281705.1 Verrucomicrobiales bacterium
GGATGAAGACGTGTTCACCGGCTTCGACCATGCGTTTGGCGCGTTCGATCGTCAGTTGAGCGACACGCATGTGGGTTCGCGTGTCATTGTCATTGCTGCTCGCCATGATCTCGGCGTTGGGCAGGGCGCGTTTGAGTTCCGTCACCTCTTCAGGACGTTCATCGATGAGGAGGAGGATGACCTTGGTATCCGGATAGTTGGTATCCAGCGCCTGGGCGATATGCTCTAGCAGAGTGGTCTTGCCCGTCCTTGGCGGGGCCACGATGAGTCCGCGCTGTCCCCGTCCCACGGGTGAGATCATATCGATGATACGCGTGGTGTGGCGCTTGGGATCGGTCTCGAGGATCCAGCGCTTGTTGGGATTGATGGCGGTGAGTTCCTCGAAGATGGGGAGGTTCTGATAGACCGAGGGGTCTTTCTCGTTGATTGTGTGAATCGCGGTGAGTTGGGGACCGCGCGGGCCCTTGCGCACCTCGCCCTGGATAATCATCCCGTCGCGCAGACCATAGTCCCGGACAAAATCGGGCGGGATGAAGGTGTCGCGGTTGGTCTGGTAGAAGTGCCGATCGACCTGGCGGAGAAATCCGAAGCCCTTGGGACTGAGTTCGACAAAGCCACCGCCATCGGTGGGCGGGCCCAGCTCGACTTCTTTCCGGGGTTTGCGTTCCCGCTCCTCCCCGTCTTCGTCGTGATCGCGGTGGCGGTCGCGATGGCGACCCCGATGACGGCGTCCCTTTCGCGAGCGACGTTCATCGTGGCGGTCCTGGGGTGGGCCTTGCCTTCCCTTCGAGCCGTCGTTTTCTCCGCCCGAGGGCGTGGTGGATGGGGCCTCACTCTTGGCCGCGGCTGTGGTCTCGGCCCCGTCACTCTTGGCGTCGGCTTCGGCTCCATCGCTCTTGGCCGTCTCGCCCGGCTCCGAACTGGTGTCGACGCTGGAAGCTTTCTTCTTGGGCTTGACGGATCGGGCCGGCGCTATGGCCTCTTGGGTGGCGACGTTTTCGTTCTTCTCCTCGGCGACGGCGCTCTTTTTTGCGGCGGTCTTCTTCTTGGCGGCGGTCTTCTTCTTGGCGGCGGTCTTCTTCTTGGCCGCGGTCTTCTTCTTGGCGGCGGCCTTCTTCACGGCCTTCTTTTTGGCGGTGGCCTTTTTCTTGGCAGCAGTCTTCTTCTTGGCCGCTGCTTTCTTCTTGCCGGTAGCCTTTACTCTGGTAGTGGCGATGGCTTCGTCTTCAAACAGCGTGGGCTCGTATTCGGGAGGGGTGCTCATGGGCACGGGGATGTTTTTACCAAGAATTAGAGATTGATTTGCGCCATCACGTCATCCGCGATGTCAAAATTGGAAAAGACGTTGACCGTATCGTCTTCATCATCAAGGGCTTCATACAGGCGAAGCACTTTCGCCGCCGTGGAGGAGTCCTCGATGGCGACGGATGTCTTGGGGACGTAGATCAGCTTCTGGGAAGCGACCTCAAGCCCGGCCTGGCGAACGTTTTCCGCCACCGCAGCAAGGTTCTCGTGGGCCGTGAGCAAGACGTGGACCTCGCCGTCGGCGTCCATTGAGGCGTCATCGGCTCCCGCTTCGAGGGCGACATCGAGCATTTGATCCTCCGAGGCCTCGGCCAAGGGCACTTGGATTTCCCCCCGCCGATCGAAGAGGTAGGCGACGCTCCCGGCATTCCCCATGCTCCCGTTGTGTTTGTTGAAGGCGCTGCGGATAGCCGCGGCGGTCCGGTTCTTGTTGTCCGTCGCAGTCTCCACCAGCATGGCGATACCGCCCGCGGCGTAGCCTTCGTAGGTGATTTCGTCGTAGGACACGCCTTCGATTTCGCCGGCGCCCTTCTTGATGGCGCGCTGGATATTGTCGTTGGGCATGTTCTGATTTTTCGCCGCCGCGATGGCGTGGCGAAGCCTCGGATTGAGATCGGGGTCCTTGCCTCCCTCCTTGGTCGCGATGGCGATCTCGTGAGACAATTTGCTGAAGGCACGTCCTCTCTTGGCGTCGACGACGCCCTTGATGTGCTTGACCTTACTCCATTTGTTATGACCTGCCATAGATCGGGGTGTTGCGATCGTTCTGAGTCGAGATGATGGGGATAGGAGAGTACGGATGGATGGTGAAACGGGTCCAGAGCACCACTTGGTGACAGACACGCCATCGTTTGGTTAGTCGAAGCTTTCGTCCTTCAGACGATCAACGGTGGGAGTGCGTTTAATAGGTGATCTCAGCCAAAAAGTGACCGAATCGGATGACTTTGCGGGAATGGAACCTCGCTCAGTACGTATGACCTCGGCTGTATCGGGGCAAGATCGGAATGGGTCAAGCGTTTTTCTGCGGGAAATATAAGGGACATTTATCTCTAGAACAATCGAAATTGTCACATGGCGTGGATTTCGCTTGCCCCCGACCGATCCAATCCAGGATGTTGTCCCCCGACATGGGAAAACAGTATAACAAGCTAATCAAGAGGCGGAAACGCCGCCAGTATCTCGCGCGAAAACGCCAGCGAACGGCTGCCTCAGGCGCCGCGGGCAAGAAGGCGGCGAAGAAGGCGCCGGTGAAGAAAAAAGCGGTGAAAAAGGCGGCGAAGAAAGCGGCGGCGAAGAAGGCAGCGCCGAAGAAAGCCGCGGCGCCCAAGGAGGAGGCCGCCGCCAAGGCGGAACCCGCGCCGAAGAAAGCCGCTGCACCGAAGAAAGCCGCGGCGCCCAAGGAGGAAGCTGCGCCCAAGGAGGAAGTTGCACCTAAGGAGGAAGTTGCACCTAAGGAGGAAGCTGCACCCAAGGAGGAAGCCGCACCTAAGGAGGAAGCCGCACCCAAGGAGGAAGCCGCACCTAAGGAGGAAGCCGCACCCAAGGAAGAGGCCGCGGAAAGCTGAGAGAATCGCGTTCTCCTCTCGACTTGGGAGCGGTACGAGCCGAAGATGTGAGGATTCTTCATGGCATCCTCGGGAAACGGCTCCTCCAGTTGGATTCAGCTCGCGTTGCGCGTTGGGATATTCAGCCTGCGTTACCGCCCTTGGCGTCGCAAGCTGATGTTTTATCTGACACTCGGAGCCATGGGACAATTGGCTCTGGGGATGATCCTGCTCGAGGGCCTTGCGGAGTCCATTCCCTTGTTTGTCTGCTATTGGGGCTTCTGCGGCATGGTGGTTTGCACCATGCTCCTGCTCGCCGTTTACGACATGCTGGCCGTGCGGCAGGAACAGCGGATGGAACTGCAAAAGCTTCGCGAACGCATGTTTGTCGATCAACGGGAAACTCTGGCTCATGCCGACGATTCGGAAGACGCTGGAAAGACGTGAGCTGGAGTCCCTGGCCCCGTACGCGCAGCGGGTGGCGGAATCCGTGGGGCGCACCCATTTCGAACCGCAGCACGACTACCGCACGGCCTACCAGCGGGATCGGGCGCGGATCATTCACTCCCGGGCATTTCGACGCCTGGAGGGAAAGACCCAGGTCTTTCTCAATCGGACGGGTGACCATCTCCGGACCCGGTTGACCCATACGATCGAGGTCTCCTCCATCAGCCGTGCCCTCGCCTGCGCGCTCTCCCTGAACGAGGATCTGGCGGAGACCATCGCGCTGGCCCATGACCTCGGGCACGCTCCCTTTGGTCATGCGGGAGAAAAGAAGCTCAACGAGCTGATGCGCGATCACGGCGGATTCGAGCACAATGTGCAAAGCCTGCGCCTCGTCGAAATCATCGAATCGAAGTATCCCGAGTTCCCCGGGCTCAATCTTTCCTACGAAGTGCTGGAGGGACTGCGCAAGCACGACGAGGGCTACCTCCGGCCAGAGGGGAAGGCCACCTCGGCGGAGACATTTCTCCAGCCGTCGTTGGAAGGCCAGGTGGCGAATCTCGCGGATGAGATCACCTATTACAGTCACGATCTCGACGACGGATTGGATTCCGGACTCATCTCGGCGGATCAGTTAGGCGAACTGGAAGCCTGGCGCGCGTGCTGCGATCGGGTGCAGGCTGAGTTTCCCCAACTGGAGGGTGACCTCTACCTCCGCTACGTCATACGCATTCTCATCGATACTCAGGTGGAGCGCTTGGTGGCGGAGACGCGCCGCCGGATCGCGGAGGCCAAGGTGGAGACGGCCGATGATGTGCGGCGGCATCCCTGTCCCTTGGTGGCCTACGATCCCGATTGGAAACGAGCCAATCTGCAATTGAGAGCCTTTCTCTACGAGAACCTCTACTACCATCAGGAGGTCGATGGGGCGAATCTCGAAGCGACGTCGAAGATGGATGCCGTCTTCAACCACTATGTGAATCATCCGGAGCTGCTGGGCCGTGAAGCTGCCAATCGATTGGAGTCGGAAGGGCTCTACCGAACGGTGTGCGATTACATCGCCGGCATGACGGATCGCTTTCTCGAAGATGAGTATGATAGGATTGTTTCCGCTTGATGAAGAATTTCTTGGCGGAGAAGCCGGGGCTCTGGCAGCATTTCGACATGGCACGCAAACGAAGTTCACTCGCGCCCGACTGGTGGGATTACACGACGCTCGATCCTGAGATCATTCGGGACGCGGCTGCTCTAACGGTCTCCGACATGCAGCAGCTTTCACGGCCCGGGTTTGAGGTAATCCTTCATGATACCCTGGAGGATTTCTATCTGGCGGAGGCCTTGGAATACGTCGTGGCCTGGCGGCGAGCGACGGCGGACAATCCCGTTGGCATCTGTGGTCCCATCGGTCCCACCGAGCAGCTGCCCTTGGTAGCCCGGCTGGTCAGTGAGCTTGGGCTGTCACTGGCTCACGGGCATTTTTGGGGCATGGACGAATGGGTATTGGATGGTGCTGAAGTGCCAGTGAGTCATCCGCTGTCGTTTGAGAGGGCGGACCGGGAGCTGTGTTTTGACCGGATCGAGAAGGGATTGGCCATGCCGGAGGAGAACCTGCACTTTCCCAAGGCGGATGTGAGTTCCTTCGTTTCGAGTTGGGAGGGGGTGCATTGTGCGGTCATGCAGGGTGGGCAGGGGGATATCAAGCACTGGGCCTTCAACGACCCCTTGCCGCGGGAGGGGGATTATCTCGAGGCTCCGCCGTCTCCGGAAGAGTACCGAAAGCTTGGCACGCGTGTCGTCGATCTCCATCCGGTGACGATTAGTCAGAATGCGAGGACCTCCGGTGGCGGGAATGTATCTCTCGTTCCCACCCAGGCGGTGACCGTGGGGCCGAGGGAAACCTGGCTGGCGGAGAAGGTATCGATTTGGCAAGCGGGGACCCATGACAACCCGTTTGGCATGCGTCTCACCACCTTCATGATATCCAAGGGGCTGGCGGATTCCTCCGTGCCCATGTCATTGCTGGCAGATCATCCGCAGGTGGAATTCCACTTTTATCGCGGCGGGATTGGCGATTGTGCCATTGAGATGCATTGAGGTTGTTGATGGAAACGCGACTGGCCTACATTGAAAAACCGGGCGGACCGGTGCGGGTCGACGTGCGGCCGCTGCCGGACCTGGAACCGGGGGCGGTTCTCCTGCGCACGCGCTACAGCGAGGTTTGCGGGACTGACTGTCATTTGTTCCACGGGCGATTGCCAGGTGTACCTTATCCCTTGACGCCAGGGCATGTGAATGTGGGGGAGATCGAGGCGATGAACGGGGTGGTGTTGGATGTGGAGGGGCGGCCATTTGCCGAAGGCGACGTGGTCACCTTTCTCGATGTGCATGAGACCTGCGGTGCGTGCTGGCATTGTCTCGTGGCCAAGGCATCGACCCGGTGCCCGTCGCGGCGCGTTTACGGAATCACCTATGGCACTGATGAGGGACTGTTAGGTGGTTGGAGCCGGCACCTTTATCTCAAGCCGGGGGTGCGCATCATGCGGCTGCCTCAAGCGTTGGATCCAAGGCAGTTCATTGCCGGCGGATGCGGGATGGCGACGGCTTTTCATGCCGTGGAACGATCGGAGATCCGGCTTGGTGATACGGTGGTGGTGCAGGGAAGTGGTCCCGTGGGATTGAGCGCGGTGGCTTTCGCCCGGCTTGCGGGTGCGGGCGACATCATCTTGATCGGCGCTCCGGAGAGCCGATTGGCATTGGGGCGGGAATTTGGTGCCGATGTGAGTGTCGATATCACGCAACGGGCTCCTGCTCAGAGGGTGGAGGCGGTCTTGGAGCGAACCCAGGGCCGCGGGGCTGATGTCGTCATCGAGGCTAGCGGCGCTCCCTCGGCCGTGGCTGAAGGCGTGCAAATGGCGCGTGATGCTGGGCGCTATGTCATCGTGGGGCAGTATACGGACAATGGCGATGTGACCCTGAACCCGCATCGGGACATCAACAAGAAGCATCTCGATATCCGGGGATGCTGGGGGGCGGAGTTCACGCATGTGTATCGCGGTCTCTCGATGATGGCTCGATCTGGGGCGCGATTTCCGTGGGGCGCGATGATCTCGCGGGACTATGGTTTGCACGAAGCCGCGCAAGCGCTCGATGATGTGGAGAATCTTCGGGTGATCAAAGCGGTCATTGACCCATGGCGAGAGAAGGCGTGACGCCTCAGGAGGCGTCTTCCATGGCCTTCTGCATCAGGAGTGCCGCGAGTTCCTGAGTCGCTTCATCAAGGGCGTTGTTCGCCGTTTTCAGGGCCTGAGCGTCGCTTCCGTCGAGGGCTCTTCTGACACGGGCAGCCGCGTCGAGAATGCTTGCTCGTTCTTCTTCCGCTAACTGATCACCCACAAGGTTGAGCGCTTGATCGACCGCGGGCAGGAGTTCCTCGCTCTTGAGTCGTGCTTCTGTGAAGACGCGCTCATTCATGTCGTCGAAGGCGTGGTCGACGGATTCGGAGATCATCGCCTCGACCCGGTGGTCGTCGACATCGACGGCGGCGTTCTGGATCTCGAGAAGGAGGTCCTTTCCCGTTTTGGTGTTGCGTGTCAGGACTTCGAGGATCCCGTTCTCGTCGATGTGGAATTGCACGCCGATGCGAGCGCTTCCCTTGGGGCCGGGATCGAACGGGACTTCGATCTTCCCGAGTTCCCAGTTGTCCCGCGCCATCTCGCGTTCCCCTTGGAGCACGCGGACGAGCATGGATTGCTGATCCGGGACGGCGTTGGTGAACATCTCGCCGGCTTTGGCGGGAATGGTCGTGTTTCGCGGGATGATGACGTTCATGAGACCGCCGAAGCTCTCGATGCCGAGAGAGAGAGGGGTGACATCGAGGAGGACCATGTTTCGCAGGGAGCCCGAGAGGATCCCGCTCTGCACGGTAGCTCCCATGGCAACGGTTTCATCGGGATGTTGCGAGGTGTTGGCCTCGCGCCCAAAGAGATCGGTGACGAACCGCCTAACAAGGGGCATGCGCGTGCTGCCGCCGACGAGGAGGACTTCGTCTAACTGTTCCTCCTGCAGCTGGGCATCGTGTAGTGCCCGGAGACAGAGAGGTCGCGTGCGTTCAATGATGGGGAGCGCCAGCTTCTCCAGGTCTTCGCGGGTGATGTGATGTTCAAAGTGCTCTTCGCCTTCGACGAAGGGCAGGCGGACGATGTACTCCGACTGTTCGGAGAGTGCGATCTTGGCGGCTTCCGAAGCTTGGCGGAACTTGATTTGAATGGCGGCCGATTGGGCGGCGAGAGGGGGATGGTTCGGCCGAAAGCGTTGCCAGAGGTGTTGGGCGAGGACGTCATCGATGTCGTCACCCCCCAGGAAGGTGTCCCCGTTGGTGGCCAGCACCTGGAACACACCATCACGGATCTCGAGTACGGAGATATCAAAGGTGCCGCCTCCGAGATCGTAGACGGCGATCTTGGTTCTCTCTTTGGAGCGGTGGAGACCAAAGGCGAGGGCGGCCGCCGTGGGTTCGTTGACGATGCGGTCCACGGCGAGGCCGGCCAGGGTTCCGGCGCGCTTGGTGGCCTGCCGCTGGGCGTCGTTGAAATAGGCGGGTACCGTGATGACGGCCTGTTCGACCGAATGGCCCATGGCGGTTTCGGCCGTAGTTTTGAGTTCCTTGAGAATAAGGGCGGAAATTTCCTCCGGGCTCAAGCTCTCTTGCCCGCGGTGGGGAATCGCGATCCTGACAAAGCCATCCCGGTCCGCGGTCAGGGGAAAGGCGTGCCGGGTGGGATCGACTTCGCTGAGCCGTTTGCCCATCAGCCGCTTGACCGAGGTGACGACGCGCTCGGGGGCGAGGGCGCGTTGGCGCAGAGCCGTGATCCCGACTTCAGCGGGGCCGTCCCCCTGGGGAAGATGGACGGCGGAGGGGATGGAACGCTGTCCCTCCTGGTTGGCTAACAAGATGGGAAACCCAGAGTCGACCGTGCCGACGAGCGAGTTGGTGGTGCCGAGATCGATACCGAGAATGGCCATACGAAGTGCTTTACGCGGGATTGAGCGTTGGACAATGTGGAACCGTATTATCCTTCTATGAAGATCACACGTTTACGAGTTTATCAGGTCGATCTCCCGCTGCACGAGGGGAGTTATCAATGGTCGGGCGGCAAGTCTGTCAGCGTTTTTGACAGCACGGTGGTGGCCCTGGAGACTGACAGTGGGCTGGTGGGGCACGGGGAGGTTTGTCCCTTGGGTCCCGTCTATTTGCCCTCCTACGCTGCCGGTGTGCGCGCCGGCATTGGCGAAATGGCCTCCCACGTCTTGGGGCTCGATCCGCGCCAGCCGGCGGTGGTGTACCGGGCGATGGATCGCGCGATCAAGGGGCATCCCTATGCGAAATCGGGCATCGACATGGCGTGCTGGGATCTCTTGGGGCAGGCGTCGAGTCAACCGCTGTGCCATCTCCTGGGCGGCCGGTTTGGCGAGGATCATGTACTCTACCGGGCCATTTCTCAGGAGGCTCCCGAGGTCATGGCGCGCAAGGTGGCGGGATATCGTGAGGAAGGCTACCGGCGCTTTCAGCTCAAGGTCGGGGGCGATCCAGAGGTCGACATTGATCGGATCCACGCCGTGGCCGATTTGATGCAGGCGGGCGACGTCTTGGTCGCCGATGCCAACACGGGCTGGTTGATGAAGGATGCGATGCGGGTCGTTCGCGGAGTCAAAGACCTCGACGTCTTCATCGAGCAGCCCTGCGAGACCTACGAGGAGTGTCTCTCGATTCGCCGGAAGTCGGACCATCCCTTCGTGCTCGACGAGAGCATCTACAACATTCCCGAACTCATTCGCGCGGTGAATGATCAGGCGATGGATGCAATCAATGTGAAGATCTCCAAGCTCGGAGGGCTGACGAAGGCCCGTGAGATTCGCGATGTGTGTGTGGCCATGGGGATTGCGATGACCATTGAAGACACCTGGGGCGGGGACATCGTGACGGCGGCGATCTCTCACCTGGCGCACAGCACGCCGCCAGAGCTGCTCTTCACCTCGACGGACTTCAACAGCTATGTCACGGTCTCCATCGCCGAGGGTGCACCACAGCGCGTTCAAGGACGCATGGCCGCCTCGACGGCGCCGGGACTGGGGATTCAACCGCGGATGGAAGTGCTGGGTGATCCGGTTTTCGAATTGGCCCTGGATTGAGCTCGAGGCGCCGATGGAGGATTAAATTAAACAAATAGGGACCGATGGGACGCCGGTCTCACGTTGGGGGAACGTGAAAATGTGGGGCACCTCTTTCACCAAAACAAAACCCCCGGGGGCCGAGGCTCCCGGGGGTTCTGAAAATATGTTGAACGTCTAAGGGAGAAAACCTTAGTCGATGGTCTCCGCGAAGGGAGACGGCTTCTTCGTCACCAGATCTGGCAGGTTTTTCGGACGAAGACCGCGTGCAGGACGGGGACCGGGATCTTCTTTCTTCTGCAGGGCACGGCGCAATTTCTTCAGAGCGATGTTCTGCAACTGACGGATACGCTCACGGGTGACACCGAATTCCTGACCGACCTCTTCAAGCGTCTTCGGCTTCTGCCCATTGAGCCCGAAGCGAGCGTCAATGATGGAACGCTCACGGTCGTCGAGGACGCTCAAGAGCCCCTCGAGTTGGCCGTGCATGTTCTTGTGGCTCAGCAGCTCGAATGGCGTGTCCGCGGCGTCGTCACCGACGATCTCGCCGAACTCAGTGCTATCGTCATCGCTGATCGGAGCATCGAGGGAAGCCGGGCGAAGCGAGGCGGCTTTCAGCTGGGAAAGCTTGCCGCGATCGATTCCGATCTCTTCGGCCAGTTCGTCATCGGTGGGCTCGCGTCCAAGCTCTTCGCTCATGGACATGGCCACGCGCCGCATCTTGGAGATCTTGTCCACCATGTGGACGGGAAGGCGAATGGTCTTACTCTGATTGGCCAGGGCACGCTTGATGGACTGTTTGATCCACCAGGCGGCGTAGGTGCTCAGCTTGCCTCCCTTGTTGGGGTCAAAGCGCTCCACGGCCTTCATCAGGCCGATGTTGCCTTCGGAGATCAGGTCGAGCAGCGGGAGGCCGTAGTTGGCGTAATCCTGGGCGATCTTGACGACCAAGCGGAGATTCGCACGGATCATGTGCGAACGAGCTTCTTTGTCGCCGACCTTAATGCGGTCAGCCAATTCAATCTCCTGTTCGGGGGTCAAGAGATCGGTCTTACCGATCTCGCGGAGGTAAATTTTGATGCCGCCGTCTAATTCTAAGTTAGCCATAGTACTTATTCAGGTTTTCCGTTCGATGGTTTTGGCATGGGGTCGAATGGCGCTCAGATGGTGGTGGCGGCTCTTGCTGCTCTGGAGTGGGGTTAGCCCAAGGGTCTGAGTGCGATTAATTACCTAAAGGTCTCTGACATCGAAACGGGTTGGGAGTTCAAGCAAGATAATTGAAGCTGTCAATCAGTGAAATACGGTATTTTCCGAAAAATGCAATAATATTTGGTAGCTTTCTGGGATTTTTAGAATCAGAAGCTTCAATATAAGACGGAAAAGTGAGGTTTTATCACCTGTAAAACGTAATTTGGACGGGAATGTTTCTGGGAAGAGTCGAAATTTTTCAGAGTCTTTTTCCACAAGTCTTGGACTCATGGAGGGCGTGAATTCGCCACCAAATGGTGCCTTCTGTCGTTTAGGGGTGTTTCTCGAAGATGTGGCATAGGAGTTGCTTGCGCATTCGTTCCAGTCCCAGGCCCGCACAGCCTGCGACCAACCAACTCTATTCCTTCTATGACGAATAATCTACTCACTCGAAAATCTCTCCTCTGTCTTTTTCTCTCCGGCCTGCCCATGGTGGCCTCGGCGCAGGAGGAGGCGGAGTCGGCCCTGAACTCCGGGGACACCGCCTGGATGATTGTCGCCACGGTCCTGGTGCTTTTCATGACCTTACCCGGACTGGCCCTCTTTTACGGGGGGCTGGTGCGCTCGAAGAACGTGCTCTCGGTGCTCGTGCAGTGTCTCGTGATCGCCAGTGTGATGTCGATTCTCTGGATCATTTACGGATTCAGCTTTGCGGTCACGGAGGGAAATGCCTTCATCGGAGGCGGAAGCGAGGTCTTTCTCAAAGGGACTACGGTCGACACGCTCGAAGGGACGATTCCGAAGTCGGTTTTCATCATGTTCCAGATGACCTTCGCCATCATCACGCCCGCGCTGATCATCGGTGCGTTTGCCGAGCGGATGAAATTCAGCGCCGTGATGATCTTCACCAGTCTTTGGTTCACCTTGAGCTATCTGCCGGTGTGGCACATGGCGTGGAACGGTGACGGACTCTTCGCCGGATGGGGCGTCGAGGATTTTGCCGGAGGTACCGTGGTGCACATCAACGCGGGGATCGCCGGTTTGCTTGCCTGCATCATGGTCGGGCCGCGCCGGGGCTATGGGAAGGTGATCATGGCGCCGCACAGTGTGCCCATGACGGTGATCGGAGCGTGCATGCTTTGGGTTGGCTGGTTTGGGTTCAATGCGGGAAGCGCGGTGACGGCTGACGGAACCGCCGGCATGGCCATGTTGGTTACGCAGGTGGCCACGGCGGCGGCCGTTCTGGGCTGGCTCGCGGTGGAATCGATCATTTCAGGAAAGCCGACCGCAGTGGGAGCGGCCACCGGAGCGGTTGCGGGACTGGTGGCAATCACGCCGGCCTCGGGAAGCTGCGGTCCCATGGGGGCCCTCTTGATCGGGGTTGCATCCGGCGTGGTCTGTTACTTTTGCGCCACCACCTTGAAGCGGGCGCTGGGCTACGATGACAGCCTCGATGTCTTTGGGGTTCACGGCGTCGGCGGCATCGTCGGTGCGGTCCTCACCGGTGTCTGCATGGCCCCGGCCCTGGGCGGCTCGGGCGGGGATGACTTCAACATGGTGAGCCAGGTGGTCGTCCAGGTGAAGAGTATCCTCGTCACGATTCTCTGGAGCGGCGTGGTTTCCGCCGTGGTGCTTGCAGCCCTCAAGGCGACCATTGGACTGCGGGCCAGCGAGTCCGATGAAGAGCGCGGCCTGGACCAGACGGCGCACAGCGAGAGCGCCTACGAGCATTAGAACATCTTTATTTGTAATCACGGAGTCTGTGAGACGCCGCCTGTGGGACGTTTGTCCCTGGGCGGCGTTTTCTTTTCCGCTTGTCGGCTGGGCCTGGGTATAGAAGCTCTCCCAATGAGAATTTTGCTGTTTCTTTTCGGATGCATGGCGGCGGTGTCGCCCATGCTCACGGCGCAACAGTCGACTGGAATTCAGACGTCCCGGCCGGGCAAGGCGCTGGCTCTTCCCAAAGGTGATGACATGTTTCATTTCGTCATCTTTGCCGATCGCACGGGCGGACCCGCCGAGGGCATCGAGATTCTGGAACAAGCGGTGACAGACACGAATCTACTGGATCCCGATCTCGTGATGACCGTGGGCGATTTGATCAACGGTTACAATGAAGCCCCGCAGTGGATGGAGCAGATGGAAGAGTTTCACGGCGTGATGGATGGTCTCAAGATGCCGTGGTTTCCCGTGGCGGGGAATCATGACGTGTATTGGCGGGGCAAGGATCCCAAAGATCGGCCGCTACGTGAGCACGAGGAGAACTATGAAAAGCATTTTGGCCCTCTGTGGTACTGGTTTGAGCACAAGGAGCGAGGGTTTCTCGTGCTCTACACGGATGAGACGGGAAATCTGGATAAGCCGAAGAACTTCAACGATGCCGAGCAGATCCAGATGAGTGAAGAGCAACTGACCTGGCTCAGTAAATCACTCGGGGCGATGAAGCATTTGAAACAAGTGTTTGTCTTTCTCCACCACCCACGATGGCTGGCCAGGTACCGGGAGAGCAACTGGGATGAGGTGCATCAGCGATTGGCTGAAGCCGGGAATGTCCGGGCGGTCTTTGCCGGACATATCCACCGTCTCAATTACGGCGGGTTCCAGGACGGCATCGAGTACTTTGCCCTCGCCACCACCGGCGGATCCATGCCCGGTCACATGCCGCAAATCGGCTATGTTCACCATCTCAACATCGTTACGGTGCGGGAAGACTCCATGGCGGTGGCGATTCTGCCAGTGGGGAGCACCATCGATCCGACGCTGTATTCCAAGGAGCGCCTTGGTGAACTCGACGCCCTCCGCAATCTCGGCCTGGCATCCGCCTACGGCCCCTTGCGCGTCGATGAGGAAGGGTCGATCAATGCCGAGTATGGGGCGCGGTGTTCGAACCCGACTTCTCAGCCGATCGAACTTACTCTGAGCGTGGACTCCCCGCCCGGGTCCTGGCGCATCCTGCCGAGTCATCGTCATCTTCGATTGGAACCCAGTGAAAGCAAGACACTGAGTTTTCGCGTGCAACGATCCGGAGGGAGTATGGATGCCGACTCCTTCAGCCTTCCCCGGATGTCGCTCGATATCGATTACCTCGAGGGATCGGGAACTCGCGTGAGCCTGCCCACGCGAAGCCACGAAGTTCCCGTCACCTTGAGCAGCGCGCTACCGGAGTCCCTCTTTGAGGGTGAGGACAATCAGGTTTTGTCGGTTTCGGAGAAGAGCGCGGTGAGAGTGGATTCGAAGAATCTGGACTTGCCGGCGGACGCTGCCTTCACGCTCGAAGCATGGATTCAGTTAGACAAGGAGGTGGAGCAGAGCCCGGTGATTGCCAAGACGGAGAGTTCGGAGTTCGGCCTTTGGATTCAGGAGGGCCGCTTGCAGTTTGATGTGCACGTGGCGGGATCCTACCATTCGGTGAAAATGACTGACAAACTGGCTACGGGAGAGTGGTATCATGTGGCCGGCGTCTACGATCTGGAAGAAATGCGTTTCTATGTGGACGGGCAATTGGTGGGTGAACCCTTGGCCGTCTCGGGGCCTCGGACGATCAACGAGCATCCCCTCTACGTGGGAGGCGATCCAGATAGCCGCGGGCGGGCGAGCCGGTTTTTTCAGGGCAAGATCGACGAAGTGCGCCTCAGCCGCGGGGTGCGCTATACCGGGGAAGCCTTTGAGCGCGCCCACCGCCACGAGCCGGATGCCGAGACCTTGCTCCTCCTGCATTTTGATCACGCCTTGGGCGTTTTTCATCCCGACCACAGCGATCAGGCGGCGCACGCGGTCTCCACCGGTGGCGGGGCCGTTCTGGTGGAGGATGATTTGCCTCCCCTGGACACAGACTAGAATGAGGCTTTTCGAGTGGGATTTGACAAGAATTGCCAAATCGCGTTGGTTTGGGCGATGGAGGCAAGCTTATGAGCACCCTGAAAATCTCCCTGCCCGACTCGATGCGAGCCAGTGTGGAAGCGGTGGTCAGAGAAGGCGGATACAGCACTGCGAGTGAGTACGTTCGGGAACTCATTCGAAATGATCAGAATCGCAAGGGTCGAGAGAAGCTTGAGGCGCTCCTGGTGGAAGGAGTTGGATCCGGAGAATCATTGCCAGTGGATCAGGCGTTTTGGACTGACATGAGGGCAGACTTGACCGCTCGTTTGAAACAGGCTGGCGGTGAAGAAAAGGCTTCAGATTAGGCCTTTGGCCAAAGAGGACGTGCATGAGCACTTTCTCCGAATTGCGGGTGAGAACTCGGTGGTCGCCTTCCGATTTCTCGAGGCGGCTGAGCAGGCATTCAATCGGATTCAGGGCGAGCCAGGAGTGGGCTCCTCACGATATTCCCAGACCCGGGGGTTTCCCGGCCTTCGAATGTGGCCGATCCGGGGGTTTGAGAAATACTTAATCTTCTATCTCGACGCGGACAATGCCATCGACATCATCCGCGTTCTTCATGGAGCGAGAGATCTGCCACAGATCCTTTCGGATTCCGACGGCTGATCCCCAGTCCATGGATCACCTCCATGCGCGCGTTTCCCGTAGAGGATTAGGGATCCTAGGCCGTGCGTGCGGGCGGAAGTCTGCGATCACTCGGGTGGGATCAGCGGCCATCGAAGATGTGTTCCGGGGCGCATAACGCTTGCAAGCGCATCGATTGGACGTTGGATTCACTTCGTGAATTTGAATCCCAAGGAATTGGAGCGCTACGCGCGGCATATCACCCTGCCGCAGGTGGGTCTGGAAGGTCAGGAGCGGCTGAAGGAGGCAAGGGTCTTGTGCATCGGAGCCGGCGGGCTGGGGTCTCCGGTCACGATGTACCTGGCGGCCGCCGGGGTGGGGCATCTGGGGGTGGTGGACGCCGATACGGTCGACGCCTCGAATCTTCACCGCCAACTCCTCCATGGCGAGTCTGACATAGGAGCGAAGAAACTCGACTCGGCCAAACGGACCCTGAGTGAGATCAATCCGCATGTCGAGTTGGCCTGCCATGACGCCCTCTTCCAGGCGAGCAACGCCGTGGAACTGGCCCGCGGGTATGACTTGATCATTGATGGGACTGACAATTTCCCCACGCGTTATCTGAGTAACGACGTGGCCTTCTTTTTGGGGATCCCCAACGTTTACGGGTCGATCTACCAGTTTGAAGGCCAGGTGAGTTTTTTTGCCCCGCGGGACGGAGGCCCCTGTTATCGCTGTCTCTTCCCCACGCCTCCCAAGCCGGGCATGGTGCCTAGCTGCGCGGAAGGTGGCGTGTTTGGCGTTCTCCCTGGCTTGGTCGGGTCCTTGCAGGCCACCGAAGCGATCAAGTGGATCCTCCAGATAGGCAAACCCCTCACGGGCAGGTTGGTCCACGTCGACACGCTAAGCATGCGGGTGCGAAGCTTTGATCTGAGAAAGGATCCTCAGTGTCCCTTGTGTGGCGATGAGCCTTCCATTACTGAGTTGATTGATTACGAGGCTTTCTGCGGCTTGCCCCAGGGAGACGAAGCCGAGGTGCCCGAGGTGACAGCGGCGGAACTCGCGGAACTCTTGCAGTCGTCGCCGGAAGAAATTCTGCTTGTCGATGTGCGTGAGGAGTTTGAACGGGCCATTTGCAAGATCGATGCGGCGAGGCATGTGCGCCTGGCGGATCTGTCAGATCAGTTAGGCGATCTGCCGCGGGACAAGCGTGTCATCTTTCATTGCAAGTCGGGAGTGCGGAGTGAGCGGGCCCTGCGGCAGGCGCAGGAAGCTGGACTGGAGCAGGTGGCGCACCTCGCGGGGGGCATTCTGGCCTGGGGTGAGCAGGTGGATCCTGAGATGGCGGCGTATTGACAAGTTTTTCTTATCACGACTTGATTGAGCGGATAGATCTTGATCCTGATGACCCGTGGCCGAATCAATCTACATCGAAACCACCGTTCCGAGTCTCCACGTGGCGAGATCATCCTCGTTCTTGCTTGAAGCTGCTCGTCAACAAGTGACGCGAGACTGGTGGGACAACTATCGCAGAGATTTTGATTTGGTTTGTTCGCAGACTGTTCTGGATGAATGCGCGCGAGGCGAAGCTGAGATGGCTGCCAGGCGCCTCAAGCTTCTCGATTCGGTGCCGTTGCTCGAATTGAGCGACGGCGTCCTGGCAATAGCGCAGGATCTCGTGGCTAGGGGCATCATCCCTACAAGAGCCGCGGATGATGCTGTTCACATTGCAGTTGCTTCACTTCACGAAGTCGACTATCTTTTAACTTGGAATTGCAAACATATCGCGAATCCTCGCAATTGGCGTAGGATATCAGACTGCTTGGCCGCTCACGGTCTGCGTTCACCTGTCATTTGCACGCCAGAAGACCTCATTGGAGATGATCACTAAGACAAAAGAAACGATACTCCAACACATTCGTTCCTTGAAGGAAGAGAATGCGGCAGAATATGAGTTTTCGCTTGAGGCAATCATTGAATCTGCACGTCAGCGACAGGAGGCTTCTTCTCATCCCGTTATCCGGCTCAGGAAGCGAGAACAGCGTGTTGAGCGCAAGCGCGAAGATCGTTTTTGATTGAATAGGTCGAGGTAGATTGGAACAGTCGTTTCCATTTTTTTGGCACCTCGATCTTGTAAATGACCTCCGGCAATCAAGATGCAGACTGGGCTGACAAGAGTGTCCGCATCACTTGGCTCCGGTTATCGATAGAAGTGAACGAATCGTCTCTTGTGCTTGAATACCGTAGTAGCCTCCGAAGAGGTTGTAGTGGTTGAGGATGTGATAGAGATTGTAGAGGTCACGCCGTTTTTCGTAGCCGGAGTCCATGGGATAGGCTTCATGGTAGGCTCGGTAGAAGGCCGGGCTGAGGCCGCCGAACATTTCGGTGAAGGCGATGTCCGTCTCGCGATCTCCGAAGTAGACGGCGGGGTCGTACAATACGGGGCGTGCCTCTTCATCGAAGGCGATGTTCCCCGTCCAGAGATCGCCGTGGAGAAGTGAGGGGCCGGGCTGGTAGTGGGAGAAGAAGGCATCGAGGGAGTCTAACAAGGCGGTGGCACGAGGGAGTTGCAGGCCCTTGCGGGCGGCGAGGTCGACCTGATAGCGCAGTCGATGCTCGCGGTAGAAGGCGACCCAGTGGTCCTCTTCGGTGTTGATTTGCGGCGTGTCTCCAATCACGTTGTGCCGATTCCAGCCGAATCGCTTTCCCCGGACGCGGTGGAGGGCGGCGAGATCGCGTCCAAGATGCTCTTCTGCGGCCACGCGATCTCGGGGAGATTGCAGATCGAGCGCTTGGAGAACGAGAAAGGCGTGCGCATCCGTCGCGCCGTGAAGCAGGGGACGAGGGACGCGAATGGTCTCCGTGGCCATGATCTCCTCGAGTCCAGCGGTCTCGGCTTCAAAGTTAGGCAGACGATCGGCACGGTGGAGCTTGAGGAACGCGCGGTAGCCGCTCTCGGGGTCGGTGATGAACCCCGTCTGGTTGATGCACCCGCTGCCAACGGGGTGAAAGACCAGCCGGCCGAGCGAGCGTTGCTCGCGCTCCTCGAGGGCGGGTCTGATCTGGGCGAGAACGGCTTCCATGCCAGAGTTTTTACCGGGGTTCGGTTGACAAGGTAAAGCTGCAAGGCTGAGTCTTGCGGATGCATGCTTTGATGGCCCCTCGAGTCTTGGCGATCGCAAGCGTCATGATCTGGGTGTTAGGAGGCGAGACCCGAGCCGGGCTGAGGATTACGGAGGTCATGGCTGACGCCGTCACGATGGCGGAGGGTGATCCGGGGCATGATTGGATCGAGATCCACAATGCGGGGGAATCGACGGTGGATCTGGAGGGATATTTCCTCACGGACGATTCCGAGGCATTGCAGAAATGGTCCTTTCCCCAAGCGAAATTGCATCCGGGGGAATTCCTCGTAGTTTGGGCGACGAACGATGACTCCTCGCGAGATGCGAGGAGGCTGCGGGTTCCGTTTCAGCTCAAGGCCAGGGGCGAATCCGTTTTGCTCGTCGCTCCTGATGGGGTGACGACCCTTCACAAAATCACCTTTCCTCGGCAACGGCCCGGTCTGTCCTATGGCATGGCTCGTGCGGGCTGGGCTGGGGATGCGGAGGCTGCCGCTGAGTGGGGCACTCTCAGATGGCCCACACCGGGAGCCGCCAACGCGGGGTGTTTAGATGGGTTTGTTAGGGCGATTCACATGAGTACCCGTCATGGGTATTTCGAAGATCCTTTCACCTTGCGAATGGAAACCTCGACTGAGGGCGCGGTCATTCGCTACACCACGGACGGATCGCAGCCTGAGCCTTTCACCGGCAGAGAGTACATGGGCCCGATCGAGATCGACCGGACGACGACGTTGCGCGCGCGGGCCTTTGCTGACGGCTTGCATCCCAGTCCTGTGGTGACCCAGACCTATCTCTTTCTCCAGGACGTGGTGCGCCAGTCGCCCGGCGGCGAGGCGCCTCCCGGCTGGCCTAGCCGACGGGCGAATCGTCAGGTGCTCGACTACGGTATGGACCCCGATATCGTGAACAAGGAGCACACACCTGACGAAGTGGTGGCCTCGTTGCGATCCCTACCCAGCCTCTCCATTGTGACGTCGATTGAGAACTTGTTTGATCGCCGCATTGGCATTTATGCCAATCCGCGAAACAAGGGGCGCGCCTGGGAGCGGCGGGCTTCCTTTGAGCTGCTCGATCCCGAGGGTGGTGCGACGTTTCAGCTCGAGGCGGGCCTGCGCGTTCGCGGTGCCTGGAGCCGTCAGCCGGACAATCCGAAACACGCCCTCCGCCTCGTGTTTCGCAAAGCTTATGGGAGTGGCAAACTTCGTTTTCCCTTGTTTGGAGAGGAAGGAGTGAAGGAGTTCGACCACATTGATTTGCGGACGAGTTTGAACTACGCCTGGGTCAATCGGGCGAGTTCGAGAAACACGCTCCTGCGAGATATATTTTGCCGGGACAGCCAGAGAGACATGGGGCAGCCTTACACGCGGAGCCGCTACTATCACCTGTATCTCAACGGGCATTATTGGGGGGTCTACATGACTCAGGAGCGGGCCGTGGGGCCCTATGCCGCGAGCTACATGGGCGGCGATCCCGAGGATTATGACGTGGTGAAATCGCGGGGCGAACTCACCGAGGGTACCTGGGATGCGCATCGCGCCTATTTCTACCTCGCCGTCCAGGGATTCGGTGACGATGCGAATTACTTCCGTGTCCAGGGATTGAATCCTGACGGAAGTCGCAATCGGGCTTTTCCCCGCTATCTCGATGTGGACAATGTGATCGATTACATGATCCTGACCTATTACTCGGGAAACCAAGATGGACCGGGCGGCCGGTTTACCAATTTTCCGAACAATTTCTATGCCAATTTCAACCGGGAGAACCCGGATGGGTGGAAATACTACGCCCATGACATGGAACACACCTTTGATGTGGGGTCGCCCAACATCGAAGTGCGTGATCGCGGCATCCCGTGGAAGCACTTCAATGTGCACTGGCTGCACGAGCAGCTGATCGATAATCCGCACTATCTGAGGCGATACAAGGAGCGCGTGGGCAAGCATCTCTTCGGCGATGGGGCGCTCACGGTGGAAAACGCTTTGGCGAGGCTGGATGCGCGGAAGGCGGAGATTCACGAGGCCATGATTGCCCACTCGGCCCGATGGGGCGATGCGGGCAATGGCAGGGCGAATCGGCCTTACACGCGGAAGACGTGGTTGATCGCGGTGGGCCGTTTGCGCGATTTCATTGCCAACCGGAATGAGAGGTTGGTGGAAGACTTTATTCGGTTAGGCTGGTATCGCGGGGTGAAGCCACCGGAGTTGATCGAGACCCGGCGAGGTCTGGCGATCACAGCGGAGGAGGGACGCATCTACTACACCTTGGACGGGAGCGACCCCAAGGGAGTGAACGAGGCGCCGGCGAGACAGGCGGAAGTGGCCCAGGCGGCGACCTTGAGGCGTCACGTGCTGATTGACCAAAATACGAGGATGCGCGCCTGGCCGGCGACCCATGGACGCTTTGATCGGCAATGGCGGGCGATCGGGTTCGACGACAGCGACTGGAAGACGGGCTTGCCGGGACTGGGCTACGATGACGATGGCGATTATTTTGAGGCGCGTCTGATTCGCTTCGACGTGACGAAGACCATGCGAGGCAAGACCAACAGTGTATACATGCGGGTGCCGTTTGAGCTACCCGAGGTGGGAGCTCTTGCCGTCTTGGATTTGGAGATGAAGTGTGACGACGGGTTCGCCGCCTTTCTCAACGGTTCCACGATGGTGGCCTCCTCCGGAGCCCCCCGATCGCTCTCCTGGCGTTCGGTGTCCGCGGAGAAACCGAGCGACGGCGTGGCGACTTCATTCCAGCGCTATCGCTTGCCGCTGGAAGCGCCTAGGCTTTTGCGCAGCGGTCAGAATGTCCTGGCCATTCATGGATTGAATGTCGGCCTGGACAGTTCGGATCTCATCATGATTCCCCGGCTGACGGGAACGACCGTTTCGGGCGGGACGGTGTTTCCCAGAAGGGCGAGGATCCGCGCGCGAGCGCATTTTGAAGGTGAATGGTCGCCCTTGACGACGTGGCCCTGATTGTTTGGGGTCGGATTGATTGATGGACGCCTTGATGCCACCGGAGTTCTGGGCCTCATTCGCCCGGGCGGTTTCCCTGAGCGTTTGCGCCGTCGTCCTGAGCCGCAGCCTCTTGCCGGCGTTGGCGTCGTGGCGTTCGTCGTCATTCCGGCTGGGCATGCTTTGGCTCGTCATCATGGCGCCCTTTCTCATGCCGCCCTTGCTGACCGCTTACGGTTACACCAAGGTCTTCCTCCACCTCAATCGCCATCCCTTCCTGGAGGAGTTGGCCTACGATCTGCTTTTGTTCTTTCGGGTGTTTCCCCTGACACTCTTGGTAGGGCACTGTCTTCCGCGACGCCTCTCTCGTGAGGGCTTCTTCGTTTGGAGAACGATGGGAGACCGAGGCAGCGACGGTTTTTGGCGATTTCGCTGGTGTCACTGGGAGCCCGTCCACGTCGTGGGAGGATTGCTCGTGTTTCTCTATGTCTTTCACGAGTTCGAAATGGCTTCCCTTTTGCAGCGGCCCGCATGGACGGTGGCCATCTTTGATGCGCAGGCCCAGGGGTATGCCTTGAGCGCAACGTGGCGCCGGTTGTGGCTTCTCGCTCTCATGCAGGCGGCGGTTGTGATTTGGGCTCTGGGATTGGTGCATCGGCGAGATGACCTTGCATTTTCCCTGTCCGGATCGGAGAGTGGAAGCCATGGCTTGCTGAAGTTGACGATTTGCGCTGGGCTGGGGACGCTTGTCATGGTTTTGATCCCCCTGGGAATCATCGCACTCGATGGCCTGAAGGGTTTCGGTCGTTTGCCTCAGGCTTTTTCCTTGCAGGGCGAGATGCGGCAGAGTCTCACGGTCGCCTTTGTCGCGGCGACTTTGGCGCACCTGGCGGCTCGTCAACTCGCCCGGGACCGGATGCCGCGTACGCTCGTGCTTGCCGCCTTGTTGCCAGGCCTCTTGGGGACGCTGTTGCTCAGTCTCAGCCTCCATGGCCTCATCCAGTGGCGGGTCCTCGAAGGATTGCGAGACCGTCCCTTGGCACTCGTGGCTGGATTGGTCTTTCTCATTTTGCCTCCGGTGACCTTGCTCGTATTCCTGGCCCGGCGACGGGAATTTTCAGAGGCGGGCTGGCTCGTGACCCTGTCGAACGCGAAGCCATTGCGTTGGGCGTATTTGCGAGGGCCGCATCTGGGAATCTGGGGCTGTGGATTTTACCTGGCCTACTTTGAGGTGACGGCCTCAGCCATACTCGCTCCGGCATCGATGACTCCGGTGATGGTCCGGCTCTACAATTTAATGCACTACGGGCGTGACACGATGCTCTCTGCCTATGTTCTCGTCGTGGTCGGCGTGCCCTTGGTACTCCTTGCACTTGCCGTGCTCGTGGGTCGCGGGCTAACATCTCTTCGTGGCTGATATGGAAAAACAGGTGCCGGCAGTGGCAGCGTTAGAAATGGTGACTCTGAGGGGACGCCGGGGTCATCGTCATCGTCTGAGCGAGGTGACGTTGCAGATTCCCTCGGAACCGACAGCTGTGATGGGACTCTCCGGCGCGGGGAAAACGTCCCTTTTGAATCTGCTGGTCGGTTTCGAGAGTGCGGATGCGGGGACGGTGGAGCGGCCGGGGTCCGTCGCCTGGGTGCCGAGCGGCCTGGGGCTGTGGCCTGGCTATCGGGTGCGACAGCATCTGGAAACCGTGGGCCAGGCGAATCCCGATGCCCTTCTGGAATCGTTTGGGCTCGGCGATTTGGCCGAGGAGTTTCCCCATCGGCTTTCACTGGGACAACAGTCCCGATTGGCCGTGGCGCGGGCCCTGGCCACACCGAGCGATGTCCTAGTGATGGATGAACCCTTGGCTCACGTCGATGCCTGCCGTCGCCCGGACTACTGGCGGGTGATCCGCGAAGCCGTGGCGCAGGATGGGCGCGCGCTCATCTTTTCCACCCATGAACCGGGGACCGTGCTCTCCGAAGCGTCACAGGTCTGTTGCCTCATCAATGGCCGGGTGGCTTATTTTGGGGATGTCGAGACACTCTACAAGTCTCCCGAATCCGAGGCGCTGGCTCGATTCATGGGGCCGGTCAATTGGCTTGGTGATGAGGAGAGCCGCTTTTGGTTAGGGAATCACGGAGCCGAGACCCCGCCCTCACTTCGTCCTGAGTCTCTGGATCTCGAGATTTCGCAGACAAGCGAGTTTCGCTGTGTGGACTATCGGAATCACGGTGCCGTTTGCGAATCGACGATCTGCCACGCCCCCTCGGGGAAGCGCCGCGTGTTTTGGCATCGGCCCCATGCCGCCGGGAAGCCGGGTGAGTCCGCCCGGGTATGCCTGCAATGGTTAGGCCTTTTCCTCATCGCCTTGCTCCTGATTGCCTGCGAGAAAGCTCCGGGCTTGCCGGCGCTGGAGGTGGCGCAGGTGAAGGCCTGGCGCTTGCCCATTGACGGTCCCAAACTGCCGGCGCCGCGGAGCGTGGCTGCAGGGCCAGACGACGAGATGGTGATTCTCGATGATGCCGGGCGAGTCATCGTCTTCAATCGGGAGGGAGAAGTGCAACGACGTTGGAGAATGCCTGACGTCAGTGTGGGGCGTCCCGAAGGCGTGGTCGTTCTCGACAACGGGGACATCGTGGTGTGCGACACGCACTATCATCGTGTGGTGATCTTTGATGGCGAAGGCGCGCTGATAAAGACCTTCGGCGAGAGCGGGCGTGACGCGGGTGAGTTTATTTATCCGGTGGCCATTGCCGTGGACTCCGAGGAGCATCTCTACGTGGGCGAGTACGGTTCCAATGACCGGATTCAGAAATTCACCCGTGCCGGAGAGCACGTCTTGACCTTTGGCAGCTTCGGCATGGAGCCGGGTCAGTTTCAGAGGCCTTCGGGCATCGTCTGGCACGAGGGGCTGGTCTATGTGGCCGATGCGGTGAACAATCGCATTCAGGCTTTCAAGGATGACGGGACCTTTGTCAAGGTCATCCCCTTGACTCACAGAGGAGAGAACGTGCCCTTACATTTGCCCTACGATCTCACGATGGATCGGGAGGCGCATTTGATCCTCGTGGAATATGGCGCGGGGCGTATTTTGCGGTGTACCCGGGAGGGGGTGTTGTTAGGCGCGTTTGGCGAACAGGGCTCGGGGACGGGCCGGTTCCACACCCCCTGGGGGGTTGAGGTGGATTCGCGTGGGCATCTTCGCGTGGCCGACACGGGCAACCGCCGGCTGGTGGCACTGCAAGTGACGCCGGAGCGAAGGTGAACGGGCGCGTCACCGGGATCCGCGCCACCGGAGAGATTCTTGAGGGGTGGGCTCGGTCACCTCGGAATGGACCACTCCCGCGTCCATCTTCAAGCGCAACGGACCCTCCACAGCCTCGAGATTCCTTTCTGGATCCTCCGGGACGCTCACTTGTCCGTCGAGGGTTTCCCCATTGGCCGAGAGGTTGCCGGCGAAAGTGGCTCGCCGTGATTCATCGTAGGGAAACGAACTGGAAACCGCATTGTCGAGTTCCGAGATGGTGAGCGTCATCGTTCCTGTCATGTCTTCATGCCATTCGTTTCCCCGATAGACGGATCGCACCAGGTTCCAGTCGCCCGCCCAAAGGTAGCGCACCCGGGCCACCTCGAGATTCCAGCGCTTGATAAGCGGATCAGGCCTCTCCTGTAGCGCATACTGCCAAAACTCCGCTTCTGCCATCGCTGGGGGGATCTCCGGGTTTACTTCGGCGCTCCAACTGAGCAAATCGGTGGGACTGATGAGCCGTAGCCCCCGAACCGGTCCCGAGTGCGCCCAGATTATCAGGTCCCGGCTTGGATCGCTCAGGTTACTCAGATTCCACCCTTCGATCCGCCCATCCTCTCCTCCGAGAACTAGGAACTGATCTCCCCAAACCACATCAAGGATACGCCCCTTGAGGTCCGTCGGCAGAGAAGCCAGAGCCCGTGGATAATGTTCATAATCAGTGGGGAGATATTTCGATACATTTTGGATATCCCAAATCAGGCATCGCCCATCTGACCCAACGGACGCGAGCGACTGTCCGTCCGGTGAGAAAGCCACGCCGTTCACCCCTCCCAGATGACCGTCTCCAGCGTTTCTTTCGTCGAAGAGGAAGAGCCATTTTTTGTCGGTATTCACGACCGCTACTTTGTTACCCGCACCGCCTGCGAGAATGTGTGCGTCGACAGGCGAGAATCGACAGTTCCTCGTGATCGCCTTTCCATCGAAAGCGCCCAACTGCTCGCCGGTCGCCGGGGCCCAGACTTGAATCGATTCGTCTTTGGCCGAGGTCACGATCCGTGTTCCTAGTTTGTCGAACCGGAGTTCGGTCACTGATGCTTTGGCAACGCGTATCTTTTGCGATTTGGGAAGGTTCTCCTTTGAAATCTCCGGCACGAAAGGCCAGACGGTAACGAAACCGTCGGCTGACGCTGTTGCCATGAACTCACTCGACGCACGAATATCGCGAATGGCATCACGATGAAAGGGCAGGCGAACGGTCTCCTCCCCACCGGGGACATTGAAGACCGGAAGTCGGTCGCCTGAGCTGCCGGCGAGGATCTGCTTGCTGTCAGGGGTGAATCCGACGGCGATCACACCGCCCTTGCTTGAACTGGCATTCTTCGCGAACTCGAGCGTCCCCTCGATGCTCCACACGCGAACCGATTTGTCATCCCCGGCAGCTCCCACGAAGCCTCCGTCCGGAGAGACGTCGACATCCCAAACTCCGGATCTATTGCCAGCGTAGGCCGTAGTCAGAAGCCGGGGGAGCTGTTCGAACTGCGGTTCGATCTCTCCAAGATCCTCCCCGGTCAGATTAGCCAACTCGTTGAGCGCATCACTCGAACGGGTGGAGCGAATGACCTGAAGAGCCTGATTCCACCGCGTACTCAAGAGATCCCGCTCGCTTCTGATTTGCGTGTTTTGATCTTGGAGAGAGCTGCGTAAACCATCGATTCTTTCAACCTTTTCCAGGGCAACTTCCAAGTCGTCGTTCGCACGCAGGGCTTGGTTTTTCAGATCCGACTGCATCCAACCAAAGACCGTCATGGCCAGGAGAACGATCAAGCCAATCGCTCCACCAATCAGTGCTTGCTTTAGACTTCGCCGACGGAGGTGCTCCTTCTCCAATCGATTCTTTCGTTCATGAATCCAGGGAACGAGAAACTCGCTCACAATTTCGCAAAGGCGAGTCTCGCCGCGGAGTTCGTCGCGGATGAGGTGCAGGTCGCTCGTCAGCCGGTCGAGTGACTGCTCGATGCGTTCCCGGGGAATGCGTGAGGTATTCTCAACGCGTTGCACTAACTCTGATCGCGATAGGACCTCCCTGGTTCCGAACGGAGTCAGGAGGTTGGAGAGCAGATGGGTCATGGCTTCGCGTTCGACCACACCGACCGAGGCGAGCGCGCCCTCCAAACTCGCCTCCATGACTCCCTGTATCGACTTCTCTTGCAGGAGGACTTCTCTGTCATCCGACAGATACAGTTCCAGGCACACGGTCTGGACCTCAGACAAGTTGAGTCTTCCACCAGGGAAGGCGTTCTCGAAGTTGGCGATGAGATTACTGCTGAGGGAATCCGAAAAGGCCTCCCGTTCGTACTCAAAAGCCTGAAATGGCCCCCGCACGATATCATCGAGATTCTCCACCGAGACGGGCAGGAGTCGCATGGCCTGATCCCGAAGCTCAGGGACATCGGCCAGCAGCGTTTGGATTTTGGCCAAATAATCCTCCCGGAAAACCAGCAGGAGTTTTACTTTGAGATCGGTTTGGACGCGCAAGATTTCGAAGATGGCGCTGACAATTCGTCGCTGAGCACTTCGTATCTCTTCCATTTCGCCTCCATCACGTCCTGTGGGCTCAAAGAGAGTCACCAGTTCTTCAAACTGGTCGAGGACAAGAATCAGCGGAGGCGAGTTTGTCCGATCTTGTTGGGGCTTGAGAACTTCTCGACAGCGATCAATCAAGTTGTCGGCGGCGATCGCCTCTCGGAGCTGTTCCGTCTTCGCCAGGAGAGAATCGTCGCTCGGCTCTCCTAACTGATTGGGTTCCCGGAAGAGCATGAACTCTTGATTCCTCGTCCGCTGAACCCGCAGGCGCTCGACGACCCAGCCTCTTTTCATCAATTCAGGGGCGAGACCCGCGTTCACCAGGGATGATTTTCCGCTACCGGACTCTCCAAAGAGAAAGGATCCCCGGTAAACGGTGATGAGCCGGTGCGCCTCCGCGACCTCGGAAGCGCGACCGAAGAACACCTCCTTGTCCACCATGCGATAGGAATCAAACCCACGGAACGGTAGTTCAGGTGGATTCTCCAAATGGCTGTTCTTTTTCATCTTGCGATCTCCCTTCCGACGGGCATGTCTTCGCCCATCACTTGCTGATAGAGTTCAGGCACGACATCCCAGGCGCTCTTGGCCACGAAGACGACCTGTTGGTCTCTCAGACTCACCTTCACCACAGGGTCGACCGACGGTCCCACAACGGCAAAGGATTCCGCCACATGGGCTTCGTCCACACCCCATCGCATCGTTTTGAGGATGAGTCGAAAGTTGATGTCGGCCAGGCTGTAACCGATGAAGAGGATGGGCCACGACATGAGCCGAAACTCGAAGAGACTCGGGATCACTTTGTAGGGGCTCGGGTCCCGCATCCTCAAGATGAATTGGATGTAATCATCTTCGGTGATGACCAGGGAATCGGCCCGGTCGACATCGCCGTGCATTTTGAAGAGGCGCGGGCTATCCGGCTCGGGCTCTTCCATACTCGGATTGCTCTTGAACGTGGCATCCGGGTTGTAGATGTCTGCGATCTCCCGCTTTCCGTGAAACCCGAGTGCCAATTCGTAGAGCTGATCGTAGTTGGTGGTGACCGCCAGGCGGAAGGGAAGCCGTGCCAGGGCTTGGACAACGGCTGAGGGTTGTCTACGTTGGCCACGCCCCCCGGTCTTCACTTCCCGGGCAATGAGATCGACGAGATTCTTTCGGCCATGCGAGATCTCGTAAAGCGCTGCCATGCGTTGGAGATTCCCTATCTGGCTTTCGAGTCCGCGAAGGTCGGCGTGTGATCTGAGGAGATCTCCCTCTTCGGCAATCGTCTTTGAAAGTTGGTCACCGAGGGGAGGTTGAACTTCAGGCGGGTAACTTGAAGCGAACACGGAATCCTGTTCTGGAGGGTAATTCACACCCGCTCCGGTGAAGAGGATGCACTCCCCATCAGCTACGGACTCAATGAGACTGTGAGGTAAACCCATGGTCTTCGCACGATTTCCTCCTCACATAAGTGCTAGAAAATAAGCCGGATCGTATCAAGAAAAAAATGGGAAAATCTGGAGTCGAGTTTTCCCGGTTGGAGCGGGGGCCCAAGGCAGCACAATGAGTGACGCCTTGTTAGCGTTGAAATGAGCGGAGCCAAGTGCTCGCTCGCTAATGACAGAGGCCCGCGTCGGTGAACTGGCTGAGATAGCGGTAGCTCTGGGCGAGGGAACCCTTTCTCCCTTCGAGCGATTGCTCGTAGGGGCGGTCTTCCACTTCGACGCAGACCGGGCCCCGGTAGCTGGTTTCGCTGAGGACGGAGAAGAATTTTCCCCAATCGACATCGCCGAGACCGGGGAGTTTGGGAGTGTGAAACTGCAAGGGCGTGCCCAGAATGCCGACGTCGTCCAAGCCATCGCGGTCGACACGGGCGTCCTTGGCGTGGACGTGGACGAATCTTCCGCTGAATTCGCGGATGGCTTTGACGTAATCCATCTGCATCCAGATGAGATGGGAGGGATCAAAGTTGAGGCCGAAGGAGTCGCTGGGAACCGCGTCGAACATGCGCCGCCAGATGGCGGGGGCATAGGCGAGGTTTTTTCCGCTGGGCCATTCGTCGTCGGTGAAATACATGGGGCAGTTTTCGATGCCGATGCGGACGCCGTGAGATTCGGCATGCTTGATGAGCGGTTTCCAGACTTCGAGGAAGCGCGGCCAGTTGCCTTCGATCGACTTCGAAGGATCGCGTCCGATGAAGGTATTGACGACGTCGAGTCCTAACTTGGGCGCGGCTTCGATGAGGCGGAGAAGATGATCGATGTAGGTTTGCGCCTCGTCGTGATCCGGCGTCAGGGGATTGGGGTAATAGCCGAGCCCGCTGATGGCGATGCCGGACTCGTCCACTTGAGCGCGGATCTCCGAGGCGCGGGAGTCGGTGAGGTCGGTGACATCGATATGGGTCACGCCGGCGTAGCGGCGCTCAGCCTTGCCGACGGGCCAGCACATGACTTCGACGCATTGGTAACCGGTTTCAGAGGCAAAAGCGAGGACCTCAGTGAGATTGAGGTCCGGGAGAATGGCGGTGACGAATCCTAGCTTCATGGGTGGTGCCGAGCATTGCAGCAGGTTCGCCGGTCAAGTAAACACAAAAGCCAAGGGGCTGTCTCAGCGCTTGCTACTCGCTTGAACGCAGGCGTTTGAGGAAGCGCGTCAGCTTGGAGGCGTTGGGATCTTCGGGGAGCTTCCCGGCGAGAAAGTGTTCGAACACGGTGTCGGCACTCGTCTGTGTCTGCTCGCTGATGGAGTAGGGCGCCTCATGGGTGAAGGCAATGGCCTGGCGTCCGGCGCGGAGAGAAAAGAAACTCTCCCGGCGCGGCGGGCCGACGATGATGTCGATGAGTTCTCCTGTGGGCGATCGGACTAACAAGATCAAGGTATCGCGGCCGAGAGTGGTTTGGAGAAGGGTGCGCCAGAGTTCGAAGATGTGATCCTCCTCGAGACCCGCAATGATCGGCAGGCGAAGCTGGAAGCGAGCCTCCTGTTTGCCGTAGGCAGTGGCGGCAAAGATGAAGTGGAGGATGCGGTAGAATCCCTGCCGCTCGGGACCCATCTCTTGGGCATCGAGAAAGGCGCGGCGCTCTTTCTCGGTGGTCACGGTTGCCGGTTCAGGGGGAGAACCCTCCGCAGCGGTTTCTTCGTTCAGCTTGCGGAACCGGCCTTGGATGCCTTGGACGAGGCGCTTGGCGATATCGCGGCTCTGGGTGGCTTGGAGCCGCGGAATGGAGGCTTTGATTTCGGTGAGCACGGGGCGGGTGATGGCGCCAAGGCGATGGCCGCGCGCGTGGCAGACGGCGACGAGAGGGTAGTGGCCGCGTCCCCGAGCGTCCCTGGAGGCAGCTAGGGCTCCGATCACGGCGTCTTCTCGTCGAGACCAGACAAACTCGTGATCGAAGGGAAGGGCGTTTCCCTCTTTCTCCAATGGAGTCCAGCTTCCCCGGCTGATGACCGCACCGATGCCCTGAACGTAAAGGGACTGTTTGACTGTGAGGATTGATTGAGTCTCGGCACCGAGATGTTCCATGTGATCGTCCCAGGCGGAATGCTTCCCGAAATGCGCGATCTCCAGCGATGGTTCAGCGCCTCTGGGCGATGCGTCACGCAAAAGGAATTCGGGTCCGGTGGGCATCTGAGAGGATTGGAACGTGGAGTGGCCTGAGTGCTAGTTATTGAAGGCAGCGTCTAACTCTTCTTTGGTGATCCAGTGATCGGGATCATAGATCCCTTCGAGCTGGACCGTGAGAAAGAGGCTGCTTCGGGGGAACTCCGGTGTGGGTATCTCAATCACAGGATCCTGGCCCCGGCGCGTGCGGGAGAATCACAGAGCTCTGAGAACGCCCCAAAGACCCTTGTAGTCGCCGCACTGACCGTTGGCCGGACCGGTGGCGCCGCGGGGCCATCCGGCATAATCGACGAAGATGCCGGAATCAAAGGAGGCCAGGTTGCCATCGAATTGGCTGCCGGCGCGCCCGTTGAGATCACGGTAAATGGTGCAATCCTCGATATTGAACCCGGTCTTGACGGTGGTCGGCGGGGCCGGTGTGGGGTCGTCTTCTGCACCCGGAAGCCTGGGACGCTCGCTGGGGACTTCCTGCGTGCCGGGTCGCGAAGCCGAGAGGCTCAATTGTACTTTGGCGATTTTACCGTTTTGATAGAGTAGCTTGACGACATCGGTGATCTTCCTCGCCTTCTGGACTGCATTCTTGACTTCGCCCTTGAGCGGGACGGAGGCATCCAGCCCCTCGAGAGGATCCAAATCAAGCGATACCTTAGACCACTCTTTGGCCATGGTGATGAAGGCCTTGGGTTCGAGGAACGGGGTGCGTCGTGGCGCGATGACGAGGGGATAGCGTCCGCTTTGGGCGGCGATGCGGCCGACATCGAGATACCATTGGTCAATCAGATTCGCCGTGGTTCTCGCCAGCCCGATCTCCGCCAGGTTGCGGCAGAGGCGTTTGAACTCGCTGCTCATGGGGCCTTCGTAAGCGGGAGCCGGCCTGGCCTTACCTTCGAGGTTCTGCATCTCCTGAGCCAGATTCCCGACGAGGTCGCCCGCCTCGATGGCTGATGGCTGCAACATGGACTCGTAGGCATCGTAGCGAAAGGCATAGAGTGGTTTGCCCGATTCGTGCATGCTGAGGTAGGGATCTTCGACGATGGCACCCTCAGCTTCTGCTCCTTGACCTTGGTCGGCCGGCGCCGCAGAGGTGGAGAGGCCAAGGTTGGGCGGTTGGTTGCGGCCTCCCAATTCGCGAAGGACGCGCCGGAACTCGGCATCCTCGGGCACGAGCATGCAGACGCGTTTCATCTCTTCCCAGGTTTCGCCGTAGGCCTGGATGTCGACCTTGTTAGAACCGGTCAGTTGATCCAGAGTCTGCTTCACGTTGCCCAGTTCGCTGATTAGCTCGAGGGCGTTGCCTGGCAGCTCACTGTTCTTCAGCAAGTTGTCTTCGATGGCTTTGAAGGCATCCTTGGCCGCGGTCTTTTCGGCCTCGCGTTCGTCATCGCTGTCTCTCTTGAGGCGAAATCGTTTGAAGCCCAAGCTGAAGGCGGAGGCGTAGTCTTCGCGCCACATCCAGTTCTGATCTGTCCAGTGGAAGCCGCGCATGAAGTCACCCAGGGGAGCGAGATCAGCGTTAGAGATGTTGGCCTCGCCGATGACGAACTGCATCAGGGGCCAAACGAAATCGTCGATGGGATCTTGAAAGACCTCGGCGGCTTTCCCAAAGGTGGCAGCCTTGACCTTCATCATGGTGACGAGGGCCCGCATTTCGTAGCGATTGGGAATGGCGTCCGGGGGCGTTTGCAGGAGCTGTTGCCTCGTGGCATCGAGCAATGGTTTGATGACGCTTCCGGCGATGACGATCTGGCGGCTTTGGGGCCGGCGGTGTTTGAGGTCGTGTTCGTAGAACACTTCCAGTGGCCTGAAGAAGGTGAAGCCGGGCAGGGGATCCAAGGGCGCCGAACCCTGGATGAGCTGACTTTGCTGGACGCGGCTGTAGGACCAGTTCCCCTCCGCATCTTGTTCGACGATGGGGGCGTAGGTCCCGTTGATGAACTTCTCGTGAGCGTATTGGATCCGCGGCGACTCAATCTTGATTTGCTTGATGATCCGGGCATGAAAGAGCAAGCCGAGGCCCAGGAAGAGGACGAGAAGCGAGGCGGTGACGACGTAGTAGAAGACGAGCCGTTTGCGGAGGAGAGATCCGAGATCTCGGATGCGGGTGACGAGTCCCTTCTCGCGGAAGATCTTTCCGAGGAAGAGTTCGCGGAGGTACATCGACTTTTCCCGTGCCCAGATGCCGCCCTCTGGAAGTTGACTCGGGGCCATGTTCAAGGCCTGGGCCAGCTGCTGATCGAGGGCAGCGCCTTCGCGCTTGGAACTCGTAAAGTAGACGCCGCGAAAGAAGGGCGGCATCTCGGACCACTCACTATCACTGAAGACGATCTCGAGATAGCGGGAGAGGCGTTTCACCACTTGGGAAACGGCGTCGGGGAACGTGAAGAGGGCGTCGACTTCGTTGATGCGCCGGCCGTCGCGTTCCTTGGGAACGGGGTCTTGCAGAATGGTCCATCGGCGGTAGCGGAGATGGGTCACCATCTGCTCTAGTTCGGCACAAACTTCGGACGGTTTGATGGGCGTGTCGAGGTCGTGAGGGTTCGACCAGCCAAAGCACTGCCTCTCATAGTTCGCATTGACCGGAGCGTCGCAAAACTCCTTGAATCCCGTGATCAAGTCAGCCTTGGTGATCATGAGATAGATGCTGAAACGCAGTCCCAGCGTCTTCTGGATCATGGAGAGTTGCCGCGCTAGATTGAGGCCCTTGGCATCGGCGCTCTCCACGTCGTCGAGAAGGAGGCTCTCGACCGAGATGGCGATGATCATCCCGTTGATGGGGCAGTCGGGCCGATGCATCTTGAGCATCTTGAGAAACTCTTCGAAGCGAGCTGCGCTATCGGATTCTGTTAGGAGAGCCCCGGCGGTGTCTAACAAGATGGCGCGGTCGGTGAACCACCAGTCCATGCTGTAGGTGCCGCCGACGCCCTGCTGTTTCTCTTGCAGTCCTTCGGGGAAATTGATCGAACTGTTGCGGATGGCCTCTGTTTTTCCGGCGCCAGGCTCGCCCACCATGACATACCAGGGAAAATCGTAAACGCTCTTGCCATACTGGCGGAAGACGTCGACCCCGCGCTGGAACTTCTGACGCATCTCATCGACCCGGGCCGCTTCGGCGGGATCGGAAACGGGTCCGGCTCCCTGGGCGGCCTCGGCTTTGAGGTTTTCTTCGAAGGCGGCGGCGCGCCGGCGATCCCGGCGTTTCTTGATCATGCGGAAGAGGAAGAAGAGGCCTCCGAGAGCAAGGAGAACGACCGCGCCGACGATCAAGGCGGTGGTCCCCAGATGCCGTCCACGGACGGCATAGGTCCCCAGGTAAAAGAGTCCCGCGGCCAATCCCATGGTGGGGATGATCATGATGAGGTACATCTTGGGCGGGATGGCCTGCAACATGGTCTGCTTCCCCGCTGACTTCACAGCCATCCCCGGCAGGCTCGTGGAACCGGGAATTCGTTTTGGAAGCTTCTTCTTCATGGTGTCGGGCGTTGGGGGATCGGTCTAGCCGGTTTGGTTAGGCGCCGGTTGGTCGCTTTGATAGGATTCCAGTATGTATCGCATCTCCTTGGGGACCTGTTTGCGGATGCTCTTATAAAGGAGAAAATAACAGCAGAAACCGGAGAGGAGGAGGCAGCAAAGGGCGCTGAGAATGGCGAAGGGCCTCGCTTTGGGGGGATTGACCAGATCCCGTTCGTCGAGGCCTTGATAGGCTTGGGGGGTGAGATAGGGTTCGTCGTTGGGCGGGATCAAATGCTGGACCTTGTCGCGAAGGGAGGAGGCATAGTGGCGGAGTTCATCCGGCTTGTTGAAATAACGTCCTTCGAATCCCAGGCCGATGCAGGTGTAAAAAACGACCAAGCGATCGGCCAAAGCTTCCGAGGGTGATGTTCGAGCCTCCTCCAGGGCGGGATCGAGGTAGTAGTCAAAGAAGGCTTCGTCACCGGCCAGGCCCTCGGTATCGGCGCCGAGCTTGTTCCTGCTCCATTGCTCGGCAAAGGCCAGTTGGCTCTTGGGCTCCATGATGAGGTAATCGATGAAGTAACGGATGGGATTGTCCAGGTTCCGCACTTGCTCGCGGAGGTAGGGGTCCTGTTCCGCGTAAGCGTTGATTTGCTTGATGAGATCGACGATGGCGCCGCGGACGTTGTCATACCCCAGGTGAGCCCCGTTTCGCGCCAGGCGATTCAACTGGCACATGTAGAGGAAGATGGGCTCGTAGAGTTGGTAAGCCGTCATGACTTCGATGATTGCCTATTCGGTCTGCGCGGGGGCGAGGATGTAGAGAGCGATCTTGTGCTCATCCGATCTCCCGGATTTGAGTTCGATGATGGCCACCGGTTCTTGCAACAGTTGTTCCCAGGCAGAGCTGTTCTGTGCCGTATCGATGCGATAGTAGTAGCGTTGGGCCTTGGCCGGCAATTGTACCGGCGGGTGGCGGTCCTCTTTGAGCACGGCTCCCCGAAGGGCGCGGCGGGCGAAGCTCATGGGAACGAGTTTAAAGAGATCAGAGTTCTCGATCAAATTCGTGAGCGCGCTGGGATCGCTTTCGGATTCGACGGCGAGGAAGTAGCCCGTGGCCCCTTCGAAATCTTCTGAGCGGATCTCCGCTTGATAGAACTGCTCGTCGACCGGTTCGAACTCCACGATGCGGTATTGGGGAGCCAGCGTACCTTCGAGATACTGTCGAATCTTGCGGTTGAGGGTGTCGAAGGCGGGGTAGGGATCATCGTGATCGTAGTCCGGGATCTCCCAGTTGTTGTCCTGGGGGTACATGGACACGAGTTCGGCGAAGAGATCCCGCCACTCCAGGTAGGCGGCAAAGGGCGTGAGATTGTCGACCCGAGAAAGCGCGTTCAGGCGGGCGTCGAAGCGCGAGAGGATGCGGAGCCGCATGAACTGTTCAAAACGGTGTCCTCCCTGGATGGTCTTGATATCGAAATTGCTGCTCCCCAGGTGCTCCTCCAACTCCGTCCGCACGGCGCCGACTTGACTCGCGAGATCCGCGAAGAGGTTGTTCAGGGTGGCCGAGCCTTTGAGCCAGAGGGTCGGTGGAATGTAGTAGGGATCGAGTCGCGGGCGTCCCGCGCCTTCCGCGGTGGTTTCTCGTCGGATCTTGAGCAGCGGGATGACTTCGAGATCGCTCTGATCTTCGTCCTGGAAGAGGATCATTGCATTGTACTTGCGGATCTGGACAACTTGATCGTTGTCGCCGGTGTTTTCGTCGGCGACCTCGGAATCGTCTGCGTGATAGAGTAACTTGATCCGCTGGGCGACCTCGTTGGGGTTCTCTAGCAGATTGCCGCGCTTGGCGGTCCACACAGGAAGCGCGAGGTAGGCGGTGAAGCCCTCCGCATGGGTCTGGAAGGCCTGGCGAAAGTTGATCGCGGGGAGGGCGGCGGTTTCGGGAAAATCGATGATGGCACCACTGGGCATGACAGCCTGGAGCCGTGTGAAACGGATTTGGAAATCGTCCAGATCGTCGACCGCGAGGGAAGCGGAGAGCACTCCGTAGGGATGGGACACCGCAAAGGTTCGCTCTTGTGCCAGGGCGAGCCCGGTTTCACGTTGGAGCAATTGAAAGTGTTGCGGCTGAAGGAACTGACCTTCGTGCCAATGAATGTGTTTTGGCATGGTGGTGTGGAAGCGGCGATCGTTAAGAGATCATCGGAATTGGGTTTGAAAGGGTCAAGCTCACAGGGGAGAGAAGGAGCGGGCGATCAGGCGTTCTCTTGTTCACAGCGGAACCATTCTTCGGCGATTTCGGCAATGCGGTTGCGCAGCCACTGCTCAAGATAGGACGGGTCGATTTGATCAAAGAGCTTGACGTACTCATCCCAGCATCGCGAGCCCTCGCCTTGAAAGGCGATGAATCCGCCGCCGCTCTTCTGGGTATCTTTGACCAAGGTTTCGGGCGAGAGATAGTGAAAGAGTTCGTCACAAAAGTTCTTGCCTCCTCGGCCGAGCCCGTTGGTGATGGATTTGGCCAGCCACGCAGTGCCTTCGATGGCCTCGCGGCACACATCGGGATCGGCCTCCCCGTCGGCGGCGACGTACTGGCCGATGGCATCGCGGAGCGATTTGCGGCCGGGGCGGAGCTGCGAGGTCGGAGCGATCTCTCCCCAGGCGCGCCACACCAGATCCTCCAGACCGGTGAAGGATTCGAACATCCAGCGGAGCACGCGCAAGAGCCGATGGAGATTGATGGGCTGTTCGAGGTCGAGGTTCAGCGAAAGTTTGAGGGATTCGAGGATGAGCTGGATACTGGCGACATCGGCGTCGTCGAGTTCAATTTGGTTTTCAAGCTGTGCCAGAGGAGAGGCGGCTTGCGGCGGCGGCTTTTGCACGAGGCCGACGTCTTCGAGATAAGCCATGAAGGATTCGCGTTGCTCCGCCGGGAGATTGGCGCAGCAGATGACGAAGTCGTTGAGGATTTTGTCAGGGGTGTCGCCGTCCTCTGCCTTCTCGATGGGGGCCGGATCTTGGGGAAGGGGCATTCCCGCGGGAAACCGCCTCGTCAGTTCCCGGAGATACTCGCCCCGGCGGGTTGCGGGAACGTCCTTGAGCAAGAGATCAAATTCTTGAACGAGAGCCGTGCGGCGTTGATCGGCTGGCCAGTCGCGGCAACTTGCCTGGACGAGCTTGAGCCGGGCTCCTGCTTGATACGACCACCGCCGCGGTTCGGGCAACTCACTCATGGATTCCATTCTTGCATTCCTGCCTCGCGGCGGGGAAAGTCTACACGATCCACTTCGGCGATCCAGTCCATTCATCCACGAGGCATGCGCCAGCAGAGTTGTCAGATTTTCCCTCTATTGATCGCCGTCATGGTCACTGCGATGGCCGGTGTGGTGATGGCGCAGAACGAACGTGGCTGGTTGCGGCGGGATGTGGCTGTTCTAGTCGACGTCTCGGCCTCGGTGATTCAGCAGGACTGGAAGAATGACGACAAGGAGATCGTGAGAAAGGTGATCATGGGGCTTCGGCGCGACAGTGATCTCGGGAGTGATTGGGTGATCAACACCGAACTCGGTGAGGAGGTGGTGGCTCCGTATTATCGCGAGGGGCTGGCAGATGGCAGCATGCCCTTGTTGGAATCAGGTAACTCGCTGATTATCATGAGATTCGGGGATCTAAAGACGATTCGTGAAAGCGTCATGGAATCCCGGCCGATCACGAATGTCGAGGCGGATACCAGGGCTTATTTTGAAGACCCCAACCGGGGGTATCCGAGGTACTCGAGCATTCGGCAGAACAATGAGTTCACCGATCAGAAAACCAACATCACGCTGGCCAAGGCGAAGGTGCATCGGCTCATGGCTCGGGAGGAGGGCTATTATCTGATTGTGGTCTCCGACGAAGATCCTGACGAGGAGCTGGAGAAGCTCACGGCTGACGAACTCACCATGATTCGGGAGTGGGAAGGCCGTACCGGAGTGACGAACATCGTTACGTTGAGGCGCCGGACGTCGCAGCTCAAGATTAGCTTGCGGGCCGTCGGCTTTGACCCCGATCCGAATGTGCAGATCAAGCGCGCTCAACGGTACACCCCGCCGGAACCCAAGCTTGCCATCGAATTTCTCGGGGCCCTGGGGGAGTCAACGGAAACGTTTCCCCACCGGCCCCTGACGGATCCGCCCTACCTGGCCTGGCAGGTGAACGAGGACCGGGAAGCCCCGCGTGAGTTCATGGTCAAGTTGGAACCGATCGAGGGTCAGAACACACCCCCTGCCATGGTGGCCAAGGCCTCTTTTGTCGTCTATGATCGGGCGGAGTTGGACGGGAAATACCGCGTCAAAGTGGAGTCCGTGGCCTCGGGCGTGGCACCGCCGCGTGACGCCTACATTGAGATTCGTCGGCGATGGGACTTCCTCCCTTATCTCGCGCTGGTCACGGGCATTCTTTCGGTGACAGTCTTTATCTATACATGGTGGACGTTGCGACAGAGCTGACCCGGCCGTCACTGTTCGGACCTTCGACGAGGATGATGGTTTCATGATCGGAAAGGGCCCTCTCTCGTCGACCGTCCTTCCCGGCTGGGAAGTTTGCCCGCTCTGGGGGCATCAGGGTGAGGAAGAGACCGCGTCATCGCCTCTTCGTCTGGGTCCGTTGGTGCGTGCCGAATCCGCCCGCGGCGTTGCCGGCCAGTCCGACTTCGTCGTCCTGCGGACGCTGGCCCAGGCGACGGTCTTTCTCGGCGCGCTCGTCGATCAGGCGGAGGTGGTCCACGAATGGTTGGAGATCTGGGTCGAGGACGAGGCGAACAAGCTGGAAGAGGGGGGCGGCCATGCGGATCTTTGGGCGGATCAAGTGGCGGCGATGGCGGCGATCAGCGGGCACGATCTCATGGCCTCGGACTGGCCGTCGAGCACCGCGGCCTTGGAAGCCCTGGGATTCAACACGCATGGGGGTCGGGTGCAGGTGAGGAAGTACGCGGCCTTTGATCTCATCCGTTACTCCGAATTGATCTCGCGGGCGGCCGTGCGGGAGCCGGTGTTGGAAACGGAGTTACTGGCGAGCGTTTGTCAGGTGGCTTTGGGAGCGGAGGAGCACATTCGGTTTGGTGAAGGATTCTATCTTCTCTCACGCCGCGGAAGCGCGGGACTCTTTGGCGAGAGTCTCTTTCTCAAGCTGAACCTTCTGCATCAGATTCTAACGCTTTGTGAGGGGAGCACCGTAGCCCTGGGCCGGCCCTTGCTCAATCTGGCGTCGGCTGGATTCGGCGTGGATTTCAAGAGCGGCTCCGGGATGCTTCCGGCGGCCTGGACGGCCAAGGTGGTTCTGCGAGACCCGGGGGCGCCAGTTTCCCGATTCTTGGAACTGGAGGAGGCGACTTATTTTGCCCTCGACGCTCCGGCGACCGATTCCATTTATCAGTCGCGCGCGGTCAAGCCGCCCGTGGAAGGATCAGGGACGGTGCGGATTCGCAAGGCGGAAGAACGCGGTGAGGATTTGGTCGTGGAAGGCACGCTGGCCAGTGCCGAGGCCTTGCCGGAGGACGGCTTGCTCGAGCTTGACCTCGAACTGCCTTCCGGGCGGACAGAGATCAGGGCACGTCTGACTCCGGGAGGGGCGGTCGATGGGGAGCGCCGTTTTGTCGCCCTGGCACGAATGAGTCCGGAGGAACGTCTTCACTTGGCTGAGCCCAAGCGCCTGGCACCGTTCCCCAACGCGGCCTTCCGGCTGCGGCCGCCTCTATCGAGTGCCTGTGATCTCTATTCCATGGCGGTCATGGGAATGGAGCTATTGTTAGTCGATGGGCAGCAGACCCTCAGTGTCGTCCTGGATGAGATGATTTCGTTAGGGGATTTTTTGCGGACCGTGCCGGTGAGTGATGAAGTGCCTCTCATCATCGAGACCGCCGTGCGGGAGCAGGAATCGGGAAGCTGGGGCCGAACGTTGGGACCGCAGCGCTTGATCCAGGATGTCGATGGGCGTCCGTTTGCCTACGAGGAAGCTCTTGGGTTCATCCCTTCGGAGATCTGGTGGCGGACGATTTATCTGCTCTTGAGGATGTTGACCAACGGCTGGCATTTCAATTTTTGCAAGCATCTCAACGACGCCCCGAGTTTGGCCCTGCACACGGTCTACCGGCAGCCGCGTTCTCAGTTGGAAATGACGCTCGATCAGCTGCGGAGTTTGATTCTCCTGGATTGGGATCTGAATCAGGAGGTGAGGTCGCTCGTCGAGGGGAGGTTGGCTGCCCTCTAGGCGGAGGGTATCCAAAGAAGGTTCAGTTCTCCTACTCGATGGAATCGCATGATCGGCCCCTTAGGTATCACGCTGCCCACGTGATTCACCTTTCATCGCCGATCGAGAGGTCCTCGCCCGACTCTTTCGAGGACGAGTAAGAGAACGAGTTGTTTTACGTGAACGAGCGGATTGCCTCGGTCCCGTAGGGCTGCGGGCTGCCTGCGAGGCAGAGTAGGCTTGATTGAATGCGGGAATCCTTTAAAGCTTGGTGCGGCCTGCCATGCACGGAATCACTATTCATTTCAGGGAAAGATGCTCAATATCGATTTAGAGACCACGGGAGGCGCCATTTTGGCGCGGCTTTCGGGTGAGTTGGATCGCTCTGCTCGGGAACCACTTCTCAAAGCGGTGCGGACGGAGGCGGAGGCCAGTGGGGGCAAGGTGGTGCTCGACTGCGCCAATCTCAGCGCGCTGGATAGCGAGGGTGTCAGGGCGCTGCTGGCCTTGCAGACCTGGTTGAGGATCAAGGACAGCGAGATGGCAATTGCCGCCCTGCCCGCCCGGTTGGAAGAGACGATCAAGAGTGACCCCGGAGTGGACCAGTTTCTCACGCGGCATCCCTCGGTGGATGAGGCCTTGCAGGGTCTCGGATTGCCACCTCAGGGGGGAGCGGGATCTGGTGCTGCACCACCTGCTGCCGCGTTTCCACCTTCTTCGTCCACGCCGCCACCGGCGAGGCCGGCGACTCCTCCTCCTGTGAGTGCTGGCCCACCGGCGACTCCGCCTCCGGCGGCCGCTTCGCCTCCGGCAGCGGATGTGGGGGGCTGGGGATCGCCTCCAGCGGCCGTGCCGGAATCGAGCCCGCCGACGCCATCGGATCCTCCGGCATCTCGACCCGCCTCCGATCCACCGGCGGGTGAAGCGCGTGGCGGTGGGGCTTGGGAAACGCCCATCGCGACACCGGAGCCCGTGGCTGGTGGCGGCGCCAAGCCAGAACCGAAACCGGAAGAGCCCGCGATTTCTGCTCCCGCGGGAGCTTGGGGGGCGCCGGTGGCTGAACCCGAATCTCCAGCCCAGCCCGCGGCGGCGAATAAGGAGCCGACTGCCTGGGCCAAAGGGCCTCCGCCGAGAGACGAGAAGCCTCCAGGGAAGAAGAGCAAGAAAGGGATCATCATTGGCGCGCTCGTCGGCCTGATTGTCGTCGGAGTGATCGCTTCGTTTTTCATCAAACCGACCAAGGCGCTGCCGCCGACGATTGGACCGGAGATCAGTCACGACCTCGTGGGCAAGGTGGGCGAAGTGCCCACCCCCAAAGAGGTCGTCTTTCGCCTAACCAATGTGGATCTCGTGCAGGATATCACCACGATACCTGGCGAGGATGCCTTGGAAAAATGGATCGAGATGGAAGTCTCGGGGACGAACGAAAACTGTCAGGTGACGTTCACATTTTCAACGGTTGATGCCATCCCCGAACACCAGAGCATCATCCTCGAGGCTCAGGGCCTGGACAAGACCCCGGTCAATGGGTTCATCAACTTTGCGATTCAGGAACCGAACGCGAAGTTAGTGATCCTGGACGAGCCGTTGAAGGAGGGCGAGGTAGGCAATGTCTACAGTGACTGGATTGCTTTGAACGACCGCAGCCAGGGGGTCTTTCGTCTCGACGATGGAAGTCAGGTCCCCAAGGGCCTCAACCTCTTGGAGAGCGGCAAGCTGACGGGCACGCCGGAAGAGGCAGGTTCCTTTGAGTTCACCGTGAGGGCGACACGCGGTGAGGACGAGCCGGCGAGCAAGGTTTTCACCCTGACCATCGCTGAGCCGCCAACGGAAGAGGAAGAGTCCGTGGATGCGATGAAGCTTCTGCAAGACATCAAGAAGCGGGTGGGCAATATTGATATGCGCCATTTGCGAGACGAGGCCTTGAACGAGTACCAACGCTTTGCCGGCTATCTCTTCCACCTCAACGAGAAGAATGCCGTTGAATACGTCAAGCCCGTCGTCACGGTGACCTTTGCCCTGGGGAAAGTGGATGTGGAGAAAGCGGAAGTGGAGAGTCAGCTCAACGCCATGGATCTCGACGACTGGGTGACGAACCAGGACGTGCGCTTTGTCGTCGCCGGCTTTGCCGACAAGATCGGTGGTGATGAAGCGAATCGGGTGATCATCAGGGAACGGGCCAAAAGTCTCAAGGCGGTGGTGGAAGACTGGTTGATCAAGGAGTGGAACATTTCACCGGCCTTGGCGCGCAAGAGAGTTGTCGTGATTCCCAACAAGCCTTCCGACGATTTTGAAACGGCTCGAGCTGCCGAGTGTTGGCTCTTCAAACCGCCGAACCCTTGATGATCGCGCCGGCGCCCTGCTCAGTATCGGGAAGCATTGTTTGATTGACAGGTATCAGGTATCACGATGTCGGCGCAGCCAAAGATCGTCTTTCTTCACGATCAAGCGACCTATCCGCTTGTCCGTGGCATCCCCTTGACCTTGGGGCGCAGCCACGAGGGTCCCGTCGAGCACGCGCAGCACGTTCGGTTGGCCCACAGGGAGATGGCGCCGCATCATTGTCAGGTTTCCTGGGACGGCATCGCCGTGATATTTGCCCCGTTGCAGGCGGAGTTTCCCTGTTATATCAATGGTCAGGTGGTGACCGAGGCCGTTCCCGTTGACCACGGGGATATCCTGACATTTGGGCCCTTCAACATCGAGTTGGATGCGCCCGAGCACGAACTCTTTCCCGCCGAGGCGGAGCCCATGTTGCCGCCTTCATTGGTGGGGACCATCCCGTTGGAGGATGGGCTCACCATTGGCTGCGGGCCCTCCTGCAGTGTGCCCCTGGAGAGCGAGGAGTTTGCCGACTATCCGGACGGCGCCTTTCAGGTTTTGGTCGAGGAGGCTCCCGAGGGATTTCGTGTCGGCGATCGCGGCACCGAACCGTCGTGGTTGAACGGGCAGCTTTTTTCGGACGAGGACCTCATCATTGGTGATTACCTGCAGATCGGGTCTCAGAATCTGCGCTTTGATGGCCGCTCCTTCGTCGGTGTGTCGCGCACCCTGGGGGCGGAGCTCCATGCCACCGGCATCTACAAGGCTTACGGAGAGACGAAAGTGCTCCAGGACGCCTCCTTCGATGCGCCCTCGGGGCAATTCATCGGCATCCTGGGGCCCAGTGGATCCGGCAAGACGACCTTGCTCAAAGTCATCAGCGGCATTGAGAATCTCCAAGGGGGGCAGGTGCTGGTCAATGGCGTCGATCTCTTCGAGAATTTGAGCTACTGCCGGTCGCTCATGGGTTACGTGCCCCAGGACGACATCGTGCACGAGGAACTCACCGTGTGGGAGGCGATGGCTTACAGCGCCTATCTGCGGCTTCCCGATTGGACCAGTGACCGGGAGATCCACAAGCTCATTGTCAAGATTCTGGAGAGCCTGGGTCTCTATCGGCCGGAGAAGAATATCGACCACACGCGCAAGCGTCTCACCGAGTTGTCAGGGGGACAGCGGAAACGTGTCAGTGTGGCGGTGGAGCTTCTCAACCGGCCGCAGATTCTTTTCCTCGACGAGCCGACCTCGGGGCTCGATCCCGGCATGGAGTTTGAGCTCATGAGCACGCTGCGCAGCCTGACGCAGTCCGGCTGTACCGTGATTTGTACGACGCACGTTCTGGAGAACGTTTTTCTCATGGATAGCGTTGCCGTCATCTACCACGGGTGCCGAGTCTTTCAGGGAGATTCCACCCGCGCCCGATCCCATTTTGATGTCGACCGGCTGAGCGAGGTTTACACCACGTTGGACGAAGAGGGGCAAAAATGGGTGCAATCCGCCGCCTTGGCCCTCGCTGATTCCCCGATGGGTGAGTCGGCCGAAGCGAATGCTGCGCTGGAGGAGCGCGAGGCGGCGAAGAAAAGTACGGTCCGGGCGATCAAGCATCTCCTGTCGCGCCAGATAGCGATTCTGTTAGCGGACCCGAAGAACCTGATGCTCCTCTTGGGGCAGCCCTTCATCATCGGCTTGCTCATCACGCTGGCCGCGGTGGATGAGGGAGCGGCCATCACAAAGTTGTTTCTCGCCCACGTGGCCACCTTCTGGTTTGGATGCAGCAATGCCGCCCAGGAAATTGTGAGGGAGCGGGCGATCTTCTCCCGGGAGAAGATGGTGGGTCTGGGAGTGAACGCCTATTTGTTAGGCAAAGTGGTAGCGGCCGGGGGCATCTCGTGTCTCCAGGCGCTCCTGCTCTTTGGCGTGCTGCGCCTCAATGTCCATGAGATCACGCGAAGCATCAAGGCGCCTCCCTCCGCGGACGGAGACACGGGCACGGGCACGGCCGAGGCGGCGTCCGGTCTGGCGCTCTACTGGGATGGGCTGCCGGGCTCCGTGCCGTGGCAGTTGATCGCCATGTTGCTCACGGCACTGGCGTCGAGCCTGATCGGTCTAGCCCTTTCCTCGTGGGCCAAGCGGCCGGCGCAGGCCGCCCTCGCCGTGCCTCTCATCATCATTCCGCAGATCCTCTTGGCCGGCTACGTGTTTCCCCTTCAAGATTGGCGGCCGGAGGACGAAGGCGCCCTCAGCGCCGGGGTGAAGCGGATGGTGGGCGCTTTCTCGGCGATCACCCCCAGCGGGGCGGCGCAGAAGATCGTCGATACCAGTTTCTACTGGCAGATGGAGTCACTCAATTCCGGGACCGCCTTTGCCACGCCGTTCGAGAACCTGCGGATCAAGGATTGGAAAAAGGACATTCCTCCGATCGAACCGGGGGCCGGGACGAGCCGGAAAATCGAGCCCGCCTACAAGGATGTGCGGCCCGCTTCGTTTGGGATGGCGATCTTGTTCCTTTGGTGCGTGGTGAGTTATGGCTTTGCCTGGACGCAGCTGCGGAAGACGTGAGTTCTGATTGCCTTCTCTAACGCTCCACTCAAGTGGACAGTGGAGCCTCACGCAAAGCCGCAAAGTCGCAAAGGTTTCGTTCGTTTGCGTGAAATTGGACTGGTGGCCCGTTGTTATTGGGCCCCAGCGATTTCGTAAAGTCGTAAAGAGGTTGGAACTTTGCGGCTTGGCGACTTGGCGAGAGGCCCCTTCGACGCTGCTGAAATGCCGTCCCCTTCTTCCTCAATAGTCGACGGGTTCTCTGCCTGTGGGTTTCCTATGGCTCGCGGAATTTACCTTGTCCCATTCAGGTTGCCTCTTGAGAATAAAATGCCTCAACAAATCGCTCAAAGGAAACTCGCCACTCCGAAATCTCGTGTCCATCGTCCGACTTTGTATCCCGCGGTCCAATCAATCCCAACAGGCTGCCGGACAATATCGATGACTCATTGCCCTGACAAAACGCGATTTAATTCTGAACGAAGATGTTGTTTCCTTCGCGATACAAGGAGTAAACCGCAATAAACTCGGCCACATGAGGATCTCTCATGGCTGAGAGAAGGTGCCCGTTAGGGTGACCATCAATCATTGATCTGATCGTGCTGCCCCATTGTCGCTCATAGTCAGCAATGCCCCAGTAATCAATCGGGGCGGCGAAACGCTCCGAACTCGTCAATCTCGATCCGGCACCATTGGCAGTGTTCTCCATAGATCAGCGTTGGTGTGTCTGGAAGCGCGGATATTCTAAATCCCATCATCTGGCAATACGATCAAGATTCGCGTCAAATTACCAAGCGGCGTTCTTTTTGATCAAGCATCTTCCCGGGAGCATAGTATATGTTAGTCTAGTCTAAACCCGAATTGGAAAATCTATTTCCTTTCAGGATGTGAATATATTCTATCAAATTCCTAGATTTTCCATGTGTATTTGATTGCATTTGGGTAGAGTTCTAGTGGTATCGCCACCAATCAGGCGCGCTACTGCGCAATCCAACGTTTCGTCTTCACGGCTTTTACGAGTGTACTTACGGAAATCGGTTTCAATCCATCAGGCTTTCGCGCCTCTCGACCAAGTATTCGCAGGATTAATAGGAGCGGCAGCGCCAATATGGTTCCGCCGGGATAGCCTTCTCCGCCAAAATGCAGGCTGAGATCAAGCTCATCGAGAGCAACCGAAAAGCTCCTTCCAAATTCTACGAAGAATTCTTCAGCATCTTCTCCGTCGATACCTACATCTTGTAGTAGCGTTGTGTCCATACTCACACGCTCCTTTGGATACTTTGTTACTCTTTCAATAAAGTCGGCTACTGCTCTAAAGTCCGAATCACACAAATCATTCATTTCTGTCCATATATTCATCAACACAATCTCCAAACTCCTTCACGTCATTGAGCAAGAGAAGCCACCCAACGATAGGCGTCCACCTGCCCGCAAGGCGCGCTACGCTTCGAGTCCGGGCAACTGGATTGTTATTCGTCGGCGCCCAGAGACGAAGATTGCCTGGAAATCGTCTGTTGCCAAGGACTCTATTGTAAAACCTTGCGCTTGGCGATGTGGCGTGTGAGCCTCCAAGCACTCTTGGCTTTTTGAGGAGCGGCTGACCGGATACAACTAGGCCTATACCGGCTCCAGTTTCTATTCCAAATGCCCGTTGCGCTGCATAGCGAAGCGCGGCCGCACCTCTTGGATCTGGCCTCGTTTGTTCATGCACCCATCGACCGTTCTTTTTGTGAACCTCCCACCCAACCTCAGCGAATCCCCATCCTGTTCGTCCATCAGGATCGATAGCATTCGTGGGCTGATTTGCTACGTAGCTATATAGATTGGGACCTTCAGGCAACAACTCTGCGCCGCTGATCGGATCCGTACTCAGCCACCGGCCTAAAGTCGAATCATACGCCCGATACACCGCCAGGTTCAGCCCGCTCTCGTCGTGGTGCCAGTGTCCCGTGAATCCGAAATCCACGTCCAGGCTTCCCGCGATCTTGGTCCTCGTCCCGTAGGGTGTGT
>JANQJH010000370.1 GCA_028281705.1 Verrucomicrobiales bacterium
ACGTGGTTTTCTTTTTTTCATTGACCTGCCTGTAGCAGGTTTGCCGCGGAAATCCCAGCCTTTTACCTTATTCAGTTAGGTGCTATGGGATGACTGTGAGTTTAAGTTGAAGTTTACGTTTGAGTTTAAGTTTTTTTGAGATGGATCGAAAGGTGAAGCGGAAAGACACCATCGCTCTCTGGATCGGGATCGGATTCTGTTTTTTCTTTACCGCGGTCATCTGGCTGTTTGGCGGGCGCCTCGAATCCATCCCCTTCCTCCCGGACCAGGGCTATCATTGGTACTACTGGAAGTTACCGCAGAAGACGTTGATCGGCTGGTGGAGTGCCTGGGGGCTCTATGCCATCCATCAGTTAGCCATCTTCTATCTGATCTACCACGCCCAAACCAAGGTGAGGCGATACACCACGGGGCTCCATCGGGTCAATCTCTGGGCCCTCGGCATCAACGCAGGATTTGTTCTGCTCCACTTCCTCCAAACTCATCTTTGGTACGACGGACTGGCCCAGGATCATCCGCCGATGTACCCGCAGTATTCCGTAATCCTTCTTCTGGTTTGGGTGCTTCTGATGGAGAATCAGCGGCGCGGTCTCTTCTTTGGCAAGAAGATCCCCATCGGAAGACAGATCACAAGTTTCGCCCGGAAGTACCACGGCTACGTCTTCTCCTGGGCCATCATCTACACTTTCTGGTACCACCCGATGCACGCCAGTCCCAGCCATCTCTCCGGCTTCCTCTACACTCTGCTCATCATGCTGCAGGGCAGCCTGTTCTTCACCCGCATCCACACCAACCGCTACTGGACCTTCACCCTGGAGTTCTTGGTCCTCATTCACGGGACGGTCGTGGCCTATCTCCAGGGCCCCACCTTGTGGCCCATGTTCCTCTTCGGATTCGCCGGGATCTTCATCGTCACCCAAATGCACGGCATCGGACTGTCGCGAACCATCCGTCTCCTCCTCGGAGGCGTCTACCTCTTCGGGGTCGCCTGGGTTTACAGCGATCGCGGGACGTCCCGGCTGGATGAAACGCTGCGCATTCCCGTGGTGGAATACATCCTGGTGGTGCTGCTAGCCCTGATCATCGGCGGCGGGATCTTGATCTTCAATCTCATCAGCGGCCGGACGAGATTGGGGCGTTCCCGATGATTAACAGCCAGAGGGAACCGCTGATTTCGCAGATGCGCGCAGATTACAAACAGCAAGAGCTCGTTCGTCCCTTCGTTCTTCAGGACGAATTCCGCATGGTCAGGGTCACATCTCCTAAATAATGAAGGGACTAAAGTCCCTGCCACTTTCCCAGAATGTGGGAGGGACTTCAGTCCCTCGGCTATTTGGAAGTTAGTTTGATCACCGATCCACCTCTTCTGCGCCAATCTGCGAAATCTGCGGTTCCCCTCCCCAGAGCATCACCCCGCGAAATCCCCCACCATCTCTTCCAAGACCTGGATCCAGCGCGGATGCTCGTTCAAACACGGGATCAAGGTGAGTTCACTCCCTCCCGCCTCCTCGAAATCCTCCTTGGCTCGCATGCCGATCTCCTCGATCGTCTCCAGACAATCGGAGACGAAGGCGGGACAGATGACGAGGATCTTGCAGACGCCTTCCTCGGCCAAGCGCTTGATCTCAAAATCCGTGTAGGGCGTGAGCCAGGGATCGCGGCCCAAACGCGACTGGAAGGCGACGGAGTATTTGTCCTCGCTCACACCCAGTTTCTTCGCCAGGGCGTGCATCGTTTTGAAACACTGGGCCCGGTAACACGTGGCGTGGGCCGGGCTCGCCACTTCGCAGCAGTTCTCCACCTTGAGACAGTGACAGCCCGTGGTGTCCGACTTGCGCAGGTGCCGTTCGGGAATGCCGTGAAAACTGAAGAGCAGGTGATCGAAGTCTCGAGCCACGTACTCCTCGGCACTGGCCGCCAGGGCCTCAATGTAACCCGCGTCCTCGTAATAGGGCGGGATGATGGTGAGATCCATGCCCGGAGCATCGCGACCGGCCACCACCTTGACGCGCTCCACCGCCGACTCGTAACTCGACATGGCATAATGGGGAAAGAGCGGGATGACCAAGAGTTCCTCAATTCCCTGTTCCTTGAGACTCGCGATGGCGGACTCGATGGAGGGATTCTGATAGCGCATGGCGAGCTCCACCGGCAGTTCGACGCGATCCTGCAAGAGTGCCTGGACCTTCTTGCTCGTGACGATGAGAGGCGAACCTTCGGGAAGCCAAATCTGTTCGTAGGCCTCGGCCGATTGACGGGGGCGGCGGGGAAGAATCAAGGCGTTGACGACGAAAAAACGGATCGGTGCCGGCGCATCGAGCACTTTCCCGTCCATGAGAAACTGGCGCAGATAACGACGCACGTCGCTCACCTTCGTGGAATCAGGGGAACCAAGGTTTACCAGGAGAACAGCCTTCTTTTTCATGATGATCTTCTTCGTTCGCTAACTAATCGCAGACTTCTTCAATGATTGATTTCCTCCCCGGACATACGCCGCCATGCGCTCCGCGGATTCCTCTCCGGCGACAATGGAATCGGCCAGGGAAATGCCGTCGCGGTAGTGCCCGCCGAGGAAGAGCCCGTCATGGGCCGCTTCCAGATCATTCATCAACTTCTTGTAACGCCCGTAGCCCACGTTGTACTGCGGGATGGCTTTGGGAAAAGCGTGATAGTGGACAAAGGTCGGTTCACCCGTGACGCCGAGCAGCGATTGAAGATCTTTCCGCGCCACGGCGATCTGTTCCTCCACGCTCTGAGAGACGAGTTGGGGATTCCTCTTGCCGCCCAGGTAACAAGTGAGGGTCACGTGACCCTCCGGGGCCCGCCCTGGGAAGAGGGTGGAGGAAAAGATGGCCCCCAGGATATCGAACTGTTCCACCTCGGGGATGAGGACGCCAAACCCGTTCAAGGGATGGGCCACATCCTCCCGGCGAAAGCCCAAGACGAGACTGGCCACTGGCGGGTATTCGATCTCTGCCAGGAGACGATGATCCACTTCGTTTCCGCCGGGCAACTCCAGGTCAGCGATACGGTAACTCGGCAGGGCGAGAAACACGGCGGCGTGTCCGTTTATCTCGGAGCCGCCCTCCCCGCTTCCTCGCCTCAGGGTCCAACCCGAGGCACCGCGGTCTAACTTCGTCACCGGTGTATCGAGGCGAAGCCCATCCCCCAGTGTTTCTCCGAGCGCATCTGTCAGTGCCTGCAGGCCCTCGTCAAAGGAAAGCTTGGCCGCGTTCTGCTTCGACACCGTGCCGCGGCGTTTGCGCTCCCGGGCTCCAAGGATCTGACCGCGGATGAGGGAACCGTATTTCTGTTCCAGGGCGTGCAGCTTGGGAAAGGCGTGTTTGACCGAGAGCTTGGCCGGGTCGCCGGCATAGATCCCGGCGACCATGGGATTGATGGCGTAGTCGAGAAACTCCTGCCCCAGGCGGCGGCGGACAAATTCGGCCACGCTCTCCTCGCGATCTTCCGCACAGCGCCTAACAAACGGCTCTTTGATCAATGCCAGTTTAGCCCCGAGGGAAAAGAGCTTGGTCGTGGGAAAACCCAGGGGCGAACTCGGCAAGCAAACGGGTTTGCCGTCCCGGGCCAAATAGCGATTCTCCGCCTCCGGATTCGAATCGCAGCGGCGCTGTTCCAAGCCGAGATCGCGAATCAAATCCCCGATCTTGGGCGAGGTTTCCAGGATCGAGTTGGGACCGCATTCCGCTAGATAACCGTCCTGGCGCACCGTCTGAATGACCCCGCCAGCCCGCGGGGCCGCTTCGTAGACAACGGCGGGAATGCCCTTTTGCCGCAGGCGGAAGGCGGCCGTCAATCCGGTGATGCCGCCGCCAATGATGCCCACCGACGGCGTCATATGGTCTTGGAAAAACGCGGTTCCTTCCCTTCGGCGGGCACGCGGCTGCCGTCGAATCGCATGGCGATGTTCCGGATGAGGAGCCGCCCCACATCCGTGACGCCGATTCCCGTCGATGTCCTCGTGACCAGGCCGTCGTCCACCATGTCATCCAAGGACTCGATCTCGCTCTGGTAGGCAGTTTCGAAATCTTCGCCTAACTGATTCGACATCGCGGCGTAGTCCAGACCGAGATCACACATGAGCCGCATGATGATCTGGCGCCGATTCTTGTCGTCCTCCGTGAGGAGATACCCTCGGCAAATGGGCAGTTCGTCACGTTCCAGGGCCGCTTCATAGTCGGGCAGTTCTTTCTGGTTCTGCCAGTATGCCCCGCCCGCCTGGGAAACGGAGGACATCCCATAGGCGTGGATATCGACCCCACCCAAGGTGCTGTAGCCTTGAAAATTCCGCTGCATGGTTTTCTCCCGCTGCGCGACGGCCAGTTCATCGTTCTCCTTGGCGAAGTGATCCATGCCGATGTAGGCGTAACCTTCGGAGGTCAACTTCTCGATGCAGAGCTTGAGCACTTCGAGCTTCGTCTCCGGCGCCGGCAGGGTGGCTCTCTCGAGGATCTTCTGCGCCGGTTTGATCCAGGGGACGTGGGCGTAGTTGAAGATGGCCAGCCGGTCCGGATCCAAGGCCAGGATTTCATCCAGGGTCTGTTCAAAGGAAGCCACGTTCTGATGCGGCAGTCCGTAAATGAGATCGACGTTGAGCGACTGAAACTCGCATTCACGCAGCCAATCGATCGCCTGGGCCGTCATTTCCAGAGGCTGGATGCGATGCACCGCCTTCTGGACCACCGGGTTGTTGTCCTGCACGCCCATCGACGCCCGGTTGAATCCCGCGTCCTGCAAGGCCACGATCTTCTCTTTGGTGAGCCGCCGCGGATCGATCTCGACACCGGCCTCAACCGTGTCGGCCACGGAAAACCGGGAGTGGATCATCTCTCCCAGCCGCCGCAGTTCGTCCGGCTCGAGAAACGTAGGCGTGCCCCCGCCGAGATGAATCTGGACCACTTTCCGCTCGGGATTGAGCAGGCCGCCCATCAGATCCATTTCCTTCTCAACCGTATCGAGATAGAGCGCACTCTTGCTCTTGTCCTTGGTGATGACTGTGGTGCAGCCGCAGAACCAGCAGAGGGTCTCACAAAACGGGAGGTGAAAATAAAGCGAGAGATCGCGATCGGACTGACCGTTCCGCTTGATCTCGTCCATCAACGCCCCGCGATCCACCTCCTCGGTGAAATGGGTCGCCGGAGGGTAGGAAGTGTAGCGCGGGCCTGGAACATTGTACTTTTGCACCAGGTCGAGGTCGACTGTCAGTTTGCTCATCGAAAATTCTTCACGGTGGAGACGACGGCCTCAATGGCATCGATTCTTGAGGACGGCTGCACGCCATGCCCCAGATTGAAAATATGGCCGCGGCCACTGCCACGCATCTGTTCCAGGATGGCGGTGGTTTCCGCCGCCGCCACTTTCGGGGTGGTGCTGAGGACAAGCGGATCGAGATTTCCCTGCACGGCGACGTTTTCCGGGAGGAGCGCCTTCACGTCCGCGAGCCGGACCGTCCAGTCCACACCGAGGACCTGGGCCCCGGTGTTCACCAAGGTATCCCAGCACCCATGGGTCCCCTTGGAGAACACGATCACCGGGGTGTCCCCTTTCAAGCCGGCGATGATCCGGGCAATCCATTGTCCCGAGGCGCGTTCGAAGGTATCGGGCGCCAGCACACCGCCGTGGCTGTCGAAAATCTGCACCGCATCCACGGCCCCGGTATCAATCTGCATCTGCAGGTACTCCGTGATGGCGAGGGTGAGCTTCTCCATCAGCTCCTCAAAGAGCCGCGGCTCCGTGTAAAACAACTCTCTCGCGGCCGACAACTCACGCGTGCTGCCGCCCTCCATCATGTAGTTGGCCAGTGTCCAGGGTGAGCCGGAAAATCCCAGAAGGGCCCTGTCCTCGTCCAGCTCGCTCCGGATCATCTTCAGAGCCGCCGCGACGTAGGAGAGCCGATCGGGGACTCCCTCGGCATCGAGCCGGCCAATGTCCTCTTTTGAAGTGACGGCGAAATCCATGGCGATTCCGCCCTGCTCGCGGAACCAGTAGGGCTGGCCCATGGCCTCGGTGACGACGAGGATGTCGCTGAAGAGAATGGCGGCATCAAAGCCAAAGCGCCGGATGGGCTGCAGCGTCACCTCGGTGGCCAGCTCGGGCGTCTGCACGATCTCGAGAAACGAGTGTTTCTCTTTCACCGCCCGGTACTCGGGCAAGGACCGACCCGCCTGCCGCATCATCCAGATGGGCGGGCGATCCACCGACTGGCACCCGCAGGCATTGCGAAAGCGCTGGCGGCTGGTGAGCGGTGCTTGAGCAGTCATGGCTGGGTCATTGGGGGCGAACACGATAGGGTCTTTGGTTTCGTTCTCGTTTCTTTCGGTGACATTCGGGGCGCCATGCTAGCACACAAGGCAGAAGGGCGAAACTCCGCGTGGATTTTGTTCGCCACTGCGCAGATTCAGCCTATCGGACGGGGAAACGGGCCTCACGACCGACGAGACGCCGGTCCCACGATTGACTTGGCCTCGCCCCAACGTGAAACCGACGTCCCGCCGGTCCCTTTTTGCTCTCAGAAACGGCACGAACCACGGCCATGAAGGCGCCTTTCGGGGCCAATATACACCAGAATCGAAAACCAAGTGTCCGCATCACGATGGGGAATCCTCACCCATCGCCGCCTCGCCCTCTTTCCGAACCCAATCGAGAGCCTCTTCCTTGGTTTGAAGCGTGCCTTCCAACTGGCGGTTCTGGATCCGGCGCAGGATCTTGCCCAAGACGGGCCCGGGCTTCCAGCCGAGGGCGATGAGATCGCGTCCGTTCACCAGCGGCTCCGGAATGAGGGGCTCGTTGGCGAACTCCTCCTCCTTTTCCAGCAAAAAGGCGTGATTGTCCAAGAGGCCATTGCTGCTCGCGCAGTCGACCCGATGAAGCTCGAGTTCGTCGGCGAAGGTCGGGCGGGCCATGAACCGCTTGAGCTTGGCCACGCGCATGTTTTGCACGTCCTTGAATACCATGTGATTGGCCACGGCCACGACCACGGCCTCGATGAGCTCATTGGAGTACTTCAGGCGCCTCATGATCTCCTCCGCCATCGTGGCTCCTAACTGATCGTGCCCATTGAACCGGATCCTCTGATCGATCTCGTCGTAGGTATAGGTCGCGGGCTTCCCGATGTCGTGAAAGAGCACTGAAAGCACCAAGGGAAGCGAGGCCTCATCCGGCAGCATCTCTAACATGATCCTGGTGTGCACGAAGACATCGCCCTCGGGATGCCACTGGGGAGGTTGCTCGCAACCCTGAAGCGCGAGGATCTCAGGCAACACCGCCTCCATCAATCCCGACTCCACCAAGAGATCAAATCCGCGCACCCGCCTCGGATGTACCCAGATCCGGTCCAGTTCGTCGCGGATCCGCTCGGGACTGATCCGCGTGATCGACGAGGCATGGGCCTGCACCGCCGCCCAAGTCCCCGGCTCGATCTCAAAATCCAGATAAGTGGCAAAGCGCACCGCCCGCAAGAGCCGCAGATGATCCTCTTCAAAGCGCTGCCCGGGTTGGCCGATCGCTCTGAGGACGCGTGCCTGGAGATCCTCTTGCCCATGCACAAAATCGAGCAGCGTCTCCGTCACCGGTTCGAAGAAAAGGCCGTTGACGGTGAAGTCTCGACGCGATGCATCTTCCTCGATGGTGGCAAAGGTCACGGTATCGGGTTTGCGCCCGTCGCCATAGGAACCATCCGTTCGAAAGGTCGCGATCTCGATGGGATGCCCTTGGACTTTGACCAGGACGACCCCGAAATGGGCCCCCACGGTGATCGCCTTCGGAAAAAGCGTGAGAACGGCATCGGGCGCGGCATCCGTGGCCACGTCGTAGTCCTTGGGCTGGCGTCCCAACAGCTCGTCGCGAACACAGCCACCGGCGAACACGGCCTGAAACCCTTGCTCCTGCAACGTCTGCACCACCTCGAGGGCGGCATTTCTCATCTCTGAACCCATCATCTGCATTCCTTCTCAACAAAGCCATCGAGCCCCCACCTCAATAGTCAACCCCCATTGACAAAGTCGCCGCTGCCAGTCTCTTAAGCACGGCCAACATCCGCCCCGCCAGACAGATGCCTCCCACTCCCGAACTCCTCTCTCTCTTTCTCACCGTCACCGCCGCCGTGCTCGGAGCCTGCGTGGGGAGTTTTCTCAATGTGGTCATCTACCGCCTGCCGCGGGAGGACTGCCAAGTGCACAAACCCAATCGCTCCTTCTGCCCCCATTGCAAGAAACAGATCCCTTGGTATCTCAACATTCCCGTCCTCGCCTGGGTTTATCTCCTGGGCAAATGCCAGAATTGCAAGCAACCCATCAGCTGGCGCTACCCCGCCATCGAAGCTCTCACCGCCGTCCTCTTCCTCTGGGTCTGGGTGCAGTTCGGAAGTCAAACCACCTGGCCCACGGCCATCGCCTACTGGGTTCTCATCAGCCTCTTCATCTCCGCCACCTTCATCGATCTCGAGCACATGATCATTCCCAACGTGCTCACCATTGGCGGCGCCGCCGCCGGGATCATCGCCACCGCCCTCGTGCCCACCCTCATGGGATCAGAGTTCCTCGGCAGGCATTTCCACGCCGTCGGCTGGTCCATTTTCGGCGCCTTCATCGGTTATGGCCTGCTCTGGGGCGTCATCTCCGTCGGCAAACTGATGTTTGGCCGGCGCTCCATTCAATTCGAGGGACAGCAGGATTGGACCCTATCCGAACACGAAGGCGAACCCAATCCCATTCTCGAAATCGGTGAGGATGAGAAGATTCCCTGGCACGACATCTTCTTTCGCGATTCCGACCGGCTGCGTTTCACCAAGGGTGAAATCGTCATCGATCACGACGAGTCACACCCCTTCGAGGAACTCGTCTTTTGTTTCGATCATTTTCTCATCGACGACAGACGCATCGACATTGAATCCGTGAAGCATCTTCACGGCAATGCTTCCTCCGTGGTCATGTCCCGCGAAGCCATGGGTTTTGGCGACGCCAAGTTCGAAGCCTGTGTCGGTGCCTTTCTCGGGTGGAAAGCCGTGCCTTTCAGCCTTTTTGCCGGATCGCTCCTCGGATGCGCGGTCTGGCTTTTGGGAAAATGCACTGGCAAAGAACCCGCCAAACAACTCCCCTTCGGTCCCTACCTCGCTATGGGAGCTGTCGTCTACCTCTTCTGGGGCCCGGATCTCGTCGACTGGTACCTGGGCAAGCTGCGGTAGCCCCGTTTGATTGTCCGCTTGCGGACAATGCCATTCCGATGTTGGACAATATCGGTCAGAGTGATCAGACAGCCTCTCCCGTAACCTACTTGTCCAAAACAAGTTAAGACGGCAAGCTTTCGTGGAACGGACCTTGCGTCGTAGACGCTCGACATACATTTCCCGAGGGCATGGGGCGACGGCACTCCCTCCCCCGCGCCTCAAAAAGCCGAATCCATGACATGACGATCACGCTCAAGAATCTCACAAAAATCTTTCGTTCCAAGGCCGGCGAGGCACGGGTCCTCGACGCCATCGACGCCAAGATCTTTCCCGGGGAGTTCGTCACCATCATGGGGCCGTCCGGCGCCGGGAAATCGACCTTGCTTAGTATCCTGGGCATGCTGGATCACGAGTGGACAGGAGATTACCAATTGGAAGAGCACGCCGTTCACCGCTTGAAACCCAAGGAACGCATCGCCCTCAATCGTCGCTACGTGGGATTCGTATTTCAACGGTTCCACCTCCTTGATGACCTGACCGTGGAAGAAAACCTCGAAATCCCCCTCTCCTA
>JANQJH010000427.1 GCA_028281705.1 Verrucomicrobiales bacterium
CGCCTGTTTGAAGTTGGGGAGGGCGCGGTCGCTCGGTTTCCACATGCTCGGCTCGGCAAAGTTGGACGATCCGGTATCACTCACCAAAACGAGAGAGTAGCCCTCACCATCAGCTGCCGTGGGCCAGCTCGATTCCTCGTCGTCGTCATACCCAAACTCGAGGATGACATCCTCGCCGCCCCCAGCGCCCAAAAGCTTCAAGGTTTCGCCGCCATTGCTCAACTTGCCGGAGGCAAACTCTCCGATCACGGGCAATCCCTCCCCGTAACGCATCTCAAAGGCAGCCAGGTTGCCGACTAGGAGCCCGCGTTGGCCAGGCTCGAGAGCCAAGATCGCTCCATCGGAAAAGTCGAAGTTGATCCCGTCAATGAATTGCGCACCGACAAGCTGGATCGTCTCCGCTCCAGTGTTGAGCAGCTCGAGATACTCGAAATCATCGTTGTTCGTGAACCCGGCGGCTTCCTCTTCCGGCGTGGGATCACCCGGGTTGTACATGATCTCCGTGATCCGGAAATTCTCCGACGAAGCGGGCTGCCCCACGAGGAAGGTCGCCTCATTGATCGCCGACCAGGTCCCGGTGTTCAGCAACAGACGCGCTTTCACCGTGCCCGAACTCGTCAGCGTGACCCCATCCTCATAGAGGAGGGCTTCGGGGTTCGGCTCACCGCCCGGCAGACGCGGATCAGACCCATCCAACGTGTAGTACATCTTGCCCGGCCGCGGCTTGAACAGGCTGATCTTGTTCTCCATCGTCAGCTTCGTTCCCGGAGACAACTCGCCACCTTGAGGGGTGAACCTCACCGGCAGCTCGAACTGCTCATCCATCCACTCCACGCGGTCGGTCAACCAGTCCTTCATGAAATCGACCTCCGACTGGTAGGTTTTGCGGTCCCGGAATCCCGGTGCATTCGGCCAGTCGTACACGCCCAGTCGCTTCCACCGCACAAAGTTGCGATCCGCACCGTCCCGAATGTAATCCGTGATTTCGTCGATCTGCGTCATCAGGGCATCCGTGCTGAACATCCCCCGACGAAGCTCATACCAGCGATCGGCGTAGGAAAGGGTAAACTCGGGATCTTCGAACATCTGTTTGTACCAAGGATACTGATTCGCGCTGATCAGCTTGTAGTACCAGCCGGTCGGTTTCCAGCCATCCAGGTAATCGGCATTCCCCAGGGACAGATTGTAATCCCAGGCCACGAAATTCATCTTCCCACCGCGATCTTTGTAGACGTAGTTACTCAAGCGGTAGCCATCGATGTTCTTCGTGATCTCAACCAGGATATGGTTATCGATGGCGTTGGCTTCATCGACATACTTGCGAAATCCATTTTCCGGATCGGCCGAGTTCTCCCCGTGCAACACCTCTTCAAACTCGTTCATGTGATCCGTGATCCAATCCTTCTGTTTGTCCGTTAGGGTAAACTCCGGCTCGATCATCTGCAGCGTCTGGTTCTCCTTCGACGTGCGAATGGTGATGTTGTTCTGATCCTCCTTGTCCTTGCGGAAAATGTAGCCACCCGTGATCTCGGGTTCGCTGTCGTGCTCGGGCAGGAGTACCTCCACATCGACGCGATCCCCATCCCTCTTGATCCGCTCCATGAAGACGTAGACGCCGCGATAATCATCCTGCGTCACCGGCTCTCCCTCCGTTGGATTGTAGAAAACCTCCATGAACTTCGTCCGCACCGCGTAGTGCCCCATGGCGCGTGACCAATTGTAGGTGAGGTAGTTACGCATCAAAGTCTTGTCGGCGTAGGGCGCGTGGATGATCCAGTCCGTCTCTGCCGGCATGCCAAAAATGGAGACTGCCTTATCGCGGTTCAACTCATCCCAGGATTCGAAGTGATACTGCTTCTTGGCAAAGCCCAGCGAACTCTGTCCGCGCCGGCGCATTCCGATATGGCCCGACCAGTCGACCTCACCGTCGGGAACAGCCATCCCCGTTCCGTTATCCACATCGATGAACACCGCGGCGGTCTCGTGAAGCTGGGACTTGTCCTTGTTATCAATGTTCGTCCCGAACGAATCGAGCACACAGAGCGCGAGATTGGATTCGAAATCCTTCATGTCTTCGCCTAACTGCACGAAGACCTTGGAGGAGATGTTCCCCGGCAGATGATCGTCTTTGAAAGCCCGGACTCGGATTCGCGTCGTGGAGCCGATGGTGATCGGCCCTTCATAGAGTGTCGCCGGACTGAAGAGCGATAGCGTTGGCTCCGAACCATCCAGGGTGTAGCGGATTTCCGCCTCGGGATCTTCGTGAGTGAGTTCGACCTCGATGGAATCATAAAAGGTCTTCCCGTCTCCGGAAAACTGGACCTTGCTCAGAGGCGCGCCAATCTGCGGCTTGTTCGCCGCCCCGGGAGTCGGCTGCGAGAGGTAGCCCACGTCCGAACTGCTGATCCCGTAGGAAATATCGGTGTACTGTTTGGGATACTCCTCGCCGAACTCAGAAACCACTTCCCCCGCGGGATTCACCAGCGCGAGGTACTCGCCGCCGTCGTTGAGTGAGAAATTCGTGTGGTAGACGCTGGCAAACAAGGTCCCGACGTTGAGCCCTGAGGCATGGACGACCATGTGCTCACCGGGCGACAAGCTCGCCTGGCTGGGAAAGGTCCACTTCTTCAACTCATCCGGATCGTCCGTGAGGGACCAACCATTGAGCGACACGTCGGCCCCTTCGGGGTTGTGGATTTCGATCCAGTCAGAATAATTCCCCATGTCGTCTTCCAGCTTGGAGAAATTATCCGCCATGAATTCGGAGATGACGGGTGCGCCGTAGGCATGGATGGCCAGGGCAGGAACGAGGAGCAGACTGCGTTTCATAGATACCAGAAGTGTTGGGGGTGAATTACCCTAGGGGATTCGATTCTGCGACGCAATTCCGAAATCGCGCGATCCCAGTCGCTCGGGAGCCTCTCCGAGACGCCCCTCGACCGCCTTCATCCCGCCTTGCACCGGCGTCGACCAAGATCTGCACAATCATCGTAAAGAAGCGGTATGCAGGGATCGGCCGGGCCCACCACCGTGGGAGTGATCATCAACACGGATACCATGAGACACCGAATGGCTGAGGGCGAGAAGGCGTGAGAGAGGAACAGGACGGACAGAAGACGGCATTACAGCGGGTCTTGAGCCCACTCGATCACATCGTCTCCTGGGTCTTGAGCGGCCTCTTCCTCCTCGTAGCTCTCGCCTTCGTCCTCCTCCCTCTCGGCGGCGGCGTCCCCGTTCCCCCGGCAGCCGACGTCTCGCTCGAAGAACTGGATTCCTCGCCTCGCTTCAAACCTCTCACCGATCCGCCCATTGCCTTGATCAATGGGTTTGAGCGAACCTGCATGGACTGTCACAAGATCCTCGATTCCACGCCACGATCGGAGAATCTCCTGCAGCACCAGAATATTCATCTGAACCACGGGGTCAATGCCCGTTGCGTGAACTGTCACCATCCCACGGATCGCAACAAGCTCGTGGCCCGGGATGGCACTCCGCTAGGCTACACGCAATCAGCCCTTCTCTGCGCTCAGTGCCACGGAACCACCTACCGGGATTGGGAAC
>JANQJH010000119.1 GCA_028281705.1 Verrucomicrobiales bacterium
GTGGAGGCGACGATGTTGGACCCCGATGCCGCACGCGAAAAGTGGCCTCTCATTCGCCAGGACGATGTGCTCGGCGCCGTCTGGCTGCCGCACGACGGCCGGGTCATTCCAGGACATACCGCGATCGCCATGGCCCTGGGAGCCCGGAACCGGGGCGCGATCATCGCGGAGCAGACACGGGTGGAAGAAGTCCTCATGAAGGACGATCGCGCCGTCGGCGTGCGCACGGACCGCGGGGAACTCCAGGCCGAGGTGGTCATCCTCACTGGCGGGATGTGGACGCGTCAGTTAGGCTTGGGCATCGGCGTCGATATCCCGCTCTATCCTGTGGAACACCACTACGTTCTCAGTGAGCCCATCGAGGGTGCCGAGCGGCATTTTCCCTGCGGGCGGGATCCCGATGCCGCCATCTATTTTCGCACCCTCGACGATGGTTCGATCAAGGTGGGGGCCTTTCAAAATCGGACCAAACCCTGGATGGTGGAGCGCATTCCTGACGATTTTTCATTCGGCCTCCTGGAAGATGACTGGGAGCGCTTTGCCAGTCCATTGGCCGCGGTCAAGCATCGGATTCCGGCCCTGGAAGGGGCGCAGTTTCCCAAGTTCGTCAACGGCCCCGAGAGCTTCACGCCGGACAACCAATTCCTCATGGGACCGCCCCCCGAGGTCGACGGTCTCTTCATTTTGGCGGGCTTCAACTCGACGGGCATCGCCTGCGCCGGCGGCGCCGGCAAGGCGGCGGCGGAGTGGCTCGAGGACGGAGCGCCGAGCATGGACCTGTGGTCGGTCGACATCCGCCGCTTCCTCCCCTTTCACAATGACCGGGCCTATCTCCGCGCCCGGGTGGAGGAATGCCTGGGGCTCCATTATCAGTTAGCCTGGCCCAACCGGGAAATGGAGACCGCCCGCGGCGTGCGTTGGACGCCCCTGGCCGATCGGTTGCGGGCGCGAAATGCCGCTTTCGGTTCTTCCATGGGCTGGGAACGCGCCAATTGGTTTGCCCCTCCAGGGGTGGAACCCAAGGCCGCCTACAGTTTCCAGAGACAAAACTGGGCGCCTCACGTCGCCGCCGAAGTGCGCGCCTGCCGGGAGAACGTGGCCATCTTTGATCAGTCGACCTTTTCCAAGTATCTCTTCCGCGGGGAAGATGCTCTGCCAGTGCTGCAGCGATTGTGCGGGGCCAACGTGGATGTGCCCTTGGGCCAATGCGTCTACACGAGTTTGTTCAATGAACGAGGAACGTTTGAATCGGACCTGACTCTAGTTAGGCTGCGCCCGGATGAATTCTACATCGTCTCGGCCACGACGCAAACCGTGCGAGACCGGGACTGGATTGAACGGAATGTGAGTCCCTCTGAAGATGCCCAACTCCTCGATGTCACCACGGCCATGGGCGTGGTCAGCGTCATGGGACCGAAGGCACGCCAGGTCCTGGGCCAAGTCACGGAGACGTCTCTCAGCAATGGAGCTTTTCCCTTTGCTACGGCGCGTGAAATCGAGATCGCCGGACGTCGCGCACGCGCCTTGCGCTTGACCTATGTGGGAGAACTCGGCTGGGAGCTGCACGCCTCCTTTGAAGACATCCCGATCATCTATGACGCCTTGATCGAGGCCGGCGATCCCATCGACATGAAACCGGCGGGGCACTATGCCATCAATGCCATGCGCTTGGAGAAGGCCTATCGCGCCTGGAGCCACGAACTCTCCACGGACGACACGCCCCTGGAAGCCGGATTGGCATTTGCCCTGGACTGGAAGACGGAGTTTCTCGGCCGCGAAGCCCTCCTGGAACTGAAGGCCGGCCCACTGCGCAAACGCCTCGTATCCTTGGTCCTGGAGGATCCAGAGCCGCAACTCTGGGGCAGCGAGCCCATCCTGCAGAACGGGGAGATCGTGGGTTACACCACCTCGGCCGCCACTGGCCCGACCCTTGACCGCGGCGTGGCGCTGGGTTACGTGCGGCATCCCGAAGATGTCCGCGCGGCCATTCGCGAGGGCGGCTTCGCCATCCGATGTGACGGCCGGGATCACAAGGCCGTGGCCAGTTTGAAAGCACCCTACGATCCGGGGCGGTCGAAGCTCGATCTCTAGACAGAGGGCGTCCGGAAAGAGTGGCAGCCGGGGCGACCGCCCTATCACACGAAAATTAGGAAAATTAGGGACGCGAAAATTAGGGACGGGGACGCGAAAATTAGGGACGGGGTACTAAATTCTCCGGAAGATACCGCATGGTTGGGCAAAATGATTTGGGGCAAAATGATCAACGGATGGAGTCTGGAGACGCAGAATGAGAGACGGGGTACTGAAGCCTCGGAAACGGAACGACATTACGTCGGATCCCCGAGTGAAACGACCACATCAGTGAATGGCCCCCCTGAGGGCGGAACGTGGGGCCGATGAGCCTACTTCGAAAAGGTGCGTCGCCCGTCGCCCGGTTTGGGGATGTTCTCGAAATCCCCTTCCTCGCAACAGCGGACAAAACCCTCGGCGTAGCCCTTGAGATGCTCCCAGACCGCCCGAATCTGCTCGGACTCGTCGTCGGTGATCGAGTTGTCCACCGCAGCCTTGGAGATGGTGGAGAGGAGATCGGCGAATTGCTGGACGATCTCGTTCGTGGCCGGGACGACCTCAAAGCCTTCGTCGCAGATGCTCCGGGGGTTTCGCACGAAATAGCCCCCGGCCTTCTGGCACAGCCACTGGACCAGGCCCGTGTCCTGGGTCAATTCGCGGAGTTGATTGACCCGATCGAGGGGATTTCGGCTGCCGCTCCCGAGTTCGGTGTTCGGTTGCGCCCATTTGTAGACCAGCGAGAGCGAGAGACCCATCTCGGAGGCAATCTCTTTGGGCCCGCACTTCTTGAAGGCCAAACGGATCACGTCGTGAGATTCCATAAGTGTTTCTAGCTCAAGGGAGGCCTAGGGGCGACCAGAAAAGAAGGCGATCATGACCAAGATGTCACTCTTCGTTGAGAAATCGCGCTGCGAATCCGAATTCGGATCGAAAAAAACTGGTCGAATCGCGATTTATCGAAGATATAGATGGGAAATTCGCTTGCGCGAGCCCGCAATCTTACCCTATCCTTCAACCAACTTTTTATATCTCAGAGGAAACGACAGCATGAAGAAAGTGATTTTTACAACCTCCATCGCCGCCCTCGCCATGGCTTTTCAGGCGTCCGCTGCGGATTTAGTCGAGAAGCTCAGCGACGAGACGAGCTGCAAAGGCGCCGCTCAGCTGGTGACGAGCGGCATGACATCGAACAGTGAGATCGCCTCCGTGACGGCGACCTTGGAAATCGCCCTCAAGGCGAAATCCTCCTGTGCCTGCGAAATCGTCAAGGAAGTCATCGAGTCCACGGGTGCCGATGCGGCCGACAAGAAGGCTCTCATCGAGGCCATCGTGGAGACCGCCATCAAGGCCCTCCCCGAAGAAACTGCCACGATCACCGAGTGCGCTGTGGCTTCGGCCCCCGCTCATGCGGCCACGATCGAGAAAGTGCTGAACAAGGTTTTTGCCTCCCAGGACAAGGAGTATCTCGGTGAAAGCTCCAAGCAGGAATACGTCGAGCACGACAGCTCCAAGCAAGGTGATAAGCAGCCTTACGAAGAGCCCGTGGACGTCGAAGTCGAGGACGAGTTCCCCGTCTACGCCCTGCCGGCACCCGTTTACTTGATCGCCCCGAGCGGTGGCATCGTTCCTCCCGGCGAGCTGTTCCCGATCTCGCCCAGCGATCCCAACATCGACTAAAGGCGACTAGCCAGTTTTTTTGAGAAAGCCTAGCTCTCCGCGAGCTAGGCTTTCTTTGTTTATACAGCCGCCGCAAGCGCCACCGCCGCGTCATCGCTGGTAATACCATGAAGCCGGAACCCACGACTGAGCTCGCCTTCGACAAGGGGACCTTGGTCATTCGCCATCTCGCCGAGGAACACACCGGTCTGCCGGGTGTTCAGTGGGACGCGCGAACCTTGACGCACCGGGCTCCCGCGTGGCGGTACCGGGAACTGGTGCTCGCCCTGCGGGAGAAAAAGGTCCCGCTCCGCGATCACGCCCGGCAGTTTGAACCCATCGCCCTGCCCCTCAAGCGAACGATCGTGCCCAGGCCCTTCCAGGCATCGGCTCGAGACGCCTGGATGGCGAATGGGCAACAGGGAGTGGTCGTCCTCCCGACCGGCGCCGGAAAGACCGTGCTGGCCGTGCTCCTCATCAGCCTGACCGAGCGTCCCACGCTGGTGCATGTGCCCACCATCGATCTCATGCACCAGTGGATCGATGTCCTGGGGCAGCATTTTGATGAACCCATCGGTGCCCTCGGCGGAGGGAGCCACGAGATTGAGCGTCTCACGGTGGCCACCTACGACTCCGCTCTGATTCATGCGACCAATCGGGGAAACGCCTTCGGTTTCGTCATCTACGATGAATGTCACCACCTGCCGAGCGATCAGTACCAGTTCACCGCTCTGGCAACCCTGGCCCCCTTCAGGCTCGGACTCACGGCGACGCCCGAGCGGGCGGATGGGCGAGAAGCCCAGCTGTTCGAGTGGCTTGGCGGCTTGTGCTACTCGGCCCACATCGATGAGCTTGAGGGCGACACCCTGGCCCCCTACGTCGTCAAAACCATCGAGATCGATCTCTTGGAGGAGGAGCGGGAGGCCTATGAAGAGGCCAGGGGGCGCTACATCGATTTTCTCCGCTCCGAGCGGATCGACATGGGATCTCCCCGCGGATGGCAAACCTTCATCTATCGATCCAGCCTCACCCAGGAAGGGCGCCAGGCCTTTCAATCCTACCTCGCCCAGAAACGGCTCAGTCAGGCCGCGGCGGGCAAGGAAGCCACGATCTGGCAGCTCCTCCAAGAGCACCGGGAGGATCGTATCTTGATCTTCACCCAGGATAACGAGATGGCCTACCGCCTGGGACGGCTCCTCTTCCTTCCGGTCCTGACGCACCAGACGAAGATCAAGGAGCGCAAAGCATTCCTCGATGCCTTCCGGGCCGGAACCTATCGGATCCTCGTCACTTCCAAGGTCCTGAACGAGGGGGTGGACGTCCCTGAAGCCAATATCGCCATTGTCGTTTCCGGGAGCGGGAGCATCCGCGAGCATGTCCAGCGGCTCGGGCGCGTACTGCGGGCCCGTGCCGGGAAAGAAGCCATTCTCTACGAATTGGTTGCTCGCGACACCGGGGAATTCTACGTCAACCAGCGGCGGCGCCAGCATCGTGCTTACGAAAGATTTAGTTAGATTCAAGCTCAAGGGCAACCAGGTGAAGCCGGATTTCATCGATCCGGAGGACGCCAACCTGCGCCAGTTGGCCGGGAATCTCCTGGGCGTCTTTCGAGTCGCCGAGGGCAAAACGCGATCGCAGCTGGAAGAGGAGAGCAAGCTCCTGATCGACGCCGCCCCCGTGAGTGGCATCCTCGCGCGCGGGTTCGAGAAGCTCCTCTTCGACCGGGTCGAATTTGAAACGGCGGCCAATGAGGATCTCATGGCGTGGCGACATGAACTCTTTCTGCAAACGAGCGGCCTCCTCTCACGAGAGCGCTTTGAGGACCCGGAGTCCTACCGCCTCGCGGTGGCCGAGAGCCGGAACCAGCCGGCCGAGGCGCTCTCGAAACATCTCTTCAGTGACCTCCCGGAGAACCAACCCGTGGTCCGGTTTCGCTCCTTCTCGCCCGAGCGCCTCATCCATCGCTACAATTGCGCCTTGGTCCAGTGGCTGCTCCTCCACTCGAATGCGCTCACGATCACCACGCGCCAGCAGGAAACCAAGGCCTGGCGACAATTCTTCCGTCACCTCCGCTTTCACCAGCTCCTGGCCGAGATCGGCCGAACCAAATCCGGAGCGTTCAAGATCACGGTGGACGGACCGCTCAGCCTTTTCCAGCAGACGAAGAAGTACGGGTTGAGTCTGGCGGCCTTTTTTCCAGCGGTCCTGCATCTGCAGCAATGGAAATTGGAGGCCGAGATTCACTTGAGAAACCGGAAACCGAAGCGGCTCGTTCTCGATCAGGATGGCGGCCTGCGCCCCTACTCAGGCCATTTCCTGGCCCACATCCCGGAGGAGATTCGCTACTTTGCCCAGCTCTTCGAGAAACAGGAGACGGAATGGGCGCTGGCCCCCGCCGGAGAGTTCATCCTCCTGCCTGGGGATGCCTACGGCTTCCCCGATTTCGTCCTTAAGCATCCGTCGGGGAAACAGATCGCCCTGGAGCTGTTTCATCCGTGGCACGGAGCACCCCTGCGGCATCGTTTGGATCAGTTGGAACCGATGCCCGAGGATCCCTCCCTCTTGCTCGGCGTCGATCGCAAGCTGGCCAAAGATCCAGCCGTGGCCAGCCAACTCGAGGGCTCCCGTTATTTCCAGGAGTGGGGATTCCTCTTTCGCGACATGCCCTCGCCCAAGGTCGTTCTGGAGAAACTCCTGAGATTCGAGTCCGGTTAGCTCGTTTCGCTTCGCGCCGTTGATTCACGAACGTGGATTCGCCGGTGTCGATCCGTATTGCCCTTGGGAGTGGTGGGGATCTTTGGGACGGCGAGCCAAGTCAGATCCGAGGCCGCTCTCACAGAGAAGATTGGCCAGGAGATCGAGCTCCCCATCATCGAGGTAGGGCGAGGGCGACGGAGCGATCGGCTCGGATGATCTCCCGGCTGGTGATGGAGGTAGCGGTAACGATTGGTGCCCACCATGGCGATGGCTGGGTAGCCCTTGGGAGAGGACGCCCGGATCCTTCAGCGGTGGCAGTTCGACCCGACGTACGGGGATGGGAGTCTCCTGATCCTTGTCGGCCAACGACGAGACGTCAGGATCAGACTGGAACTCAGCGGCCCGGGGCCGAGGCGCCCTGGTGTCTTCGTTGACGTTCCTCAAATGCTTCGGCTCCAGCGCCACCTTACAGATGTGGAGAGGTCCGAGGGCCAGGACGAGTTGGGACCATCGAACACCTTTGTAGCGAGGGAGCTGCCGTTGAAAAAATCTGAGTTGTAAAGCCATTCACCTGGGCACACGCCTCCAACGATAAAAGTTTCTCTAAGCTTTAATGTCAAGAATCCTTATAGAACTCGTGAGACCTTTCGGATAACCTCTCGCTGGTCAATAGGTGGCTCGCCCGCCCGAGAGATCGTAGACGGCCCCAGTGGAGAAACTGGCTTCTTCGGAGACCAACCAACAGCTGATCGCGGCAGCTTCGTCAAGCGTCCCGCAGCGCTTCATGGGAATCTTCTCCGTCATGTAGTTCACCTGCCACGCTTCCATGCCGTCCACCATGGCGGTGCGGATCACGGCGGGGGCGATGGCGTTGATCGTGATGCCACTCTCGGCGTACTCCTTCCCCAGTGACTTGGCGAGACCAATCACGCCCGCCTTGGTCACGGAGTAGGGAGACATGCCCGCATTCCCTTCCTTGCCCGCGATCGAGGCGAAAAGAAGGATGCGGCCGTAGGCCTCCGGCTCCATCTGGCGGATGGCCGCGCGGGCCACGAGAAAGGAGCCACGCAGATTGACTCGATACACGAGGTCGAAGTCCTCCACCCTGACATCGGCCGCTTTGGTGGCGTTTGGCCCGACGATGCCTGCCGCATGAACCACGGCGTCGATCTTGCTGTGCTTCGCCTTCACCTTGGCAAACGCCTCCTCGACGGCAGCCTCGTCACTGACGTCGCCGACAATGGAGTCGATTTCCCGGCCGGTGTCTTTCCTCAATCGTTCGACGGCCTCTCCGCTCTGATCGGCGTCGCGGTCGAAGATCGTCACCCGTGCGCTCTCGCGCACCAAGCGAGAAGCCACGGCGGCACCGATACCGTCCGCGCCGCCGGTGACGATGATGACGCGGTCGAGGAAACGATTGGGGATGGCGTCCATGCACGAGGCCATAGCACGCCCTGCGCGCGCTGACCAGCCCAGCCAAGTCTACGGGGCAGAAACCTGGATCCGATAGTAGCCTTCGGGAGCGCCCTGCCTGCCAGGATCATTGTCCGTGAAGGTCGCCGAATCGCCGTCGCCGGGAAGCGAGGTAATATCGATCCATGAATCCGCCGCCAAGGTGGTGGAATACTGCACGGTGTAAGACTTTCCGGTGACACTGGTCCACGTCAGGGTGGTTCCACTGGCGTCCCTGACGGCGGTCGTCACGTGAAAGAAGTCGGAGGGATCCTGGGGATCCGTCCCGGCGATGGCTTCCTCGCCATCAGTGGCGCCGTCGTGGTCCGTGTCGTCGTCTGGCGATCCGCCTGTAGCGCCGTTGGGCGCGCCGGGCGTGGCCGCTTTTTCATCGGAGATGCCGAAGAAATCGGTCCCAAAAACGAGTCCATCGGGTTGATCGCCGGCGACATCACCGCCAAACCAAGCCTCGGGATCGTTGGCCGTGAAGTTGCCTGGCCGCCTTGAAACATTGTCAGGCTGGAAGGTCTGCAAGGCAGCATAGGTATGACTGAGATCGGCGGCTACCAACGCCTTCCCGTCGAACTCCTGGATGATGTCATCGAAACTGAGAAATCCCACCCCATCAATGATGCCATCGGGAAGGCTATCGGTTTTTTGCCAGGGCAAGATGTTCACGTCCAACACCCCATCGTTGTTCACATCGAGGTCTTGACCGACTTCACCGGTGTAGCGTGCGACCAAGACGACGGTGAAGGAATCGTTGGGACCAATGTTATTGTTGCCCAGATCAATGGGATCTCCTACCGAAGACACCGAGCCGTTCACCGCATCGCCAAAGGGCGTGTTCGGGATGCGATCGGGAAAGAGGCTGCGATCCCAGTAGCCCTCCCGGAGTTCCTCAGTCCCAAGACTCGGGGTATACTTGTTTCCAATGAGAAGGAGGCCGTCGGAGCCCGTCGACATGCCATCGAGGTGCCAAACCTCCAGAATCTCACCGACGTTGCCACCGGCGTTCTCCAGAACGACCAGAGAGAGATCGTTGGTCGATTGACGGCCGCCCGTCGAGCTAATCAATTCAAAATACTCGAAGTTGTCGTCATCCCCCGGAGGGTTGAGATGCACTTCGTTGAGCAGAATGGATGGCTCACGGCGAGGGCCCGCCAGATTGAAGCGTCCCGGAGAGGCCTCTCCGACGTAGGGACCAAAGGTTTCGCCGTAGACGACCGAGGTCTGCACGTCACCGGGAAGGGTACCTCCATACCAGGCATCCACATTGTAAGGCCGGAAGTCACCGGGAACGCGACAGAACGAATCCGGGTTGAATCCGACGAAATTGAAGTTGGCGACAAAGTCCTGCTCGACAAGCTCAGCGCCAAAGGCCACGGAATCCATGATGCTGTCCCAAAACGTCACGTCGAAAACGCCATCGTTATCGACATCGAGATCGTCATTCTTCTGACCGGAGAACCCTTCTACGAGCAGGATGGCGAGCCCCCCGTTTGGACCCAGCTCGTTGATGTTGAGCCCGGCGGAATCCTCGCGATGCACGCCGGCGGGAATGTGAGGGTGAACGTCGGGAGGATCGTTGTAGCTATCGCCCAGGATCATCAAGCCATTGCCCCCGGTGGACAACCCTCGGAGTTCGACCACGTTCTTGATTTCGCCAGTGTTGGCCCCTTCCACATCAACAATCAGCAAGGTGAGGTCCTGCAGGGCAGTGAACGTCCGCGTGGGACTGAGAAACTCGATGTACTCAAAGTTCAAATCCTCGCCCGGCGGGTCGAGGTGCACTTCATTGATCACGACCATCTCCTGGGGCGGCGTGGACGCCGGGTTCGGCTGGCCAGGCGAAATTTGCGTGGTGAAGTCACCGAAGCTCTCACCCACGCGGTAGGCGATTCCCGTGGTGCTGTCACCGCCGATATCGCCACCCATCCAGGACGCGCCTTGATTGGGTTCCAGCTTGGCCGGATCCCGCACCAGCGAATCGGGTTCGGCGAGGGCGAGGTTGTCCTGGGTGATATCGCCCAGAGCGTAGGTGGGCCACCAAACTTCGCCCGTGGCGTCGTTCAGATGATCAAAGCCCACGCTATCGAGAATCCCCTCATCACCGACGGAGGTATCCCAGGGCCGATGGTCGATCACGCCATCGTCATCCTCATCGATATCAGAGCCGTCGACGAGATCGCTCTTCACCGTCCCGTTGAAATCGCGCACCATGAGAATCGAAAGCGCCGAGTTGGAGCGAATGTCGCCGTCACCCATGCTGGAGCTTCCGGAATCGTTGCCCGAGCTGTCCGGATCGAAAAGACTGGTGCCCTTGTCGATGATGTCTTTCCACGGGTTGGCGGAGCGCTGGTAATTGTTCCCCAACACCAGGAGGCCGTTGGTCCCGGTAGACCGTCCATCGAGGTTCCAGGCTTCGAGAACGGTCCCGCCTTGACTACCGACCGCACCGTCGCGGTCGGAATCGATGATGAGAATCCAGAGACCGTTCGTCGTGGCGATGCCGCCGGTGGTGGAAATCAATTCGAGGAACTCCACGTTGAGGTCCTCGTGCGGCGGATTGACCAGCACCTCGTTGATTCTGATGGGGTTTTGCGAAGGCGGCGCCGGATTGTGCGCCCCGGGAGTGGCGGTACCGGTGAAGTCGCCGAACGTTTCGCTAAACGTTAGCGAAGCCGGGCCCGCCGTGTTGAGAAAGTCGCCGCCGATCCAAGGGCTCGTCGAGTTCTGCCGAGTCTCCCCGCTGACCCGGGAGAGGTTGTCCGGGGAGAAATCCACCGCAAGACCGGTCTCGTAGGGAATGTCTCCGTAGCCCACGCTGTCGAGGAGCCGCCCGTAAAGGTCGTCACGCCCGATTTGGCCGTTATCCGTCCCATCGAGATCGTCCCCCGGATTCCCGGTGAAATCCTCCACGAGAAAGGCCGTCATCCCTCCCTTGGGACCGATGTCCCCCGCGCCTCCCGCTCCCGCGCGCGCGGTAAAGTCGACCACCGTCGTCTCCGGAGCAAAGGTCCACAGCTCGGTTGGAGGGCCCTCGTCGTAGCCGATCCCGATGAGCAAGAGGCCGTTGCTCCCGGTGGTGAGACCCTGAAGATCAAGGGCTTCCTCGACGACACCAACACTGCCGCCGTTGGAGTCGATAAAGAGCAAGCTAACATTTCCCAAGGTTTGCGACTCGGGCTGTCCCGCGTCATTGGTCGTGAGAATCTCCGCATACTGGAAGGCGGAATCGTTGCCTCCCGGCGGATTGATATTCAGCTCGTTGATTAGGACTCCGGCAGGGGCTGTGAGGGCACAGAGCCCGGATACGGCTAAAACGTGAGGGAAAAGAGACTTCATGGGCGGGACGGGTGGGGATTATTGAACCCGGGGGGTTGGAAAACAAGCCGAACTCAAAAGAATGTCACAATTTAGTTTCACTGCGTTTACATTGCAAATACGGGCCAAGCTGACCTGGGTAAACAAGTGGACAGGGTGAAGTCGGCGTCAGACCTCGATGAAATTCGCAACGCCACGGCCTAGAGGCCACTGTCCGTCACCGCCCCTTTCGAAGCGGTGGTGACGAGCTTAGCGTACTTGGCCAGCACGCCCTTTGTATAGCGCGGCTCGGGCTGCTTCCATTGCGCCCGTCTCTGGCTTAGCTCGTCTTCACTCACGTCGAGTCGAATCGTACGTTCCCGCGAGTCAATGGTGATGGAATCCCCCTCCTGGATCAGACCGATGGGCCCGCCGACAAAGGCCTCGGGGCTGATGTGACCCACGACGAATCCGTGGCTGCCTCCGGAAAAGCGGCCGTCGGTGATGAGCGCGACCTCGTCGCCCAAGCCCCGGCCCATCACGGCGGAAGTCGGCCCCAGCATCTCGCGCATCCCAGGTCCGCCCTGAGGCCCTTCCATGCGGATGACAATGACATCACCCGCCACGATGTCCCCATCGAGAATGGCCTTCATGGCGTCTTCTTCCGACTCGTAAACGCGCGCCTTGCCGGTGAAGGATTCACCTTCCTTGCCGCTGATCTTGGCCACAGCGCCCTCCGGAGCGAGATTGCCGTATAGGACGACGAGATGGCTGTCCTTCTTGATCGGATCATCGAGCGAACGCACGATCTCCTGGCCTTCCGGGTAATCCGTCTTCACCTTCGCCAGGTTCTCCGCCAGCGTCTTGCCGGTGACGGTGAGACAATCGCCGTGCAGCATGCCCGCGGCCAACAAGCGCTTCATCAGTGGCAGGGTGCCGCCGATTTCCACCAATTTGGACATGACATACTTGCCGCTCGGTTTGAGGTCGGCCAGCACCGGGGTCTTTTCTCCGATGCGGACAAAGTCGTCGATTTCCAGAGGAACTCCAGCGCAGTGCGCCATTGCTAACAAATGCAGAACCGCATTGGTCGATCCCCCAAGGGTGATGACCAGGGTAATGGCGTTTTCAAAAGACTCACGGGTCAGGATATCCGAGGGCTTGATCCCTAACCGAAGCATGTTCACCACCGCGGCCCCGGCATCGAGGCAGTCGCGCATCTTGTCATCGGACACCGCAGCCTGGGCCGAGCTGTTGGGGAGGCTCATGCCCAGGGCCTCAATGGCCGAGGCCATGGTGTTTGCTGTGTACATGCCGCCACAGGAGCCCTCGCCGGGAATGGCGCAGGCTTCGATCGCCTGGAGTTCCTCGTCGTCGATGAGCTTGTTGGCGTGCTTGCCCACGGCTTCAAACACGGAAACCACGTCCACGTCCTCGCCGCAGTGATTCCCCGGCAAGATCGTGCCTCCGTAGACGAACACGGAAGGGCGATTGAGCCGCGCCAAGGCCATGAGACAACCGGGCATGTTCTTGTCGCACCCCCCGATGGCCACCACGCCGTCCAGTCCCTCACAGGCAACCACAGTCTCGATGGAATCGGCGATCACCTCACGGGAAACCAAGGAGTACTTCATGCCCTCGGTTCCCATGGAAATCCCGTCGGAAATGGTGATGGTGTTGAAGATAATCGACTTGCCGCCCGCTGCATCCGCGCCCTTGGCCGACTCCCGGGCCAGGCGGTCCAGATGGACATTGCAGGGCGTGACCTGGCTCCACGTCGACGCAATCCCGATTTGGGGCTTCTTGAAATCCTCACGATTGAAGCCGACGGCGTGCAGCATGGCACGGCTCGCGGCCCGGTCGGGGCCATCGACAACTTGTGAGGAATGCGGACGGGGGAGAGAATCGTTGGACATGAGTTTCCAGTTACAAAATGGGGCGGCAGCTTCGATGGCCCGGATCGGAGGGTCAAGGCAAAGATCGGGGCGCTGCGGGATCGACGACGGACCTTGAGCCAAGCGGCCGGCCAGGGAATTGACGAGCCGGTGCGGCGTGTGGTTTAGATCGATGGGTTCTCATGAAGCGAAGTGAAATCAATCACCATCTGCGAGTCGCGGAGGCGTTTTTTCAAGAGCACCGGTTCCACCTTCCTCCGTTTGCCTCCTGGACACCCGAGACCTGGAAGGAGGTGGGGAAGGAAGCCGACGAGATCCGGCAGCGCGGTCTTGGCTGGGACATCACGAATCTCGGCAAGGGGAACTTTGACGCCGAGGGACTCATCCTCTTCACCTTGCGCAATGGCGACGTGACTCAGCCGGAGGATCCCAAGTGCTACGCCGAAAAGATCATGATGTCTGGAGACGGCCAGGTCACGCCCTGGCACTTCCACTGGTTCAAGACCGAGGACATCATCAATCGCGCCGGCGGCAATTTGATCGTCGAACTCGCGTGGGCCACGGCGGACGAGACGGGCCTGGCCGAAACTCCGGTTAATGTGTCCTGTGACGGCATCATGCGCACCGTGCCGAGCCGGGGCCAGGTCAAATTGCGGCCGGGCGAGAGCATCACCTTGCCACCCAAGCTCTACCACCAGTTCTACGGTGAGCCAGGGCGG
>JANQJH010000430.1 GCA_028281705.1 Verrucomicrobiales bacterium
TACCACTGCCGCGCCAGCGGCCAGAAAATAACCCTGAGAGACACCCAGGAGTCTCTTAAACTCAGACAGCAAAAATCACATTATCGCTGAACCAGTACAGTCGTACACCTTGGTCAATTAGCTGAGATCCAATCTCTCGTATCCGCGGCTTGTCCTGATTATTGTGGCAAAGAAAAACGTCAAAATCACCCCTAGGAGGTATTCGCTCGGGCGTGACATTAAAGCTAATCTCCTTTGTTGAGAATTCTTCGTGGTCAACCCTGGCAATTTCCGCCAAGGCTCCCAAGTAACGGGAGATCTGTTCAACAACCGGCTCAAGGTCGCTCAAGAACTCCGCTTTCACTGACTCTTCAGTGAAAGCGGAGTTGAGATATCTCTTATGCCATTTGGCCGTGAACGGTCTCAGAACTTGATTTAAGAAGGAGATTGCTATAACTGCGACATCTTGAGCATCTCGCCCACTTTTCTTGATTACATCTCTCGTGATCGGAAATATTGAAAATGTCGATTCGATAATCGAGCGCTCTGTTGATTCACCGCCGTCAAGCCTCGCCACGTCTCGTGTCGATATCTCTGTATACAGTCCCCACGCAGCCAAGCGGCCGGCATCGTTCGGTGAGAATTCGCGTTCAAGGAATCCTGCGTCGAACTTAAGGCTACTGAGGCCCCATCTCTCAAGAAAATCAGAGTTCTTCATAAGAAGTCATCTTGTGAGAAAACGTCGTATATGCACCAGTGTGAATATCACGATGCCGTTTTCGTGTTTCCCATAGTCTATTGGAAAGCCGGCGACGCTCAGGATGCTCTTGCCAGCGATGGCGCCGGAAACCAGTGCGGCTACTAGTGTAGGATCCATGGCTCTTAATACGATTTTCCTTTCGCGGTGCTGAGAAAAAGAAAGAGACCCCCGCCCGGGCCGCAAGCGGGAGCCCCAAATCCTCCCCTACTCGCCCCGTCGCGGTTTTTCGGTCAAAGTGACGCGAAAAAGTGAAAAAAGTTACGAATTCGCGTAAGATCTTCACTTTCAAGGAATTGTCGATCCGCCTCAGTGGCTTAGGCTTGCCTAGGCGGGCGATCTCCTTGGCTCCACGCAGTTCAGCACCTCCCAGGTCGGCTTTCCTCAGATCAATCTCACGAGAGCCAGGGGTTGCTGCGGATTTCACCGACCGGGACAACGGTGAACAGACGAGCAGTAGCCTCAATGGCGCCAGCCCTTACGCCTCTTGCGCCGCAACAATGTACCTCCGATCGCCACGAGGAACAATCCCCCCGCGGAGGGCTCGGGAACTACCTGGCTGTCTAGCTGCCCGCCAAAGAACGCGTCGTCCCCAGTGTTATGATCGTATTGCACCGGTGGCTCACCTCCCGTGAAATTGTAGGGCAGAGCGGAAACGATTGGGCCCTGATTGTAGTAGTCGCCTACGTCGAACGCTGAATCCTGGTTGATCACGGCTGTTAGGTAGCCATTCTGTAGCGTCTCCCCAAAGGCTACGTTCGTGTACACGGTCGTGCCTGCAGAATAGTCAGCGAAAGGGGAGAAAGCTCCTAGATGAGTGTTGAGGACGATATCGTCAGGTTCGGTCGTGCCGGTTCCTCCTGAGGTGATCGTCCCGAATGAATTATCCTGACTCCATAGCAACCGGGCGATCACCCCGCCTGCCCCCGGCTGTGAGCCGTCCCGGATATAATCTCCAGGCACTGATGGATTATTTGGATCGGCCGCATCCTCGGCGAAAAACCCCAATGTTGCGAGCCAGTTTACTTGAAGGTCGGCACGAATGGGCACCACCACCGAGAGCGAAAAAAATACAACGACTACGTTAGCAATTCTCATCGTCTACCGCTCTACAAAAGATTCCAATCAAGTGAAAGCGCTTTGTCACTGGAAGAGCATTTTACTAGCGTCACACCGAAAACTGCGTCCTCTCCCCTTGGGAATCAAACCTCAGATCGATCACCTCACCCCGAAACTTAATCCGGATCCGCCCTCCCGAGTCCCGACCGGTGAACAGGGCCGTTCCGATGGCACCGACCAGGCCGATGGCGCCCTCTCCCCGCGTTGCGAACCTGTATACGGACAGGATCCCGGGGCCGCGGAGAATCCAGTGTCGGTTCTCGGAGTCGAAGGTGATGGCGTAGTGGGGCGGGTCCACGCCGGGAGATTACTGTTCACATGAACAGAGATCAGGGGCTACACTAAAAAAGTGCAGAAAGGTGTTGCATCTGCACTGAAATAGTGCAGATTGATTACATGACCAACACAGAATCTACCACCCAGTCACTCCAAGTTATCAATCCCTTCACCGGCGCATGGGCTGAAGTTGATATCGATGAAATCGTTTCCCGCGGTGTGGCCTGCTACCCATGGCCGGAGGAGGTCTCTAAGAGGCTGGACGGACGATACGATAGCGACGCGGATTGGCTGACGGCTGCGGTCGAGATGATCGGTGAAGAGGAAGCCGGCAAGATCATCTTGGGCTCCTGATGGAAATCACCTGCCACCACTCAGCCAGCTCCTACGGCATCCCGGTCATTCTCGACGACGACGGAAACGTGATGGATTACGGCCCTGGCCTCACGGCCGTGCTTGAGCGCCTCGGCTGGACTAGGAAGGAGTTTGCCGCGAAGTTTGGCTACAAGAGCGTGCGAAGCGTCGATAAGTTCTGGTCGGGGGTGGTCCCGCCGGCGGCTATCCTGAACCTGCTCGATGTGGAGCTGCACAAACATGATCAAGAACTGCGTCATTTGCGGAGGCGAGTTTAAGGCGTCCCCCTCTGACAAAAAGTCTACATGCTCTCCAGCGTGTCGGAGCGAGAGGGCTCGGCGCCATGCCAGCAAAGGGAGACCGTTGGGCGACAAAGCCCGCGAGCGACGATCCAAGCAACTCGCCGGCAAATCCAGTAAGAGCCTCCAGGCAGCCACAAGAGCCGCCCGGGAAAATGCGATTGGCGACCCATCCTCATTCCACGGGGCAAAAGACTGGGTAGCCGTTGATCCGGAAGGGCGCGTCCGTCAAATCAGGAACCTGCAACGCACGTTGATCAACGAGTACGGGGAAGCGGAAGGTAGACGGATTTCCGGGGTGCTCAGAAGAATGGCAAGTGCCATGCGCAAGGGTGAGCCCGCTTGGTGGACGCAATGCGGATGGACGTTGCTCGGAGTGCCGGCCGCCAAGTCAGCAGAGGTCGGGACCCGCTAAATTGGCCAAATGGTTGGGCTTCCGTGGAGCCTCACTCCTCGGCGATTTTCCCCAGCTTCGGCTCCAGGGCAGGCGCCCCAGCTCTCTCCACCCGAAGCGCCTTCACCAAAAACTCGACCTGCGCCTCAAACTTATCATGGTCACTCTTCAATCCACAAAGTCTCC
>JANQJH010000126.1 GCA_028281705.1 Verrucomicrobiales bacterium
GCTGAACAATGGTGTGTCCGCCCCGGCATTACTCGGCGCCCTTCACGGGATTTGGTTTTGAGGGTACGCCATTCTCCGGCACCTCGATCCCGGTAGTCCAGGCGATGGCGTTGAGAATGAGCGTGCGCCAGTCATCGCTATCCCAGGTGTGATGGAAGTGGGCGCCGGTGGTTCCGAAGCCGCGACCCTTGCCCCCGGGACGTTCGAAAGCCCAGCCAATGTGTTGAATTTTACCCTCAGCCATGGCCTTGCGGACATGCGGATTGTTGGAATGCGTGCCGCCTTTGCACTCCATGGTGCTTTTCGGGGGATGAGCCGACAGGATGGGCGTGACGCCCTACATGTCCGGCTGAAAGCGCATGTGGAAATTCGTTCTCATCATGGAGCCTGAAAACCACTGGCAGTCTTGGCTCGATCATGGATGAGCCGGAAACTCAAATGCCTCAGGGGCCGTGTATTGATTGGGTTCGGCCGCTTCTCGAGCCGCGAGGCAGGCGTCCAGCCAGCGCAGCGAATCTTTGGGTTTGAGCCAGCGGACGCCCTTGCTGGCGGACGATTTCTGTTCTCGCCAAGCAGCCAGCCGAGATTCTGGATGCCATCGGTGTGCAGCCCACCTCTCATAGGCTCGCACAAACGCGAGCAGTGCCGTAAGGGCCGGCGAGAACTCGTTGGGACGGAGCCGGCGCATGGAGCGGAGCACGCCTTTTCCATAAGGTAGGGGGACGGTGTCTTCCGGCACGTGATAGAGACGGTGGGTCGGGCGAAGATAGACGACTCCGGGCGATCCACCCGCCGTCCGGAGACTGACCCCGGTACTGTGCAAGGTCACCACCGCCGCCGGTGTCTCGAGCCGGTAGCAGCGCACGGCATGCGGGCAGTCCGCACGATGAAAGCTCCGGCAGCCCGCCGCTATGAGAAGATTTCCCTCCGGATGCAGGACGTCCCAGCCCCAGAAGTACATCTGATGTTCGATCAATTTAGCCGACTCGATCGAACGCAAGCGCGGCAATCCGTTGAGTGCGTCCGGGCCGCCATGACGAGGTGCGGGCACCGCGCGGAGGGAGAGGGAGGCCTTGCCACGCCCACGGCCTGGGAATTGCTGGGGTGAACGCATAGTTAGATTCCGACTGGAGGATTGAAGGCCCATAATACAATTGATTTGCATCACCTGTTAACCCAAGACAATGCTACTGCAAGTAGTTTGCAGTAACGCTCATGACTTTCACTGCCTCGACCAAGGTTCTCCACGCCAAACGTCCGCAGGCCGAGCACCTACCCCTCTACATATCTCCCTATGTCTACCAAGAACCCTGTATAAAGCGACTAACATGGAAAACGCGATCGGGAGTCATTGACAGGCCTAATTTTATCGGAAATCCCGCTATTTATTGTCCGAATACCCGATCTCGTGGAGTAACGATACGTAAATACGGGAATGCATCGCTCAAATGGGTGACGACACATTGTTGCAGGAATATGGCGAAGACGGGTGCGAAGAGGCTTTTCGCATCTTGGTCGAGAAATACACCGGAATGGTTTTTTCCAGTGCGTTGCGGCGGACGGGAAATCACGAGATCGCGGAAGAAATCACCCAACGCGTATTCGCCATCCTCGCTCGAAAAGCAAATCATCTGAAAGTTGAGGTGGTCCTGGCTGGATGGCTTCACAAAACAACGAGATTGGAAGCCGCCAAGGCGATGCGCGGTGAGTATACAAGGATACGGAAGATGGCTGAACTATCAGAACTACAACAATTGAGACAAGGTGGCACTGAATTTCGCTGGGAAGATGCAATGCCTCATCTCGACAACGCTATGGATGAGCTTCGCGAGTCCGACCGGAATGTTGTTTTATTGCGCTACTTTGAAAAGAAAGGGTTCAGGGAAATCGGAAAGCTAACCGGAAAGAACGCTGGTGCCGCGCAGAAGCAAACGCGTCGCGCGGTGGAGAAACTTCGCCTGATTCTGCAGAACAAGGGAATCGTCATGTCAGCGACAGCGCTAGCCGCGGGTATGTCCGCAACTCTTGGAAAGGCGGCGCCGATCGGCCTGTCACAGACAGTCTTCAGCAGTGCTCTTGCCGGCGCACCCTCCATCACCACAACCACCGCTATCACAAACACCATTCAAACCATGGCTTACACTAAACTCAAAATGGCCGCTGTTGTCGCGTTCGTGGCCGCCATTCCAATCGGACTTCAATGGAACAAGATTCATGCGCTCGAAAAACAGCTCAGCGCCTGGAACAAGGACGATGAGGGATTCGAGCTACTCCGCGATGAAAATCGGCGCTTGGAGTCGTTGTTAGCACATAATGATGGCATCGGCTCGCCACCAGTCGATCGAAGCCTGAACTTGGAAGACGTTCTGCCGCGTGTTGGTGGCAAACTCAACATGAAGCGGCTCATCAATGATTATAGAGCAATGTTTGGCCGAAAGGAGCAGACCAAAATGGCTCGAACAGCGGCAGCGATGGAATCATTGACGACGGAGGAACTGAAATTGGTATTGGAAGAGTTGGAAGACCCGCTTCACAAAGGGCAGGGAGCGTCTTACCTGACGGAACTCGTGATTGCCAATCTTGCAGGTCGAGAGCCTGCTTTTGCTTCCAATTACGCTTTGGAGAAGAACCTTCGGATACCATTGCAAGCAAGCTTGCGACAATGGGGTCGCAACAATCCGGAAGCAGCATTGGCCTGGTTCGAAGAGATGGATTCTCAGAATGCCTTGGACAACAAGAGCCTCTACTTGAACGTCGCACGAAGAGATTTGTACCTGGGTTGCCTGATCACCGGCATCGCACAGAGAGACCTGCAGCAGGCGATGAGGTTATGGCAGGAAATCGAACTCGATAACGATCCTAGCAAGGCTTCCGTACAGACGACAAGCGATCGCGTGATCTACGACTTGACCGAAGGTATCCGAGACGAACGACAGCAGCACCAGTTCTTCACCATCCTAGATAACCTACAGGACGGCGCAAAGAAGGAACAAGCGCTCTCTGCCTATACCCGTCAGTTAGCCGATCACGAGGGCGCCCATACAGCGATTCAGTTCCTTGCCGACCGTGATCAGGCAGACGACTTTCACCGAAAACTGATGCGAAATGTTGTCGGTCGGGGCATCGAGGCCAATCTGCAAGACGTGGGAGAGATTGCTGACATCTATCTCTCGAACAGCTCCGATTTTCAACAAGCTGAAGACGCGCGCGATCTCATTTCGAGGTGGGCACAACATGACTTTAATGCCGCAGGCCAATGGCTCAGCGAACTCGATGAGGCGGCGCCTTTCCGCAATGCCGCAATTGGAAAATTTGCAGCGACGGTGGTAAGAGCAGACCAACGCACTGCTTTTGACTGGGCACGGGTGATCACCGATGATCAAGAACGTCGCAAAGCAATGGCGAGTGTTTACCAATACTGGCTCAAAAAGAACAGCGCTGAGGCAGCGGACTACGTGGCTGACCTAGGAATTGACGCAAGTGAGTTGACGCCAGCTGACGGCCATTGAATCTCGGAGAGATTGCTTTTGACGATGGCACCGTATATCGATCTGAATCCGGTGTGCGCGGGTCTGGTGAGCGATCCCAAAGACTATCGCTGGAGTGGGTATGACGAAGCAGTGGCCGGGAGGGCGCGGCGGCATGCGGGCCTGCTGAGCGAGTACGCCAACAGCGAGGGGAACTGAGCATCGCCCAGGTGGCGCGAGTGACCCCAACCCCGTCCCTTGGTTGTCCCTCGCAAAAACCCTGTGGCGGAAAGAGTGGGATTGGCTTCCGCTTCGCTTCAGCCTACGGCTTTTTCAATGGGCTCTCTCGCTAGCTCGTTCGCTAGGCGGTCGAACTGCGTTCGAACCCCACGGTTCCAGCGCATCCCCCCGTATACCGCTATTCTGAAGCGCTTGTTGGACACATATGACATCCATGACATATATGACATTGTCACTTAAGTTGTCAGTAAGGACAGATCGGCGCGGCCTGGACCCCTCGATCTGGAGATCTTCGCCATATCGGTGCCGCCAGCCCCACAAGAAACTCGCTGGAAAGAATTGGGGCGTTGCGCTACTTTGATCTCATGACGGCCATCGCTGAGAAACTCGACGAAAAGCTCGGCACCTGGGATCGGGAAACTTCCGCTCAAGTCGAGCGCATCGTCAACGAAATCATCGAGTTCGCTGACGGAGACGTGCTCGACATCCTTCCCTCGCGGGCCGTCACCCAGGAAGTCCTCGATCTTATCGATGAAGATTAGAACTCCCGGGGAAATCTGGTTGGCAGACCTCGGCCTCGCTGCCAAGCATCGGCCCGTTCTCATCGTCTCCCGGGCGGATCCCGACCCGCCTCGGGTTCTCTATGTCTACGTGCCCTCACCACGCAGAACCGAGGCAACGCCTACGAAGTCGACCTTGGCAAGCTGCCTTTCATGCGCGGAAGCAGTGGATCCGTAGCCAACGTCCAGGGTATCGGCGCCCTTCCCGAACCAAGATTCAGCCGCAAACTGGGTCACCTGTCCGACGAGAAACTGCGGGCCGTGAGAGAAGCTCTGCGTTTCGCCATGGAACTCTGAGGCATCGAAGAAGGCTCGGAGTCACCGAAACAACCGGATGAGACTAATCGAATTGCGCCGAGGCGATTGTCTTTTTCATTGTCACCTCGAGGCAGAGAGCTGCACGCCAGGCGTTAAGATGTTTTGCTGCAGGTGTTTAGGCAACTCAAAGATCGACGGGATTGGCACCGCTTTAGGTTTGTTGATTTTTGTCCTACAAAAAGCCTGTGGCGGAAGGGGTGGGATTCGAACCCATGGTTCCAGCGCATTCCCCCGTAAACCGCTATTCTGAAGCGCTTGTTGGACATCTGTGACATCTGTGACATCTGTGACATCTGTGATACATATGACACATATGACATTGTCGCTTATGTTGTCACTCAGAGGATTTCGACACCGCCTCACTCCGCAGAAAACCCAATTCCAGATTCTGCATCGCCTGTTTCACCAAGGCTGACGGCCGCCAAGCCCAGCTCTCCACTAAGACCACTGACCGTCGTCTCGCCGTAAGATTGCCCAACGAATTTGAGGCAGAAGCCCGGGCCCACCGAACCGCCGCCCAAGCCAGGAGAGTCATTAGCGACCTCCACAAGGAGATCACCGGAAACGACCTCGGATTCATTTCCGTCCGCTCCCTCTTCGACAACTGGCTCTCCACCCAAAACGCCTACCAGTCGATCGTAGGGGACTTCCTCTCCTTCCTCAAGTCCCGAGCCGATGGGGCGGCTCCGCTGAGGCCGCTTTTGAGTCGTGTACCCCGATCTTTTGCCACCTGTGTCCATGGCCTCGATCAGATTTTGGCGACCGCGAACAGCAGCTGATTTCGTCAGCCTACTTGGGAGAAGAGCATGAAGACCGTCATTCCAGGCGGATCAGGTCAGGTCGGCGTCATCCTTTCGCGAGCGTTTCACGCCGACGGGGACGAAGTGGTCCTTTTGAGCCGCGGTGATCCGGCGCCCTCGCAGTTTCCCTGGCGAATCGCTTCCTGGGAACGCGCCCTGGACGAAGCCGAGACCCCCGGAACACGCAAGGTCAAGCTGCGCTCCGCCATGACGATGAGTCCAGACCGTGACTGCATTTTCGATACCCTCCTGCGACTCGTGCAACGAGGGCTGGGCGGCACCGCGGGCGACGGCAAACAATTCGTGTCCTGGATCCATGAAGCCGATTTTATGCGCGCCATCCGATGGATCATCGATCACGAGAACATCGACGGTGCCGTCAACCTAACGGCACCGCATCCCCTTCCCAATGCAGAGTTCATGCGCGTTCTCCGCAAAGCCTGGGGGACGCGGACTGGCCTGCCGGCAACGAAGTGGATGCTCGAAATCGGTGCCGTCTTCATGCGGACGGAGACGGAGCTCATTCTCAAGAGCCGGCGCGTCGTCCCTGGCATCCTCGAAGCCGAGGGATTTACCTTCCAGTTTCCCACCTGGCCCGAGGCCGCCCAAGATCTCTGTCGCCGCTGGCGGGACCGTGCCTGACGACAAGAACGGTCGATGATTCGGGTGCGTTTCCAGTTCTGCGGTAGTGGTGTCTATTTTTTCATCTCCACCACGGAGAGCACCCCAATGAAGAGGGCATGATCCCGTTCGCCAAGAATGGGAAGATACTGTTGTGTTCCTGGCTGCCGTTTATATCATGAGGGTTCATGAAGCTGAAGCATTTGATGATCGCCGCGGTGGTGTTCTCTCTGGGGCCCGGGAATGCCCAGGAGCTGGAGGAACCGGAAAAGCTACCGGATCATCCGCCTAAGGATGCCGTGAAAATGACATCGGGAATCACGTATCATGTTGTGAAGAAAGGCAATGGCCGTCGCCCGCTCGACTTCGAAGCAGCCATACGCGAAAAAAGAACTCTCTTCCTTTCGATGATTCGACGGGAATGGTCTCAAAAAGATCAGATCTCACCGGTGGCGATAAAGGAAAATGATAGTTCCTTTGAGGTCGGCCCCTATCTCGAGCATCATCCAAACGACGGCTCTCTCTCTGCCAAGTTAATTGATCCGATGAAGGAAGGAGAAATCCGTAGATATTGGATTCCCCGATCAATCATCCTTGAGGAATCGAATCAAGAAGGCTCCGAAAAAGAGGAATTGAAACGAACCACGCGAGATCCATGTGTGATCGAGATCACGTTGATCAAGATCAAAGAACAGCCTCGATTGAAAAAGGGGCAGAGAAGAATCATCCTACCACCCAATCCTGACCTGAATAAGAAATAATCTCCCAAAAACAAAACTGAGAGCATGACTCTCAAACTGGACGGTCGTGGAGGCGGTCACGCTTCGCCCGATCTCGCAAACCGGTAAAGGAGTCTGTGGACTGCAATCTGTCCGAGTCGTGGAAGCATAAACTCGAGTGGGGCTACCTGGCCAGCATAGCTGAACGGGATCTTTGGCTTGCCTTTGAACTCATGCGACAACATGTGCTTGGCACTCAAGGGGCGCAGTCAGGGGTCTTCAGAGCGATGGCCAGAGCGGATCTTGCGCGGGCACGAGACTTGGCGGCGACTTTTCCAAAGCGGCCGATCGATGGCTATGATTCTGCGATAGCCCCAGTGGTTGGGGTCTGGGCGGAGGCGGACGGAGCCGCTGCGGTGGCTTGGGCTCATGAGATGGGGCTGCGATCGCAGCGCACGTAGGAAATGGTGGGGCGGTCATGGGCCGATGTGGATCCAATCGCGGTTATTGGTGTCGTTTATGAGTTTCCTATGAAGGCTCGCTACCGTTCTCGACTCCTAGGCTATGCTTTAGGCCAGTGGTGGAATCGGGATGCAGCGGCAGCAAGCGCTTACCTGGAAGAGTTAGAGCTTCCTGAAGCCCAGGCGGCAGAGGTGGAATCTCAGTTGGCGTCCGTCATGGCCAAGGATCCCAAGCATGCCGGTGCGCTGTTGAGTTCGGCTACTCCACGTCTGGCTGGCGAAATCACGAGCTTGGTGGCGAGCCGTGATGCGGAACAAGCCTTGGCCATGTCGCAATCGCTCCTGAACGGGCAGAAGAAAAATTGGGCCTTGCTCTTTGCCTGCGAAACGATTGCCAAACGAGATCCAGATGCCATGGTGGAGAGGCTGCCCCAGTTAGCCACGGAACTTTCCGGTGAGTGGCCTCAGCACCAGGCATTGGAGGATCTGATCATGCCTAGACTACGTGTCCAGGGGAGGGAGGTCATGGAAGCGTGGCTCGACCAGCTACCTTGGAACTTTCGAAAAAGTTTCTGGGATAGTTATGCCAAGGCATGGGCTGAAGACGAACCGGGTGCGGCATTGGATTACCTGACCAGTCAGCGGGTGGGACGAATGCAAGGAGATGCGATGAACTCGATTCTTGAAGCGTGGGCCCACAGCGATCCAGAGACTGCCGCTGATCGGGCGCTGCAGATCGAGGATGGGGAGTTTCGCGCCAACGCTGTAGAGAGGGTGATGAGAGTTTGGAAAGCGGATGATCCCTCTGCCGCGGACGATTGGAGCAGCGAACACTGACCATCGACCACGGTCCGGAAAGCTAGACCATATGCGTTTTTTGAGCGCCTCAGTTTTTCCTTTTTCTAACACCTGCGCACCGCAATTCATCCCTTCATTGAGAATTCCCAACAAAACTATAATCAGAAGCCTCATTATCTCGTGAGTGGTTAGTTCTGTAATCGCAAGTTAGGCGGCGAAGCGTGAGCCATCGGTGCGCGTGAAGTCGATTCTGGCGAGGACGAATTTTCTGAATGGAGCCGCGATGACGCCATGTTGCAGAAATTCGGGAAGAGTGTTTCTCAATGCCGCTGATACCACCATCTCGGAAGGCAGGACATCGGGTCGAATTGTCCGTATCCACGTACCAAAGTGTGCCCACACCAGTTCGTCACGGGTCATGGCGAGATACTGCAGCATTCCTTGGGCGATCATTCCCGTTTGCACATACACATGATAGGCTCGCATTTTTCGCGCCACCTGATTGCGATACGTTTCCGAAGTTCGGTGCAGATGCTGATTACCGTTTCTGCGTTTGATTGGCTGCATCTCCGCCATCCAGAAATGGTAGCCAAAGGTGCCGACAGAGTGCATTGCTTGTTTGAATGTCAATTCGATCTTGAAACGCAGGCTATAGAGTAGGATCACTTCTTCGGGGCTCAATGTGAGATCGGTCGTGAGGAGAATGATGCTTCCCCTTTCAGGGTGGTCCACCAGAACGAACCTCACCATCGCCCCGGCTGGTCGCCATAATAGATCCCTCGATCTGAATCGAATCGTAACATTTCTTTCCCCGTAGACGGGGCTGAGACTTGACTCGAAGCCTTCTTTTCCGAAGAGCTTCTGAAGCTTCACAGCACGACCGTACATTCTTGGGCGACCGCGCTTTCGTTTCTTCGCAGCAGGAGCGCGCTCAAAGGCTACCGTTGTGCTTCGCACTCTGGTGACAAGATCACAGGCACGGCCCCTCAAGCCGCGAATCACCTTGCCGTTAGCATAGTAGGCGTCTGCAAGGAGAACGAACCGCTGATCCTTGCAGACCGAACCGAGCATCTCATTGGCCTTGTCGATTAGAGTTCGCTTGTCACGGTTAGAGCGAACGATTCCTTCATGAATGCGCGCGCATACCGGCACGCAGAAGTAGTATCCGGCCACTTGGCAAAGAATGCCGAAAGCCTGAAAAGAGTGTCCCATGATGAACTGAGGCTTGGTGTTAGACTCGGATTGTTGATGAAGAAATTTCACGCCCGGCATCTTGCGACCTTCCTTGGCATTCTTAATGCCATCGAGAAGCAGGACAGGCCTATCATTGGCGGAGTAAACTGGAAAATGTTTGATAACGATGGCGAACCAGAGCTCGGTGAGATGATCGATCTTCACTGCATCGCTGTGGAAGAAATGTAGCAACCGGTCATAGCATTCTTTTGAAAGCCCGATAGCTCGCACAAAACTTGTTACACCAAGGAGATCATTTCGAACGGCGAAAGCAACAAGGACGAGAAGAAACCAGAGGAAAGTCCGAGTCCTGGAGAAAGCTGGACGAAGAAGACTGACGATATGCCACCATGCTAACCAAAGATCCATAGAAATAGGTTGATTACCCTAGAAAGTTAGCTTATATACGCTAATGCGCACATCAGAAATCAGATCATTGGAGAAAAGAATCGAAAAACTTTTGATAAAGTTAGCGGAGATCGGGCCGATGCGCCCGGGGAGCATCAGTAAGCAATTCCGAGATCGCCAGAATCAGCGTGGCGAATACTATCAGTTAAGCTACACGCACAAGATGAAGAGTCGCACAGAACATGTCTGGCCCGAGCATGTGAAGGAGCTTCGCGCAGAAATCGCCGAGTATAAGAAATTCAAAGAATTGAGTGGCGAGCTGATCGACCTCAGCATTGCATTATCGAAGGGAAAGATTGCCCGCTTGCGGTCTCAGTCTGCAGACTCTTGATCAATGAGCGATCCGAGAACTCCTCACTCACCAGCATTATCTTTAGGCACAAAAATCAGATAGCTCTTCGGCAACGGCCGTTATCGGACAGTTGAAGGGTTCTCGATCTGCAATACGATCGCCGGACAACCGAGCGCGGCGCTCACCATACGAAAGCATTACAAGAACAGCGCCCACTGTAGCAAGCGGCGGGAAAAGTATATCAGACTACTTTGCGAACGAGGAGTCGACCCGCCCACCACTGTTCCTACTTCTCCTGCCTTTGATCCTATCAAGTGTGCGATCTTTCATTCTCAGTCAAGGTCGGTTGAGGATGCATGCTGGATGGTCTTTCTAGCCACGTATTTTGGGCGACATCGGCCACTCAAGTGGCAACTCTGCACCGAAGCTTATCGCGGAGACGACGGTGCCGTCTGGGACTGAGCCCGAGTCTAAGACGTGAGTTTGACGAGTTTTCCAATTGGATCAGCCGCCACGAACCCGCCCGCATCCGGGTGGAGCGTGAAGAAGCCGAAAAGATCAAGCCCGCACCAAAGAAGAAGACGATCCGCAAGAAGACGGGCGCCCGCAAGCGACCCACCTCACGAAAAAGCGCCACCTGAAGGATGCCCCCAAGTGACGCTGCGATAGACGCGATTCGCCCTACCGAAGAAGCCGCTTTGCCTCCGCGACCAGCTCGTCCGGTCCATCGAGGCTCGATGGACCACCGCAGCGAACGGAGACTCGAAGTCCCTTCGCGATAAGATGACGCAACTTGGAACGAACGTGCTTCTCAGCACTGTGCCAAACCGCCTTCTGAAGGTTGCGAGTGAACGTACGGCTGTCGAACTTGGTTGTGATCTTCCCCCAAATAAGTGGACACCTATGGCGCAAGTTAGTTTAACGTCAGTTTTTGGTTTTTCAAGTAGATTTCCAAGTATTGTTTGGGGGAGTGATAGTCTAGTGAAGAGTGTTTCCGGCGTTGGTTATAGAACGACTCGATGTAATTGAAGATCGTTCGTCTGGCGTGGAGTTTGGAATCGAATTCACGATGATGCGGAAACGATTCCGTCTTTAGGGTGGCAAAGAATGACTCGCATGCGGCGTTATCATAACAGTATCCTTTTGCACTCATGCTCGACGTCAGGCCAAAGGTTTTCACCAGATCGAGGTATTCGGTACTGGTATATTGGCACCCTCGGTCGCTATGAAAATAGCCTCCAGGATACCGAACTCCGCTGCCCATGGCCTTTCTCATGGCTTTGCTAACCAACGACGTTTCCAGATTGTCTTCGAGCTTCCAGCCTAGAACGCACCGGCTGAAGAGATCAATAACCACGGCTAGATAAAGCCATCCTTCCTT
>JANQJH010000487.1 GCA_028281705.1 Verrucomicrobiales bacterium
TTTCCGGGCAACTTTCTTGCGAGTCGCTTTCTTGATCGACTTGCGTTTGCTCTTCTCAAGTCGCAGGCGGGCCTCAAGATTGAGCTCTTCGAGTAAGGCAAGAGCCTGTTGGAAATCGGTGATCGCCTGACGGACACTGGGTTCGAGATTTTTCGGGATGTAAACCATTGAGGTCTTACCATCGCGAGTCTGGCCTAGATATTGCGAACGGTGTTTGAAATCGTCGTTGGAGGCGCAGCGGCACCTTGAATTGCCGCATCTACGAGCCATCTCGATGAGAGAGCCGTGAAGAAAGCTGTCGGCGTTATTAAGGAGAAGATGAAGGCGGCTGCGCAGGTCACGTTCACGAGCAGAGAGGGAGGAGCGGCTGGGCATGGCAAATGCACTGATACTCAATAATATATCAGAAATCAAGCATAAAAAGGGTTTAGAGAAGAATGCGAAAATGCTCTTGGTGCAAATACCCGGCAAAAACGGCTGGGAGCAGCCCCCGACCCACGTTTCAAGGAAACCTCAACAAAGCCTTACGGAACCGCTGGCCTCCGATCGAACGCTGCGCGATCTCGTCAATGATCGCCTCTGTGACGTAGAACCCTTTGGCCCTGAGACGCTCAGCCACTGGCCGGAACGCAATCCATCCTCTCATCGCCGCCGCCTCAAGGATCGCCAGCGTGCCAAACGTCGTCAGTCCGAGGCGCTTCGCGACCTGACGGGCTTCACGATCATCCATCAAGACTGGCAGGTTGCGTGCCATCGCCAATGTCATGGCCGACACCTCCCCTTGTCCCAGCTTCTCCTGCCATTGAAGCGGCAATGCCGAAGATCCTGGGCGCTCAACCGTGATCCAGGCAGGCAGCACCTCCACCCAGGTTCTCACCTCAGCCGGAGTCCGTTCGTGTTGCAGCTCAATCAAAACCGGGTACGGCACCACCACTTCAGCAAACAGCCGCGGGAGCAGCTCGATTTCTTCAATCAAAATGAGGTAGTTCAGCGGACCGGTATCCGAGATGATGACCGTCATCACTGCTCAAGCATCTGCGCGAGTACCTCGCTGTCACGGGCGCATTCAGCTCTGGTTGGCGAGGCGAGCAGGTCATGCCGCGCCAGCAATCGATCGGCTTCCAGACGACTGAGATTCAATAGTTCAGCCACCTTACCACCCGAAATAGCTTGCTCACGATACAGTTCCAGTACCACCGATTGCAGCACATGACGCGTCGGCACCACCCCGCTGGGGAAGGCCCGAACAACCTCATCTGGAATGTTTACGGTCAGTGGCATCAACGACCACCTTACCAGAATCCGACGCCAATAGCAATCGGCGCCGTGCAGGCGTGCAGGCGTGCAGGCCCCTCCGATCACCCGGACACCCCAATGGTATCCCGTGCTTCCACTACCGCGGCGATGAGACCGGGGATGTCATGTCGCTCCGCAGTGATGTCCGCCGTCAGCCCGTGCTTCGCCACCGTTTTCGACGTGATCGGGCCAATGCTGGCGATCTTTAGATCCGGCGGCAGCGGCAAGCCGAGATCCATGAAATGATCCACCGTGGACGAACTCGTGAAGGTGATCAAGTCGGCGCCCTCGCGCTCGAACCGCGCCCGCGATCCCGAGACGTCTTCCGTTTCCTTCACCGTGCGGTAGGCCACGGCCTCATCGAGGATGGCCCCCATCTCGGTCAACGATTTGCCCACGATCTCCCGCGTGCGCTCCGCCTTGACCCAGAGGATCTTCTGGTTTTCCACCGAGCCTTCTTTCTTGAAGGCCTCGACCAATCCCTCGCCGACAAACCGCTTCTCCGGCATGAGATCGACCGCGAGATGATATTCCTTGATCTTCTTCTCGATGCCCGGACCAACCGCCGCGATCCGCGCGCCGCCGATGGATCGCGCATCCTTGTAGATCTTGTAGAAGACGTCGAAAAACGATTCCACACCGTTGGGACTGGTAAAAACGATCCAATCGTAGGTGTGGGCGTCCTGCACGAGGCGGGCAAAGCCTAACAAGTCTTCCGGCGGATCGATGCGGATGGTGGGCAGCTCGAAGACGTCGGCCCCCAGCACGCGCAGACCGTCGCTGAGCGAACCCGCTTGTTTCCGCGTCCGCGTGACCACAATCCGCTTTCCGATGAGTGGACGACTCTCAAACCAATTCAGTTTCTCGTGAAAACCGACGACATCGCCAAACACCGCGATCGCCGGCGCCTTGAATCCCGATGAAGCCACCTTGCCCACGATGTCGGCCACGGTGCCGGTGAGCGTACGCTGCCGCCCCGTGGTGGCCCATCGAATGAGCGCCACCGGTTCATCGGGCGAAACGCCCGCATCCACCATCGCCTTGGTGATCGCTTCCAAGCGTTGCACGCCCATCAGCATGACCTTGGTTCCGGGCGCCTTCCCAATGGCGCCATAATCGATGACGGATTCTTCTTTCGTGGGATCCTCGTGCCCGGTGAAAATCGTCAGCTGCGAATTGCAGTCCCGATGCGTCACGGGAATCCCCGCATAGGCCGGCGCCGCAATGATGGAGCTGATCCCCGGGACAAACTCAAAGGGCACGCCCGCGGCCACCAAGCGCTCCGCTTCCTCGCCCCCTCGACCAAAGACAATGGGGTCGCCGCCCTTCAATCGCGTGACCACCTTTCCCGCCTCCGCCTTTTCGATCAAGAGCCCGCAGATCTCTTCCTGGGTCAAGGTATGGTCCTTAGATCGCTTGCCCGCATAGATCAGCTCGGCCTCGGGCTTGGCCCAACGAAGCAGCTCGGGATTGCTCAGATAATCATAGACGATGACATCGGCACTCTCGATGCATTCCTTCGCCCGCAAGGTGACAAGACCAATGTCTCCCGGTCCGGCCCCCACGAGATAACAGATGCCCAAACCTTCTTTCCTAATCATTGAGAGAATTCATGAGTTGATCGATCAGGCCTTCAAGATGGTTTCCCGAAGAAGCCCCTGTCACACGCGCTTCACGCGGCGGTGCTGACAATTGCGCTTCATCGAAAACCCGCAAGTGAATCCGCAACTCATCGCCCTCGATGCCCGTGTCCACCCCCACAGGCGTATGACACCCGGCCTGGAGACGCTCGAGGATCAGGCGCTCCGCCGTGATCCGCGTGAACGTCTCCGCATCATTGATCGGCTCCAGCTTCGCCCGGGTCTCGGCGTCATCGGCACGCGTTTCCAGGGCAATGGCGCCCTGCCCGCATGCCGCGAGAAACTCCGGCGGTCCCAGCGGCGTCACGTGGATCCGCTGCCCCTCCCAGTCGATGTGCGTCGCCTCCCCGTCCCCATCCCCGGTCTCCCCGAGATAACCGAGCCGCTTGAGCCCAGCCATGGCCAGGAGAATGCCGTCCATGCCACCATCCTTGAGCAGCTTGCTCAATCGGGTGGGCACATTGCCCCGGATCTCCTCGACTTGGAGGTCGGATCGCAGCCACTGCAACTGGGCCTGGCGCCGCACGCTGCTCGTGGCCAGGCGAGCGCCCTCCGGTAGTTCGGCTAGTTTTCCACATGGTGCTTTCGTCAGGAGCACGTCTCGCGTGTCGGCCCGTTCGAGCACGGCGCTGATGACGAAAGTCTCCTCCAACTCCGTGGGCACATCCTTCAGACTATGGACCGCGAGATCGACTTCCCCCGCCGCCAGGGCCACTTCCAGTTCCTTGGTAAAGATCCCCTTGTCAACAATGGCCTCGCTGCTGAACTCTGTCAGTTTGAGGTCCTGGCGCTGATCGCCGATCGTTTTGATGATCTTGACCTCGCACTCGAAACCTGGATGGGCGCGACATAGCGCCGCCTCCACCATGCGTGTTTGTGTCAATGCCAGGTCACTGCCTCGCGTTCCCAGAATCAGCTTACTCATGAACTTGTTAGCGGATTGGCATCTCCGGATTCACTTGCCGTTCCCTCCGCTGATGCCCGGCCGCGCGACACCATCGCAAAATGCTCCCGCACGTGGCGATCCACCACTTCATAACAGGAATCCAATTGAGCGCGCCGCTTCGCCTTGCCGTCCTCCGCCAGACGCTGCAGCGCGTCCAAGTCGTGAACGTAGACGCTTTCCAATCGCTTGACCTCGGGCGCGATATCCCGTGGCACGGACAAATCGATCATGAAGAGCGGGCGTCCGCGCCTTTCTTTGAGAGGATGGGTGAGCTTCTCCGGCGTCACCACATGATGCGGCGCCGCGGTGGAACTGATCACGATATCCACCTTGGAGAGTTCTTGATCCCATTGATCAAAGCGAATGGCGCGCCCGCCAATCTCCTCCGCGAGATCCACGGCTTTGTCATGGGATCGATTGGACACGATCACCGCCTTGGCGCCGCGCGATTGCAAACTCTGGGCCGTCCTGCGGCTGATCTCGCCCGCACCGATGAGCAAGATGTGGCACTTGCGCAAATCGCCAAAAATCTTTTCCGCCATCTCCACACCCACCGCACCCACGGAGGTGGCGCCGCGCGTGATTTGGGTCTGGGTGCGCACTTGTTTACCGACCTGGAAACTCCGCTGAAAGAGACGATTGAGGTACTTGCCCGTGGTCCCCGTACTCTGCGCCAGGGCATAGGCCTTTTTCAGCTGGCCAAAGATTTCCGTCTCGCCCAGCACCATGGAGTTCAAGCCGCTGGCGACGGCGAAGAGATGCCGCGCCGTCTCTTCGCGCTCGCGATGATAGAAGGCGCCGAGATCCTCCTCGCTGAGATCGAAGCGACTCTGCAACCAGCCCCGCAAACTCGCGATGACCAACTCCGTGGAGGAGGATTCCTCCGCCATGGCGTAAATTTCCATCCGATTGCAGGTGGAAACGACGACGGCTTCGGACACTCCGGCCAACTGCAGCAATTGTTCCAGTGCCTCGGGGAGCCGCGACTCGGTGAACGACACCTTCTCACGAGAGGCGACCGAAGCCGTCTCGTGATTGTAGCCGTAACAGACGAGTTGCATGACGTGTGAGAAAGGAAGCTGCTAGAGAAACCAGTAAGAGATGACGGGAAAAACGAAGGCCAATATAACGGCTCTCGCCAAACGCGGCGCCCCCAGCCCACGCGTGAGTTTCAGGGCGATGACCACCCCGTAGACTAACCACACGACCGAAATGGTAACCAATTTGTAAACCTCGGGAAGCCGCTCCATCTTGAAGGCCGCCAGGATCCCGATGGTCAGGAGAATGAAGCCGAACCAGAGCAGGCGCCCAATGGCCTGCCCGAGATGGTGGATCGGTGGGAGCTGATAAAACAGATCCCCCATCGTACCGGACCTGAGGTAGCGATCCTGGAGAAGAAACATCACTCCCGCGACAAAGGATAAGGCAAACGCTCCGTAGGCAATCAAGGCAACGGCAGCGTGCAACTCCAGCCAATAGTCGGCAGCCTGTGGTGCGGCGACCACCGGATGCCGCAACATGAGACCGATCCCTTGAAAGACGACGATCAAGGGCGCGGTGAAAAAGCCTAACAAGGACAAGCGAAAACCCGGGCCGACCACGAAATAGATCAGCGCCATGGACCAGCTCACGAAAATCAAGATCTCAAAGCCGCTCGTCAGCGGGCAGCGGCCATGCGCCTGACCGCGGAGAAAGAGAAACCAGGACTGCAAGGCAAACCCGGCCGCCATGAAGCCGATACGCAACCACACCGACGCCCTCCTTCGATGACGGAGCGCGTGCCACGAGACTGCACAGGCAATCGCAAAACATGCCGTCGAAGCGATCAAAAGGGTGAATTCCATAGGTCAGAGCCAAGTGCTCAAGGCTAGGCACAGTGTTCCAGGGCGCAACCGGCGATTGCCATCCATCGCTGCGATCCCGTATCGCCGCCCGAAGCGGGCGGCGCCTGGGCCCGATGACAGGCCTGTCATCGATCCGGGAAAAGGTTCACAGCTGGGAACTCATTCCACCTTTCCACTGGGAAATATTTCCCACTGTCATCAAAAATTCACTTGGCTGAATTCTTCACAACTCATTCAACAAAAACAATTTAACGATGATTCGATTCGCTTGGCACGAATCGCGCAATGAGAGAAAGCATGCCGGAGCATCCCACCAACCCGAGCCCGAGACCTTCTCAATCCCCAAGGCACCAGGATCATCTCTCCAATCCCAATTTCCCTCAGCGCGCCGTTCGCTAGCGAGCCCCCTCCAC
>JANQJH010000492.1 GCA_028281705.1 Verrucomicrobiales bacterium
CTTCCGGGAAGATTGGTCTCCTTCGGCGAGCAGCGACAACCAGACCTACCGCATCCGCTGGAATGGTGCGACCTTTGAACTCATGGAGCCCGGGACGGATGGAACAGGCTACCTCTTTGATCCGGAAGGAACGGTTTTCACTCCCTAGCATACAACCTGGCGTCAGCCTCCATCTCTTTCATTCGTCCTCTCCAGTTCCACCCGTTCCATGGATTCCGTCAGGGAAACAGTTCAAAACTCGCGTGTAGAGCCAGATCAGGAGGCGGTGCTGTCGCCCGAGGAGGCCGACGTTGCCGTTCCCCAGGCTCAGGATTTGTCCGTGCCGCCGCAACAGCAGGCGGCCCACTCCCTCGAGGTTCTGGCGGAGCGCTACAAGATTCTCCCATGGGCTCCCGCAAGATCCAGCTGCTCGACGGAAGCGGAGATGATCGTCCGCAAGCTCGGTCGCGTGCCGCGAGAGCCTCACCCGTGGATTCCCTTGGCCAGCATGGGGCCGCTGGTCGTTCTCGGACACTACAATCCGGCGGCCCAGGAGCTCTGGGGAATCCCGGAGTTTCTCGTGATTCGCGTGGTCATCACGGAGGAAAAGTACAAGGAGATTTACGATGACCTGATACAAAGATTGCGCATGAATCCGGTGGCTCCGGAGAACGCCAACGAGTTCATGGCTGCACCGCCGCAGGGCGTGCCGTTGATCGATCTCTTCCATTGGTTCGTGGAGAACTATCCCTTGGAGAAGATGGATGTCGACCGTCTGGCCACCGTGGTGAGCAAGCAAGCCCCTGAGGAATTACAGACGGCGGAGCAGTTCAACGAGATCGAGCGGAATCTGGGCACCGCCTTGCATCGGATGGCGACGGGCGATCTCGTGTTCAATCCCGACGAGGCCCCGGCGCAGATGATCTTTGCCGATGCCTTGTTGGAAAAACACAATGTCTATCCGCTTCATTGCGGGCAGGACCGGATCTACCTGCTCACGGACGATCCCTCCAACTATGCCTTCGAGGACGAATGGCTCTCCGCGGGAAACGATCCCATTCCCATCGTCATGGTCGTGGCCGATAGGGCCATCATCAAGAAGACCATCAGCCGGCATCGATCTCGCCAATCCTCCGAATCGGAGGGGGGGCAACCGGCCCACGTGGGGGAACTCATTTTCGCCAACAACGCGAACATGGTGGAGATCGAGCCGAGCGAGATCGAGCAGGTCAATCCCGCCAACGTGAACACGACGGCCGAGGAAGTCATTCACTGGGTGCTCTACCGCTCCATCTTGAATCGCGCGAGTGACCTCCACCTGGAGCGCTTTTACAACATGTGCCGCTTCCGGGCGCGGATCGACGGCAAGCTGCGGGTCATCTATTCCTGCACGGACGAGAATCTCACGCGATTCATCGCCCTCATCAAAAACTATTCCAATCTCCCTCAGACGAGGCAGGAGGCCCAGGACGGGAGATTCGCCATGAGCATCGGCAAGCGGCGCGTGGATGTGCGGGTCTCGGCCGTGCCCTGTCGCAAGGAGGCGCAGAAGTTGACCATGCGTTTTCTCGATAAACAGGACGGTCTGAAGTCGCTCTCGGATCTGAGTTTATCCGAGAGGCAAGCGGCCATCGTCGATGACTGCATGGGCCGGGATCAGGGGCTGATATTGGTCACCGGGCCCACCGGTAGTGGTAAGACGACCACCCTCTATGCCCTGATCAATAGTGTGAATTCCGATGAGAAGAACATTCATACGATCGAGGATCCGATTGAGTATGAGATTGAGGGGATCAACCAGACCCAGACCGATGAAGTGCATGGCATTGACTTTGCGGTGGGTCTTCGCGCCCTCTTGCGGGCGGACCCGGATGTGATTCTGATTGGAGAGTCGCGCGACTCGGAGACGGCGCAGGCTGCGGTCAATGCCGCCTTGACGGGACACCTGGTGCTCACGACCTTGCACGCCAATGACTGCATGCGTGCCGTGACCCGTTTGCTTTCCATGGGCGTGCCGCCCTATTTGCTGGCAGATTCCCTGGCCATGAGTCAGGCGCAACGTTTGGTTAGGCGGTTGTGCAACTACTGCAAGCGGCCCGTGGCGGCGTCGAGTTCGTTCCAGCGGATCTTGGCCCGGGAAGGGATGATCAATGCCCCACTGACCAATCCCATCTACGAGGGCAACGGTTGCCCCGAATGCAATAACTCGGGATTTCACGGCCGGGTGGCTCTCATGGAGATGTGCCTGGTCAATCCCAAGATCCAGGACCTGGTTTCGCGAGACCGACCCCAGAGTGAGATGCGCGCCGTGGCGGCGCAGAGCGGCGTCCTCACGCTTTACCAGGAAGGGCTCGGTGAAGTCATGCAAGGCACGACAACGCTGAAAGAGATCAGCCCCTTGAGCTACACCTCGCAGATGGACGACGAGTGATCGGATCGTCGTCGTCCAGGGTAGTGAGGATATCATGGATGAGGGCGCTGCCCCGATAGATGAAACCGGTATAGATCTGAACCAGGGAAGCCCCGGCCTGGAGTTTCTCCAGTGCATCGGCGCCCTGGGAAATGCCGCCCACGCCAATGATGGGCAGGCGGTCGCCGAGATGGGTCCGCAGCTGGTGAATGATCTCGGTCGCCCGTTGGCGTAGCGGCCGCCCGCTCAGTCCTCCCGATTCTCCGGCTCGCGCCAGGTGGCCCACACCGGAGCGGTCAATTGTGGTGTTGGTGGCGATGACCGCATCGAGGCCGAGTTCGACAAAGAGATCGGCGAGTTCCTTCACATGGTCGTCTTCGAGATCGGGGGCGATCTTGATGGCCAGGGGAAGGCGCTTTCCTTGGATGTCTGCCAGTCGATCCCGTTCCGCCAGGAGCGCTTCGAGAAAGGGGCGGCACTGAGCCACCATCTGGAGTTCGCGCAGGGCTTTGGTGTTTGGTGAGGAGAGATTGATGGTGACGTAGTCTGCCGTGTGGTAAGCGGCGGCGAGGCATTTTTGATAGTCGCTGACCGCGTCTTCGTTAGGCGTGTCGAAATTCTTGCCGATATTGACTCCGAGAACGCCGGGATAGATGCGATGCTCCAGCCGGTGAACGGCTTCGGCGATCCCGGGGTTGTTGAAGCCCATGCGGTTGATGATGGCCTCGGCCGGCTTCAAGCGAAACAGGCGTGGCTTGGGATTGCCTGGTTGAGGTCTCGGAGTCAGGGTGCCGACTTCGATGTGCCCGAACCCGAGAGCACCCAGCCCGTCGACACAGTGGGCCCCCTTGTCCAAGCCGGCCGCCAGTCCCAGGCGGTTGGGAAAGCGCAGGCCCATGAGTTCGACGGGTTGTGCCGGGCCGAAGGTGGCCTCGTCAAAGGAGGCGAGGGGGGCGTCCTGCACCCAGCGGAGCGCGGCCAGGGAAAGGTGGTGGGCGGTTTCCGGCGGGAGCCGGAAGAGTCCGGCTCGAACGAAGGGATACGCTGCGGCCGTGATGGTTCTGAGGATGTTTCCAGGCACGGGGCGTGGGTGAGGTGGGTGAACTGATTGCTTACTCGAGCTCGATGCTGGCCGGTGGTTTGGTCGAGATATCGTAGAAGACTCGATTGACGCCGGGGACGGAGTTGAGGATGGCGTTCGAGGTCTCGCCCAGGAGCGAATAGGGGAGTTCCACCCAGTCGGCCGTCATGGCGTCCTCACTGATGACGGCTCGCAGGGAAATGGCGTATTCGTAAGAGCGCTCATCGCCTTTGACCCCCACCGTATTCACCGGAATCAAGGCGGCGTAAGCCTGCCACACACGATCATACCATCCGTGCTTGCGAAGGTTGTCGATGAAGATCGCATCCGCTTCGCGAACGATGCGGAGCCGGTCCTCGGTGATCTCGCCGGGAACGCGCACGGCGAGACCGGGACCGGGAAAGGGGTGCCGGTAGAGCATGCGATGCGGGATATCGAGACTCTTGCCCAGAGCGCGGACTTCATCCTTGAAGAGTTCCGCCAGGGGTTCGATGACGCGTCCCTCCTTCTGCAGTTCGAGGATGCGGTCCACGCGATTGTGGTGCGTCTTGATGCGGGAGGCATCGGAACCACTGGTGGCACTTTCGATGACGTCGGGGTAGAGCGTTCCCTGGGCTAACAATTGGACGTTCTGTGCCGTCTCCCAAAACACGTCGATGAAGAGATCGCCAATGCGCCGCCTCTTTTCTTCGGGTTCGTCGATGCCGGCCAGGCGATCGAGAAAGCGTTCCCTCACATTGACGCGTTCGATCTCGATGCCCATCTCCCGGAAGTTGGCCACGACCTCATCGCCCTCGTCCTTGCGCAGCAGTCCGTGATCGACAAAGATGGGCCGCACCTTGGCTCCCGCCCGTTTGAGGAGAACGGCGAGCACGGTGGAATCCACGCCGCCGGAGACGCCACAGATCACTTCCCGGTCACCGATGCGCTCCTTCAGGTCGGCGATCATCTCGTCGCGGAAAGACTGGATCTCGAACCGGGGCGGTTCTTTGGCCATGGCGAGAAAGTTCTGCAACACCTGGGTGCCCTCATGGCTGTGAGTCACTTCGGGGTGGAACTGGATGCCGAACCATCCTTCGCGCCAGCGCAAGGCGACGGGGACGCCCTCCTGGTTCTCTCCCAGGACCGCCGTACCCTCCGGGAGGTGGCTCACGGTATCCGAATGGCTCATCCAGATCTGGGAAGATTCTGACAGGCCGGCGAACAAGCCGTTCTTTTCGCAGGGCCGCAGCTGGGCGGGGCCATACTCGCGTGAATGGCATGGCGAGACCTGGCCGCCGTGCTTCAGGTTGAGCAACTGCATGCCATAACAGATACCTAGAACCGGGACTTCCAGGCTTTCCAGATAGGGGAAATCGATGTCCGGGGCGCTTTCCTCGGACACGCTTCGCGGTCCTCCGGAAAGGATGACCGCGGCAGGGCGGCCGACCTCCCGGAGATCCTTGGGAAGGAAAAGTTTGGCGAAGTATCCGAGCTCGCGGACGCGGCGGACGATGAGTTGAGAATACTGCCCGCCAAAGTCGATGACCGCGATCTGAACCTGCATCCGTTCCCTTTGCCTGAAGACCCTTGAGGTGTCAATCGTGGCTTGCGTGGAACTCGGAGGTGACTTGGGGGAGGTTCAGAGAAGCTTGGTCACCGCGCCGAAATAGCCGAGATACCAGGAAACGATCTTCCACACGAGGTAGGCGGAGATGGCGACATAGATGATCTTGGGCAGCCAGGTTTCCAGTCGAGCGAAGGCGTCGCGGGCCCCGCTGGAGTAGTAGTGTGACCAGCGCTCGAGTTCCTTGTCCAGCGTGCCGGCTTCCTCCGCGGTGGACATGCAGGCGGCGAAGTCTTTGGGGAAGGCGCCGTTGGCCATGAGAAGATTGCCCAGTCTCTGCTGTCCGCTGACTAACTGTTGGCTGACACGGCTGGACTGTTCGCGCAGTTGACCGCTTTGTGAGGCTTCGCCGGCCGCGGCGATGGCCTCGGATGGCTTGAAGGCGCTGAGAATGTAGATGCGAAACACCTCGGCGAAGCGCTCCAGCGCGAGCATGCGGCGGAGATTGCCGAGGATGGGAATGCGCCGGAGCAGTTGGTCGGTCGCGCCCTCCGACCTGGATTGGCGGTTGAGGAAACGGTAACCGAAATAGGCCAGGGCGGCGACGCTGTAGAAGACGGCCAAGGTCGAAAGGGCGCTTCCCCAGGCACGGAGGCCTCCTCCGGCGACGACCTCGGGCAGGGCGAAGAGGAAGACGCCGAGGTGAAGCACGACCGCGGGATAAATGAGTCCGCGAAGTACAGCCTTTCGCGTTTGGTGAAGGCGCTCGAAGTAGGAGGCGAGATGTTCGAAGACTTCGGTGATGCGGCCGCTGCGTTCGCCGGCCTGAATCAGGTTCTTTTCCACCCCGCTGATCTCCAGTTCTTCCACGGCGACCACGGCCTCCGTGATGGTTCGGCCTTCCTTGAGATGTTGACGCAACGAGCGGACAAAGTGGAGGCTGGCTGGCGAGAGCGGATGGTGATCCAGGGTCGTCAGGGCATTTTCCAGGGGGAAACCGGCCTCGAGCAGCTTGGCAATTTCGGTGTAGAGATTGGACCTTTCTCGGGCTGAGAATCGCATCACCTAGCAATTTCTCTGGCACGGCTGCGCTGGCAACCGGAATTCGCCAGCGGTCAGTCGGGAGTTGAGCTCCGGGGCTCCTCGGCTAGGCTCCGCGGATGACGATCTGCCAACGCTATCTGGGTCCGGCCGGGCTCGAGGAAGATCGTTACTGGATGCGCCGGGCCTTGGCTTCGGCGCGACGCGGGCTCGGGGCCACTTCTCCCAATCCCCCGGTGGGTGCGGTCCTGGTCAAGGATAGATGCCTGCTGGCCCAGGGCCACCACCAGAAGGCGGGTGGCCCGCACGCGGAGGTCGAGGCCTTTGCCGCCCTGAGGGATCCGGCCGAGGCCGAGGGCGGCACGCTCTATGTCACCTTGGAGCCCTGTTCGACCGAGGGACGGACGCCTCCCTGCACGGCCGCTATCGAGCGCCATGGGGTGAAACGGGTCGTCTTTGGGTCGGTGGATCCCAATCCGGCCCACACCGGTCGCGGAGCCGAGATTCTCCGCCGGGCTGGGATCGCGGTGGAGACCGGGGTCTTGCGCGCGGAGACGGATGACTTGATCCGCGTCTTCGGGCACTGGATCCGCCATCAGCGGCCCTACGTCATGGCGAAAGCCGGCCTGAGTCTGGATGGGTGCCTCACCCGTCCGCCGGGGGAGTCTTCCTGGCTCACTTCGCCCCAGGCCCGTCAGGACGCCCAACAGCTTCGGCTCCTGGCCGATGGGATCTTGGTCGGTGCGGAGACCATCCGGCAGGACGATCCCAAACTGACGCTGCGCCATCCCCATGTCCCCCCGGGAAAACGCCCCTTGCGCCGCTACGTCCTCACCCGTTCGGGAAACGTCCCGCCGGACGCCCGGGTCATGACGGATGCCTATGCCCCGTGGACCCGCGTCGTGAGGGACGCGTCTTGGCCCGATTGGTTAGACGAGGCGGCCGCCGAGGGCGTCTGCGGCCTCTTGATCGAGGGAGGCGGGCGAACACTCACGGAAGCCTTCCAGGCGAGAGCGGTGCACGAGATGCATTTTTACCTGGCACCCCTGTTGGCGGGTTCCGGCGTGACCGTGATCCGTCAGGCCTTGGGCGCACAGGTCTCCCTGAGTGGTGTGCGTTACGCCGTGATTGGTGATGATGTGAAAGTTTCGGCCCGGTTGCACTACGATAGCAACGATGAGCGTGTCTGATGCCATGTCATCCATGAAGAGCTTGCGACCAGCTGTGTTCTTCGATCGGGACGGCGTGATCAACGAACCGCCCAGCGACGACCAGCGCTATCTTCGAAGCTGGGAGGAGTTTCGTTTTGTTGAGGGGATGTTAGACGTGCTGGCCGCTGTAAAGACGCGAGGCTATGTCACGATCCTCATCACCAACCAGCAGGGGGTGGGGAAGGGGCTCATGACCATCGGGCAACTGGAGAAACTGCATGAATCGATGCAGGATCGGCTCCGGGAATCGGAGGTCCCCTTCGATGCCATCTACGCCGCCACGGGACTGGCGGGCGAGGATCCTCGGCGCAAGCCCAGCCCGGCGATGCTCTTGGAGGCCGCGGAAGATCACGGGATCGATCTCGCGAGATCCTGGATGGTGGGCGATCATGACAACGACATGCGGGCGGGGCATGGGGCCGGCGCGGGCACCATCCGGGTTGTGGGCCGAAAATCAGTTAGCGTCGAGAGCGACCATGAGGTGCGCTCTGCGGGTGAATTGGCTTCTCTTCTTGAGCGGGTGCTCGATTGAGTGCCTTTCGTTGACCTCCTTAAAGTGGGAGATTCTTCGCCTATGCGAGGTTCGCTGAGTTTTCGGTGATGAATTCAGCTCGCCTGCGGGGGCAGGGATTGGAGTGCCAATTGGATCATGGCGTCGAAGCCCTGTTCTCGTTCCTCGGCGCTGAGCCGTTCGCCTTGGCGGATGAGGTCGGAGACGGTGCAGATGGTGAGGGCCTGTTTGCCGCAGGCGGCGGCGCATCCGTAGAGACCGGCGGCTTCCATTTCGATGGCCAGGATGCCCATGCTTTGCAACATGGTGAGGAGGGTTTCGTTCTTCGGATGATAGAATAGATCGGTGGAGAACAGATTGCCGATGTGCACCGGTGTGTTCTGCTCGCGTGCCGTTTGCATCACGTTTTCCAGAAGGGAGGGACTGGCGAGGGCGGCGAAATCGTGGCCGCCGAAGCGTGCTCGATTGACGGCGGAATCGGTGGAGGCGCCCATCCCGATGACGAGGTCTCGCAGTTGGAGATCGGGAGAGACGGCACCGCAGCTGCCGATGCGGATGATGCGTTCTACCCCAAATTGGGTGAAGAGTTCTTCGGCATAGATGGAGATGGAGGGGATGCCCATGCCGCTGCCCATGACGGAGACCGGCTGGCCGGCATGGGTTCCGGTGTAGGCTAACATGTGTCGGACGGCATTCACCTGGCGGGGCGAATCGAGGAAGGTGTGTGCCAGGTGCCGTGCCCGCAGGGGGTCGCCGGGCATGAGGACGGTGGGGGCGAAGTCACCCGGATTGGCGGAAATGTGAGGTGTGGGCATGGGAGGAAGCGAGTGGCGGCGTTGGCGGTGCCGCCTCGTCGGTGACGGGTTGGAGGGAGAGGAAGAATCCGGCGATGGCGGCGCTCATGAAATTGGCCAGGGAGCCGGCGATGACGGCTTTGAAGCCGAGGCGGGCGATCTCGGGCCTCCGGCTGGGGGCCATGCCGCCGAGGCCTCCGAGGAGGACGGCGATGGAAGCGAGATTGGCAAAGCCACAGAGGGCGAAGGTGATGATGGCTTGGGAGCGTGGGGAGAGGGCATCGCGGACGCTGATGAACTCGGTATAGGCCACGAGTTCGTTGAGGACGAATTTCTGGCCGATGATGCTGCCGCCGAGCATGGCTTCACTCCAGGGAACGCCGAGGATCCAGGCGAGGGGCGCGAAGAGATAGCCGAGGATCTTTTCAATGGTGATGGCATCCTGTCCGAACCAGCTTCCGATGCCGCCGATGAGGAGATTGAGGAGGGCGATGAGACTGATGAAGGCCAGCAGCATGGCGCCGACGTTGAGGGCGAGTTTGAGGCCGTTGGTGGCGCCCGTGGCTGCGGCATCGAGAAGGTTCACGGGACGCTCTTCGCCCTCCGCGGTTTCGTCACTCATGAGATTTTCGTTCGGTGTGCCGGTCTCGGGCATGACGAGCTTGGCGAAGAGCAGACCGCCTGGCGCCGCCATGAAGGAGGCGGCGAGGAGGTACTTGAGTTCGACTCCGATGGCGGCGTAGGCCGCGAGGACGGAGCCGGCGATGGAGGCCAGGCCGCCCACCATGACGGCAAAGAGTTCGGATTGGGTCATGCGGGGAATGTAAGGGCGGACGACGAGCGGTGCTTCTGTGAGTCCCACGAAAATGTTGGCGCTGGCGGCGAGGGATTCCGTGCGGCTCGTGCCCAGGGCGCTGCTCAGTCCTCCCCCGAGGATCTTGATGATCCAGGTCATGATGCCCAAGTGATAGAGAACGGCGATGAGCGAGGCGAAGAAGATGATGGAGGGAAGGACGTTGAAGGCGAAGACGAACTCGCCCTCGCCAAAGAGGAAACGGATGCCGGCGTTGCCGCAATCGAGCACTTGTTGTACATGGTGGGAAATGCGATCGAGCACATGGATGCCGAAGGGGATGTAAAGGACGAGGGCGCCCAGCCCGATCTGAATGAGAAACGCTCCGGCCACAGTCCGGGGTTGGATGGCCCGGCGATCACGGCTCATGAGGAGGGCGGTCCCCACGAGTAGGGCCATGCCGAGGAGACTAACAAGAGCGGCGGTCATGGGCCGACGCTACGGCAAGTCGGGCCCCGTCATCAACCTGGATCTGTCCTCTCTCTTTTCCGCGAGCGCGCTCCTAGTCGATGATCTCGATGGGGGCCGGCAGTTCGAGGCGGGCATGCACCTTGGGGTTGAGAATGAGCGGCTCGCTGATGACGGTGGCTCTCATGACGCGTTTGGCGGCTTCGTTGGGCTGCTTGGATTCTTCTATGGGCGTCATGGCGCGCGTCGGCGGGTGCAACGATTTGAAGGGGTCGAGGCCGATCACGGTGGACTCCCGGGGCAGCACGGGCGCGGGACCGGAATCGCCTCCTCTTCCGTAGACGGCGACGGCGCCGCTCTGCATGAAGCTCTCGGTTTCGCGCCGGAGAATCTCCAGCGCGGAATTCGGGGAGTGCACGTTGCAGGCGCCGCTGAAGTGAAAATTGGAGGGGATGAACTCCAGATCCGCGGTGCGCTCGTAGACGGTGGTCGTCGCTCCCGGAAGGGGTTCGTAGCAGGCGTCGGTGGCCAGTTGACCGGAGACAGTACAGATTTCGATCATGCGGCCGTTCTCAGGACTCTCGATGGGCTGAGGGGTAAACGTACGGGTCGAGGCGTTCATGTAGTCGACCCAGATCGGGAGGGCGATTTCATTGCCAAAGGCACCGGGATAGATGGGTTTGGGATTGACGAACCCGGTCCAGACACCGCAGGTGATGGCGCTGTCATAGCCCACGAACCAGGTGTCGGTAAAGTCATAGGCGGTTCCGGTCTTTCCCCCAATGGCGGGGAACTTCTGGAGCCCCATCTGTTCGGACTTGGCCGCCGTGCCGGTGGCCAAGACGTCCTGGAGGCAACTGTGCGTCTGAAAGGCGGCGATCTCGTCGAGCACATCGACGAGGTCGGCGTCCGGAGCCTTGGAGGTGTAGAGTGGCGTGCCGTCGTCGGTTTGGATCTCGCGGATGATGTAGAGTTCCTTGGGCCGCAAGCCGCCATTGGGGAAGATGGTGTAGGCCTTGCACATCTCCGCTAGAGTGACCTCGCTGCTGCCGAGGAAGGAGGAATTGTAGGGACGCATCTTGCTCTGGATGCCGATTTCCTTGACGAATTCGAGGAAGGCCTCGAGCCCGACGCGCAAACCCAGGCGGACGGAAGCGGCGTTCTTGGAAAGGACGAGCGCTTTCCGTGCCGTGATGTCGCCGAGATATTCCTGTTCGGGGGTTTCCACGGCCCACTCGCCTAACAAGCCGTCGGAGCCGCCGATCTGCACGTACTTGTTGTCGATCACCTTGTCCGTCACGATGGTGCCGGGAAACATGGCATTCTGAAAGGCGAGTCCGAAGAGGAAGGGTTTGAAGGCGGAGCCCGCGGGACGGCGGGCCTGGGTGGCACAGTTGAACTGGAAGTGTTGGAAGTTGCGGCTGCCCACCATGGAGACGATGCCGCCGTCTTCGTTGTCCACCGCGAGGAGTGCGCCTTGGAGGTAGGCGGGGGGAGGCGCCTTGCGGCCCTGCTGGCGGGCCGACCGCGCGAGTGCCTGGTAGTCTTCATAGGTCTGGTGGGGGTACTCGGGCCGGGTCTCTGTCTTCGCCAGATGTTCCCGTAGACTCTGCGTGGCGCGTTGCTGCAGGTAGATGTCCAGGGTGGTGAAGACGCGGAAGCCGCCCCGGGCAGCGACTTTGGGTCCCAGCTTTTTCGTGATTTCCTCGCGGATGACATGGAAGGCGTGGGAGGAGCGGGAAATGCTCGCCAGGGAATTGGTCTGGACGGGCTCACTCTTCACCTGTGTGGCCTTCTCCTCGCTGAGGAATCCCTCGGCCACCATGCGATCGAGGACGTGATTGCGGGCCCCGATGGCTCGATCGGGATTGCGCAGCGGAGAATAGATGTTGGGAGCCTTGATGAGGCCGCAGAGCATGGTGGCTTCGGCCAGATTGACCTCACTCACATGTTTGCCAAAATAGCCTTTGGCGGCGGCGTTGACGCCGTGAAATCCGTGTCCGAAGAAGATGCGATTGAGGTAGTGCTCGAGGATCTGCTCTTTGGTGAAATGTTTTTCGATGCGGTGTGCCAGAAAGGCCTCGGTGAGCTTTCGGCCGTAACTCTTGTCGAGGAGTTCAAAGGACTGGCGGCCGAGCTGCTGGGTGATGGTACTGGCACCCTGAGTGCGCCGGCCCGCCTTGAAGTTGAGAAGGACGGCGCGGGCGACGCCGATCCAGTCGACGCCCTTGTGTTCAAAGAAACGTGAGTCTTCAACGGCCACCAGGGCCCTGATCAGTTCCTTGGGAATTTCGTTGATCGAAACCGGGAGGCGATTTTGCACCCGGAAATCCTCTCCCATCTGATTACCATGCCGGTCGTAGAGAAGGCTGGCGGCCTCGAGTTCGCCAATCTTGGAGAGGTCCAAGGCCTGGGCCTTCTTGTAGTGGGGACGCAGGATGAGGGTGATGATGATGCTGCCGACGAGAACGCCGACGAGCGAGATCTTCGCGCCTCTCACGAGCCAGCACCACCACCAGGTCGAGGTGAACTCGCCTGCGGAGGTTTTTCTGGAACCAGTCTTGCCGAAGCGGTAGGCCATGGGAGGTATTTCTAAAAGATACGTGCGGGCGCAGGCAAGCGGCGCGGTGTCACGGAGAAGAAGAGAAAGTCAAAATGGGTTTTCATGAAAAGGCGGAGCAGAGGCAGTAGAGAAAGGGACCGAGCATGATGAGGGAGGGCCGCCCGCAGGAAAGTACGCCGCTGGAGACCGCGATTCGGGAGACCCTTGGCAAACGATCGGTTTCTTTCAAGGAATTCATGGAACTGGCTCTCTATCACCCGCAATGGGGGTACTACAGCCAGGGACGGCGGCCTCCGGGACGGAGTGCCGATTTCTTCACCAGTGTCAGCGTGGGCTCGTGTTTCGGGGAACTCTTGGCGGTTTACATCCATCAGGCTTGGCAGGAGAAGGGTTCTCCCGAGTCGTTCACCTTGTTGGAGCAAGGCGGTCATATAGGAACGCTGGCTGCCGACATTCTTCAAGTATTATCTGCTAATTTTCCAGCATTTTACGGGCGGCTGCACTATTGGGCGGTGGAGAGATCGGCAGCAGCGATGACCGATTCCCGGTTGCGGGAGCACGAGGGTCGCTGGCGGCTGGCCGCCGGGCTCGGTGAGATCGAGTTGGGGTCGGTGGATCTCGCCTTTTCCAATGAACTCCTCGATGCCTTTCCCGTGCACCGTGTGACCTGGGAGGGTGAGGGAACCGGTTGGCTCGAGCACTTTGTCGAGGCGCCGGACGACCTTGTCTCTCCCTTGCGGACGGTGCTGGGCGAACTTTCATCCACCGCCTTGGCTGAGAGCCTGGCCGCGATCGACACGAACGGCTTTGCGCCGGGGTACACCACGGAGGTGAACCTGGAGATCATCCCATGGTTGGGTTCGATGGCGCCCCTGCTGGCGCCGTCGGGGAAGCTGCTAGTGATCGATTACGGCATGCCTGGGGAATCGTATCACGCGGCGGGCCGGCGTGGCGGGACCCTGCAAGCTTATCGCGATCACCGGCGGGTAGACGAGATTTTGGCCTTTCCGGGTGAGCAGGACCTCACGGCGCAGGTGAACTTCACCCATTTGGGAGAGGAGGCGGCCAAGCTCGGGTTGGCGGTGACTTTGTTTGAAGAACAGCAGCGGTTTCTCACCTCGTTGGCCCGAGAGCCTCTCCTGGCGATGGAGAGGAGGCTGGCCGGTTTCGCGCCGGACGTGGCGGCGGCGAAATGGATCCGGCAATTTCAGCAACTGGCGAGTATGGGGCCGACGTTCAAGGTGATGGAGTTAACGAACGGCGTGGGAAGTGCCTAACAACTCGTTGAGCGCCCGGTTGGCCACCCGCGTGATGTACTTGTTCGGTTGCTTTGATAGGCAGCGCTGAAGCTCGGGGATGACGGGAAAGGCGAGTTCCTCGAGTTCATCGAGCACAATGGCGGCTTGGAGGCGAGCCCATTGCGCGTCACCCTGGAGCGCCTCCGTCAGGACGGGAAGGGAATGGTCCGTGTGCCCGGCGTGGGCCAGTGCCCGGGCGGCGGCGATGTGCACGGCAGGGATGGGATCCTGCAGAAGGTTTGCCAATGCGGAGTTCGCATGGTCGGGCAGTTCCCCGGTCGTTGTCGCGTGATTCCCCAGGCCGGTGGCTGCCCAGTAGCGGACGCCGGGTTCACGGGCGTCGAGCCTTTGAATGAGAGCGGTCTGGTGATTGGCCGGATTGGCGGCCTGGTTGGCGGTGTCCCTCAGCGCCTGCATCAGAGCTTGCCCGCCGGGTTGTCTCAAGATGGCGTAGCGGCTCTTGTGCTCGCGCTCGCGCCGGACGATCTCCGATTCTGGCAGGAGGCCGAGATCGCGGGTCTCTTCCACCCAGTCCAAGTGGGCCTGGCGCAGCCTCTCGAGGTGCTGGCCTTGCGCGGGATCCGAGGCCAGGTTGTGGACTTCGTGAGGGTCGTTCTCCAGATCGTAAAGTTCTTCGGCCGGTTTGCTTCCGGCGGTGAAGAGTTTTGCGGCTTCTGGTAGGGCGTCCTCGGCTTCGAGGCGGCGGATCTCCTTCATCGTGGCCCCTTTCTCCGGGGTGTTCATGTACTGGTAGTAACGCTTGTTCGGTTCGTAATTCCGAATGTAGCGATAGCGTGCGTCTCGCACGGATCGGATGATGTCATAGCGTTCGTCCATGCGATCCCGGGCGCCGAAGACATAGGTTCGTTCTTTCGAGAGATGGTGACCGAGGAAAGCGCGGCCCTGCATGGGCTGGGGAATGTCCAAACCCGCGAGGTTGAGTACGGTGGGAGCGAAATCGATCGAGCTGATGAGCTGCGCGTCGATGGCGTTGGGCGTACCCTGGCGGGCGATGCGCATGGACTCGGGGATCCGGACGATGAGGGGCACCCGGGTTCCCGAATCGTAGAGCCAGCGTTTGGCCCGGGGGAGTCCCACGCCGTGATCGGACCAGAAAAAGATGATGGTTTTCTCGTAGAGCCCGTCCTCTTGCAATTGCCTCAAGAGGTCGCCGGCCCAGGCATCCATGGCGGTAATGAGTTCGTAGTTGCGCTTCCAATCCTCACGCACTCTCGGAGTATCGGGATAGTAAGGAGGCAGCTTCAGGTTCTCCGGCTTCTGGCGTTGTTCGGGGCGGAGGGCGCCGGTGACCTCGCGATATTTCGAGTCGTTGGCAATGCCGCTTTCATGACAGCCTCCGAAGTTGAAGACGGCGAAGAACGGTTTTCCGGGATCGGGATTATGCCGCCAGTGCGCCTTCTTGCTCGAATCGTCCCACACATCTCGGGGCGTGCGAAATTGATAGTCTTGCTTGGAATTGTTGGTGCAGTAGTAGCTCGCCTCGCGGAGGTAGGCCGGAAAGGGCCGCACGCTGTCGGGCAGACGGGCCTCGCACCGCATGTGGTGCGTGCCCAAGGTCGTCTGATACATACCCGTGATGATCCCCGAGCGGCAGGGGGCGCATACCCCGGCGGTGGTGAACGTGTTGGGAAACCGGACCCCCTCGGATGCCAGGGCATCGAGATGGGGTGTAATGGCATGGGAATCGCCAAAGCACCCGAGATGGGGGCTGATGTCTTCACAGGAGATCCAGAGAATGTTGGGGCGGTCGGCTCCAAGCGCCGCCCAGGACGTGAAAAGGGAGACTAGAAGCGTGAGGAGCCGTCGTCGTTGGGTGTGCATGACGCTTGCATAGCATGGTGGGGCTGACGGTGTCTGTACGAAAACTTAAACTCCAGGATCTAGTTTAAATGTGAGTTTAAGTTTGAGAAAAATTAGCACGCCGTCGAGAGCATCAATCGAATGTTCTCCTCCAGCTGTTGATGCGAATGCAAGGCGAAATAATCATCGTAACGCGGCTCTAGCGGTTCCCCCTCCCAGTCGATTCCGCGGAGAAGGCGATCGACGGCTTCGAGGCAGCGGCCGGCATCGTCTTCCGGAACGGCGAGACCGAGGTGGAATTCGTTGATCCGGTCTTCCAGGCAAGCGCCCTGGGTGACGAGAACGGGCTTCCTCAGGAGAGCGGCCTTGGTGAGGACGTTGCTGCTCCCGTTGTAGATGGAGTTGAGGTAGGCGGCGAAGAAGACGTCAAAGGTCGCGGCCATGCCGTTGTAGACGGCGCCATCGGGAACGAACCCTGCCTGGGGATCGAGATAAATATTCTCCGGCGGGTCGTTGAGGAGTTCCCTGAGCCAGGCGGCTTCGTTTGGTGAAAGTGTTTCCCACCAGAGGACTCCGGTGAAGGCAAAGAACCAGGGTTTGTCCTCAGCAGCGGCTTGTTGCGCTGCCCGCAAAAGCGTGAGGAAGCCCTTGCGTTTCTCCAGGCCCACCATCCCGATGACACGGCGCCCGCGGGCTTTCCGGCGGATCGCCTGGGCGATTGGCGCGGCGGGATCCCCCGTGGTCTCGTCCGTGATGTCGGGCATGAGAAGGACGGGTTTGTCGGTGAAGCGCTCGATGTGGGGAAGGGCGGTTTCGTCGACTCCGGAGATCATGCGACAGGCGGGGGAGCGCATGATGAAGTCCCCTTTGAGGCGCTGCCTCACTTTGGCCAAAAGGCTGTTGGCCTTCAGGTCCTTCAGATGTTGATTGCGGAAGTAGAGTCCCGTCCAGGGGCGGCGGAGGATGCGGTCCGCCATGCCGGTGGAAACCATGAAGCGGAGGTAGCTGTCGAGCCAGGCAAAGAAGACGAAATCCGCCTTCCAACCGGACGCCTCCTCGAGCTGATCGATGGCTTTACTGGCCAGGGTCCAGCGGCGGCGGGTGAGAAAGGGATCATGATCTTTTCCGCGGAAGAGGCGGCTCTGGCCCGGATCGTCGAGCTTGCCGATGACTATCTTGTCAGGATGCGCCGCCGGCAGATCTTGCAGTGATTCAGGTTCCGGGCAGAGGGCGATGACGCGTGCTCCGGTCGCAATGAAGGCATCGATGAAGGCGCGAAAGTAAGTGGCGTGATGACCGATCCAGATGGGGTCGACGAGGGCAACGGTTTGGGGTGGCTGTGGGGACAGGCTCATGAGATTGTGTTTCTAGGAGGGGATGGCCTGGGAGCCGGCGGTTCCCTCGTCCAGGGACGGCAGGGGAACACATCGGGAATGGAGGGCCTGCAGTTCTTCTTCGTAGGACTGGAGAATGCGCTCACGGCGAAAGAAACGGGATCGCTCTCTCGCTTTCTCGCTGAAGGCGACCATCTGTTGGGGAGCGTTCTTCCAGTGCCGGAGAGTCTCGGCGATTGCGGGGCGATTGTGAGGGTGAATGACGGCGCCGTAGCCGCCTTGGGAGACCTCGCGTCCCAGCGGACTGTCGGCCTCACAGATAGCCAGAACGGGCGTGCCGGTGGCGAGAGCGGGCAGGAGCTTGCTCGGGAGAAAGTTGGCCGAGACCCCGGGTTTCTGGGTGATGAGGCATGCCGTGGCCTTGAGGAGAGAGCTGACATAGGCGCTCTCTCCGGAGACGTCGGCCAGGACAATGTCAGGCCTGCCGGCCGTCCGATCCCGGAGCCGCTGACGCTCGGCGCCGCTGCCTTGGATCCGCAATTGCCACCCGCTTTGCAGGCTCTCAAAGAGATCGACGAAATCGGGAAGGCCTTGTTTGACGCCGACGTTGCCCGAATAGAGCAGCTGATTCGGTTCCCGCGGAGGGCGTCGGGTCCATTGCCGGTCGATTTCCTGAGAGAGGCTTTGGTGGATCCAGTTGGGAATGAATGTCAGCCGGAGATCCTTGTGGGCGATCTTGCGACGCAGTTTGGCTAACATCTCGGGGCTGATGGTGGACAGCGTCGAGGCTGAACTCAGGGCCCAGGATTCCATCCGGCGGAGGAGCCCACTGAGGCCAGGAAGATCGAGCATTTTCAGTTCGAGTGCGGCATCGACGACAAAGTCCTGAACGATGAGGAGCCGGGGGATGCCTTGACCGAGATAGAGAATGCGTTGGGCGGCGCACTGGGAGAGCATGGGACAGGCGGAGATGACGACATCCGGTTTCCACCCGGGGAAGGTGGCCTTGCGTATGAGAGCCCAGAGGAAACTGGCGTCGGAGAGAAGCCGTTTGAGTCCGCTGGCCCGGGACGGGACGTACATCCTGAGGCGCCGCAGCGGGATCCCTTCGAATGACTCTGTGCGCAGGGCGATGCCTTCATCTTCCGGGCGCCGTTTCCAGGCGGGATAGTAGGAGAACGTGCCCGTGACTCGAACGTCGTGTCCGCGATCCCGGAGATAGCGTGCCAGATCCGTGTAGAGCGCCGCTCCCGCGAGTTCATCGGGATGGAAGAGATTGGTAATGAGATGGATCTTCATGAGATGGCGCGGGTTTCTTTCCAGGCGGAGGATTCTTCACGGCTCGCTCGCTGCTTCTCGAGCAAGCCAAAATGTTCGAGGACTTCGAAATGATGTTGCAGCCACCGGTCGATGGAGAAGCGCTTCATGGACGGGCTGCTCTCCCGGCGCATCCGGGTCACGAGCGGAAGGTCGCGGGTCATAACATCGAAGAGGAGCCCGAGGTGCTCGGTATCGTAGGGATCGAAGGTGAACCCATTGATGTGGTTGCGCACCAGTTCATGGGCGCCGCAGCGATTGGAGACGAGGACGGGGGCGCCCGCGGCCAGGGCTTCATTGACGATCATGCCCCACTGGTCGTGGGTGCTCGCCAGGAGGACGGCGCGTGAGCGGCGGCAGGCGCGCGGCACCTGCTCGTAGGGAAGCCAGGGGACGATGCGGATCCATTGTTCCAGCCCATGTTCCGCGATGCGTTGCCGCATGGGCTCTTCTTGCGGGCCCTTGCCGCAAATGACGAGGGGCAAGGTGTCTCCCGCCATGCGCTGGTGATACTGAGCATAGGCGTCGATGACGCGGAAACTGTTCTTCTTTTCGATGAAGCGCACGGGCATGAGGAAGTACTCGCCCGTGACTTGAAGCGCTTCTTCGATGGCGTGATCGTTGCCGGCGTAGGCGGCCAGTTGCGCGATGGAATGGTTGTCGACCACATCCCAGCTGTGGGTCAGTGCCAGCTTTTTTCGCCCTCCGAGGAAGCGATGGTAGTCCACGCTATCCCGGCCCGGGCATAGGTAAAAATGGTAGAGAGAAACGATGACGCTCTTGATCAGCTCGAGACCGATGCTCTTTCCGTAGCTCTCGGAGTCGTTGAACTTGGAGTCATTCCACACGCCTGCCTTGCCGCGCCAGCATCGGGCGAGAATCGTGGTGAGGATGCTCTCAGGGCGGTCGTAACCTCCGACGAAGATGATCTTGGGGCGCCGTTTGATAAGGATTTTAAAGAGCTTCCAGAGACAGTGGGGCACGGACGGGTGGATGAAAGAGCGCATGCCGAGTCCGCGAAAGCGATGAGAGAGGACGGTGACGGGGGCCTTGTAGAGAGACTGGAGGCCCTCACCCTCCCAGCCATAGCTCGCCTCCTCGGCTCCGATGAGGACGATCTCGAGGCGGAGAGTCTCGGTGAGGCCTCGCGACTCGATAGCCTCCTGGAACGCATTGAGCCGGAAAGCGAGATAGGGCGTATGACTATCGAAGATGGCTAACAAGCGAACGGGCTTCATGGCGCGGTGGAGGGGCGGAGTTTTGCCAGGGCCGGGGAGGCGATGGCCCCGCCCGGCTGCGGTTCTTGGGCCAGGCGATAGCGGTTGAGGAAGACCTGAGGGAAGATGAGAAAGAGACCGATGATCAATCCGGCGAAACGATCCATGAAGGGATTGGCGGTGAAGGTCTGGCTGATGTAGCACCAAATGACGACGAAGGGGAGAATCATGTATTCGTCCGGGGGCACACCGGGGACACTCAGTTTGCGAATCACCCGCCAGGAGAAGGCGAGGCCTCCGGTGAAAATGAGAAGGTAGCTGGCGAGACCGAAATAGCCGCTGGAAAAGATGGCGTAGATCCACGTGGAGTGACCGGGTGAGAAGGTGTGATCGTTCAAGGAATCGCGATCGCCCCAGACGAGGAGCAATTCCGGGAGATAGGCTTCGTCCCATTGATAGCTCGCTCCGAGGCCGAGGCCGAAAAGGTAAGTGTGAGGATGAAGAGAGAGGGTGTTGAACATGGCGTCGGCCTCTGCTTTTCGCGTGAGCATGGAGACGTCCATGGAGGTTTCGGCACGGGTCCCCGCATTGTCGAAGAGGCGCCCGACCCAGCGTTCGACGGTGGCGGGGTTGGAGGCGGCGATGACGATGACGACGAGAGAGCCCAGGACGGCGAGACCCGCCGTTTGGCGGAGTTTGCTGTAGAGCGCGGGCACCGTCCATTGGCGGCGGCGGAGCGTGCCATAGAGCAGGGCGACGCAGGCGAGGAAGGCGAAGCCAGCGGTGGCGATGTAGGAGCGGGTGATGCTGATGAAGAGCGAACCGAAAGTGAGACCTCCCGCGATGAGCACTTCCCAGGGCAGGCGGCGCTGGGAGAAGAAGAAGACCACCATGGCGTAGGCGATGATGAAGGGAGCCGCGGAGCTGAGGAGTTCGTAGCGGATCTCGCTCAGTGGGATGCCTTGGATGACGAGGGCATAGACGGCTCGCCAGGCGATGTTGATGGCTCCGGAAATCACTAGCGGAAAAACGAGTTTGTTCGGGGCCGTGCCAAATCCCGCCATCACCTGGACGACCAGAAGACTCAGCCCCATGAGATGGAGAGGCAGGGAAGTGCGGATGTGGTTTCCCAGAGAGACTCCCTGCCCCAGGGCGACGATGGGCGTGGCCGCGAGAAAGACGAACCAGATCAGGATGAGATAGACGCCCGGGAGATTCTTCAAGGTTCGACGGCCCAGGAGAACGAGCAGACCACCGCTCCCGAGAGCGGCGAGGAGGAAGACATACTGCACGGACGATCCTCCGGTGTCGCCTCGGAAATCGAAGGCGAAGGCCAGGCAATAGATCCAGTAGAGAAGTGACAACATGGCGAAAGAGCGATGGAGTTAAGTCGCCGTGATGATGGCTCCGCTTCGAGACAGGCTCTGGGGTGTTGCGGATGCCTCGAGAGTTCGCAGGTGCCGGCTGGCCACATGGGGATAAAGGATAGAGGAGAAGAGTCCGATGCCGGCGAGAGCGATGAAGAGTCCGGGGAATCCATGCAGGGCGAAGCCGGTGTAGCCCGCTAGGAGGAAGAAGGGCAGCTCGAGGAGTACGATGATCGAGACGAGACGGATGGAGTCGAGGCCGGCGAGGAAAATGTGATGCACGTGGTGCCAGATATGGACGGCGACATAGAGGCTGAAGAGCGCGAGGAGCGATCGTGTCAATGTGAGTTCGCCTTGCAACCAGAGGTCGATGGCCCAGGGACCGAGGGTCGATAGCCCGAGGGTGAAGAGGAGGCCTCCGCCGAGGGCGAGGGTGTAGAGGCGCTTCCGGGCGGTTTCGATCCAGGCGAGGTCACGCCGGGCAGCGGCATCGCTGAGCGCGGGCCAGAGGGGGAAGGTGAACATGACGATGAATCCGAAGACGAAGACGAGGAGGCGTTCGAGGATGTCGAAGACGGCGACGGCGGCCGGTCCTCCGAGGTGGCCGAGGATGACGCGGAGACCGAGGTCCTTGGCGATGGGAGCGAGGCTCATGGTGGCACAGAAGGCCAGCCCGTCGCGGATGAGAAATTTTGCCAGGGTGCGATCGATCTTGGTGAAGCGGGGGCGGAGATGGGGACGTTGCCACCAGAGGTGGAGGAGGTTGAGTGCGGCGGCGAGTGCGAGGGTGCCGTTGATGGCGAGGATGAGAAACCAGACCTGGGGAAGATGGCGGATGCCGAGGATAAGGGTGGCCCCGGCGAGGAGATTGCCGCCGGCGCCGTAGAGATTGGTAAGGAAAGTCTCTTGGTAGGCGGCGCGGGCCCGATCACCGAGGGAGGTGATCATTTTGAGAAAGACGATGCCCGTGCCGAGAGCCACGCCGTGGCGCATCGGCTCGGCGAAGGGGGCGAAGCGCTGACCGAAGAGGGCCTCGATGGGAAGGCACATCACCGTGAGGACGAGCATCAGGCAGCCAAGGGCGGCGAGGGCGGTGGTGAGGAAAAAGGCGGTGGCGAAGGCCGTGCCGGCGGCGTCATCATCGCCGTTGGCGATGTGCTTGGTCAGGACGTTGGTCAGTCCCGGGCCAACGCCGAGTTCCGAGAGGATGACGAAGGTGATCAAGGTGCTGATCATGGCGAAGACGCCAAATTCCTCCTCTCCGAGAACGACGAAGGCCATGGGGATGGCCACCATTTGCAGGAGAATGCTTCCGCCTTTGCACACCAATGACGTCAGCGCGGCCAATTGCAGGCCGCGCGTTCGCTTCTGACGATGTGACTGATCCTTCAAAGAAACTGGGGAGGCTGTCCGAAGGGGCGGGGATTATCCGCGGGGGTTAGTAGGCATTCTGGCGTTTGAAAAATGTGAGAAGCATGATTTGGAGATCGAAGAGCAGGTTCCAGCGTTCGATGTAGTGCAGATCGTATTTGATCCTCTCGGTCAGATCGGTGTTGCCTCGCAGGCCATTGACCTGGGCCCAACCGGTGAGGCCCGGTTTGATATGGTGACGGGCGTTGTAGTGGGGGATCTCATCGCGGAAGGTCTTGATCAGCTCCGGGCGCTCGGGGCGAGGTCCGACGAGGCTCATCTCACCCTTGAGGACGTTCCAGAACTGGGGGACTTCATCGATATTCCAGGTGCGGAGAAACTTGCCGATCCGGAGTCGACGGGGGTCGTCCTCCACGGTCCAGACGGCTCCGGTTTCTTTCTCCGAGTCCAGCTTCATGCTGCGCAATTTGATGATATCGAACTCGCGGCCGCGTTGACCGACCCGGCGTTGTCGATAGAAGATGGGGCCCGGCGATTCGAGATAGATGAGGACTCCGAAGACGGCGATGAGGGGCGCGCTGAGGACGAGCCCGACGAAGCCGCCAATGAAGTCGATGATCCGCTTGATGAAGAGATTGATCCGCGAGTGGAGCGGAAGGCGCGAGATGCCTAACAAGGGCATGCCGAAAACCTTTTCCAAGTTGAGTCCACCGAGGAGCACGCGGAAACAGGTGGGGACGAGCTGGAAACTGACCATTTCCTTCTCACAGATGGTGATGGTCTTCGATAACTGGTAGTGATCGAGTTCGGAGTCGGTGGTGATCAGGCGATCGATGTCGCCCCGGGCGAGAACGTGAGGAAGGTTTTCGAAGGCGCCGTAATCCTGAAATTTCTCGGGGATTGGTTTGGCGAAGTCGCCGCCGGGCGGGCGAATGGCGCCGACGATGATCATGGGACTGCCGGGATCGTGGGTCATGATGCTCCCGGCCTCTTCACAGTCCTGGTTCCAGCCGAGAAAGAGGACTTTTTCCATGAGCCGGGAAGCCCGGGAGAGTTTCCAGATCAACTTGCAGAGGAGGAACCTCCACACGGTCATGGCCACGAGGAGGACGCAGGGGGCGATGAGGAGGTAGAGCCGGCTGGCACTCGGTGGCAGATCCGCCTGCGGGGCGTGAAGCAATTCGGGTTCGAGCAGCCTGAGGGCCGCGAGATAACAAACGAACCACAGGGCGCAGGCGCGGGCGATGCGGGGAAATGATTTTCGCGGGGACAGGAGGTACTGGTTTTCGTAGAGATGGGCATGACCAAAGATGACGAGGGCGCTGACGATGCCCAAGGTCATGAAGAGGGTGTAGTGGGTCAGGGTCATGCCCGGCTGGCTGATGCCGAAGCCGTTGAGGTAGTGAAAGCGAATGATGAAGCTGGCGATGAGTGACTCCAGAATGATGAAGGTATCTGCTAGAATGATGAGGATCGCCGTGTTCTCCACGCATTTGGGTGTGCGCTTGAGCCGGTCCAGGGGCGATTGGGGTGATGGGGGATCGGGAGTCATAGGGTCGCAACTTTGTGAGATAGATCTTGGGTCCGGGCGGGAAGCGCCGGTGTCTCCTGGTCTTTTGCCTTGAGGTTGAGGCGTTGCTGCTTGGACATGTAGGTCACGTAAGTGGATTCCACTTCGCGAGGAGGAGCGTCGTTGAGGACGTAACCGGTGACGGAGTGCGAGATCTTGCCGAGGATCTTCTCCACCTGGACGAGGTCCTTCTTCTTCGTGGTATTGGAACGAACGACGAGGCAGGTCGCATTGGCATAGGGCGCCAAGGTGAGACCGTCGCTCACGGGGACGAGGGGAGCGCTGTCGATGACGATTCTGTCAAAGTAGTGGGAGGCCTGAGTTAGGAGTTCTGCGAGTCGAGGGCCGGCCAGAAGTTCAGACGGATTGGGACGGAGATCGCCGGCGGGAATGAAATAGAGACCGGTGACCTCGGTGGGATAGCAGATGTCGTGCGGTTCCGCCCGTCCGCGAAGGAATTCGGTCATGCCTCGGTTGCGGCCTTTGAGAAAGACGTTTTCCAGGCTGGGACAGCGGAGGTCGGCGTCGATCAACAGGGTTTGGTAGCCCTGCATGGCGTAGGCGGCGGCGCAATTCATGGCGGTGTAGGACTTGCCATCGTTGGCATTGGCGCTGGCGATGAGGGTGATTCGGGGTTCGATCCGGTCCTGGAAGAAGAGGGCGGTGCGAAGTTTGCGAAATCCTTCGGCGGCCACGGAGTGGGGGTCGCGCAACAGCACCAGCTTGTCTTTCGGTTTGCGCTGCTTCACCGATGGGAGGGTGGCCAGGCAGGGAACGCCGGGGAGGAGCTTGGCCACGTCGGCCTCGTCCCGGACCCGCGTTCGCAGGGCTTCCAAGGCAAATGCGAGAGCCAATCCGCAGACGATGCCGCCGAGCAGGCCCCCGGCGAGGATGAAAGGCTTGTTAGGCCAGATGGGGTATTCCTGCACCATGGGGCGCTCGATGACGTTGATCAGCTGGGTGTCGAGACCGGCATTGATCTCGGTGCGGCGTTTCATGGCCGTGACCTCGGTGAGGATGCCCTGAAGGTGATCGACGTCGTTCTTCAGCTTCTCGTACTGGTTGACGATCTCTTCGCGCTTGGCGACCTGCTCTCTCTTGCTTTCGAGATCGAGGCGGAACGCGTTCTCCGATTCCTGAGCGCTATGATAGTCAAGCTCCAAGCGTTTGAAGGCAGCGCGCGCCGCCTGCTCGAGGCTCGATTGGAACGCCTGGACCTCGCTTTGGGCGGACCGGTATTGAGGATGTTTGGGACCGAAAGTCTTCTTCACCGTCTCAAAGGCGGCCTCTTTCTCATGGAGCAGCGAGTTGAGACGCTGAATGTTGGGCATTTGAGCGATGATCGAGATCTCCAGGAGATCAGCCGGGTCCGAGGTGGAAGCGGCGGATTTCAGCTTGTTCTCCAGGTCGATGCGATTGGCGGTGGCTTCCGCTGCCTTGAGATGGACATTGGATAGGGCGTCTCCAATGATGTTGCTCGTGGTCCGGAGATCGAGCGTCTCGTGTTCCTTGGTGAAGAGGTCGAGGGCTGCGGTGGCCTCGCCGAGCTGTTGCCGGAAGTGCGTCGCGCGTTCCGCCAGGCTGGCAATGGCGTCCTCTTCGAGGCGCTTCTTGTTTTCCAGGCCGACCTGAAGGAACTCATCGATGTAGGCGTTGACCACCCGGGTGGCGAACTCGGCGTCGTGGCTGCGGTAACTGATGGTCACATTCCGGGTTCCGCGGACGAGTTGGATGGAGGAGTTTCCGTGAATCTGGCTGATTTGAGAGGCGAGGGAGCCCTTGAGGGAGGAACCGAGATCGCGTTTCTCGATCATCCGCTTGACCAGGCTGGTGCTTTGAAGATTGCGCTCGACCGTCTTGAGGGCGTCGATGGATCCAAGGTTTTCCTTGGGAATGGTATCGGGGCGGACCTGGCGATCTTCAGATTTGACCTCCAATTCGCCCGTGGCCTCAAAAACCTCGGGGCTGTAGTTGGCGAAGAGAACGGCGGAGCCCATGGAACAGGCTAACACGAGTAAAATGAGCCATTTCTTGCGGGCTAGCACTTGAAAGAGTCCGAGAAAATCGAGGGTCGGCAGTTCCACGGGATGCTTGGCCGGTGGCTGGGGAAGGGGCGGCGCCACCTGGGGCGGGGAAAGCTGCACGGCGGGAGCATGCTCTTCGGATGGGATGGGTAGGGGGCGATCCATGTCTCTTTTTCGAGGAATCTAAAAAAGCCTTTCTTTGACTTCGATGGTGTCACCGTCCTGAATGAAGAACGGGGGAAGATTGGGATTATCCAAAAGAGCTTTGACATTGACGGTGAAGGAGCGCTTTTTGCCGCTCTTGATACGCCTAACGATGACCTTTTTGCGATTGGCGACGTCATTGAAGTCGCCGGCGCGGGCGATGGCGTGAACGATGGTGAGTTTCTTGTTGGCGTTGGCCTCGTAGGGACCCGCGTTGTTCACCGCGCCGAGAACACTGAATGTGATCTTGGCGTAACTGAGGACGGTGATGGTCACTCGTGGGTTCACGAGGTAGTCGCCTCGCAACGTGTTTTCCAGCGCTCGGGCCGCTTGGTTTGCCGTTAGGCCTGCGACCTTGAAGGATCCCGCTTCCAGATAGGCGTGAGGAATACGGCCTTCTTGAGAGACTCTGAAAGACCCTTTTCCTTGAGGGTCGTCCAGGGTATTGAGCATGATGATGTCTCCCGGGGAGATCTTGTAATCGGGACTCACCGCGGCGGCATTGCCGCGGCCCTGGCCCCAACTCGTGAGGGAGAAGACGAGGCTGACCAGTGCCGCAGCAAAGAGAGTGCGATGGTTGATGGGGATCACGGAGAAGATCGGCTCGAAGGGTTGAGGGTTTTGTTTAATAGGACCATGTTAGTCCCATTCCGACGCGTTGGTTGCTGAATTCGAGATGGGAACGATTGGAATCGTTGTCGCTGTAGAAGTAGTAGAGTTCGGCCTGCCATTGGGAGTTGATGTCGTAGGCCAGGAGGGTGGAGAAGACGAAATAGTCATCCCGGCGATCAATGGAGACGCCTTCTTCAGCGGCGAAGTAATCTTGCAACTGGTAGCCTCCGTTGAGCACAAGGCGGGTTTTCTTGCCCAGGGCTTGTTCGAAGGTGAGTTGGACTCCGTTTTCAATGTAGCCGCTGCCGACGGTGAAGGCGCTGGTGCTGGGTTGCCGAAGGGCGCTCAGGGTGAAGCGCTGCCGGCGATTGGGCTGGTAGGCGAGGGCGAGCCGGTAGATGAAATCGGAGCGGTCGCCCTTGTCCAGACTGCTCACGGCGACACCGGCTTCGAAGAGAGCGTTCAGTTTGGCCGTGGGATTGATCACGGCACGGGCCAGGGCTGCGTTGAAGGACTGACTTTCGGACCCTTCGGTCTTGGCGTTGCTGTAGCGGTAGACCCCTGACAAAGTAGTCTTCCTCGATGGATGGTAGTTGACGTAGGCATCGACGAGGTACTGGTCGGAGTCGGCGAACAAGCGATAGTCTGTGGCGGAGTACTCACCCGAGACGCCGAGGGAGAGCTTGGAGGAGATCGTATGGTCGAGCCCGATGCGACCGCCGTAGGTGTCGACGGTATCGCGGCTGCCGACATCGACGAAGGAACCGGTTTCGTGAGTAAACTGCGCTTCGTAGGGGATGGAGGTTTTCTTTCTCTTCAACTGACCGGAGACGTGAAGCAGATGGTCGAGGGATTCGTCTGCCTCGTTGCCGGCGTAGGCCGAGCCGGTGGCGGTGTAGGCCGCGCTGAGGTAGGAGGCCTCTTGTTGACGAAAGTCTCCCGCGTTGACCGCCAAGGTGGGGGCGACGGTAAAGACCACGTCGTCGACCTCGTCCTCGTCACTGATAAACACGTTGTCATTGTGTTCGACGCCACCCCGGATCTGGAACTGGACACGGGCCTTCGGTCGGGAGCGCTCGGCCAGCGGGTCCCGGGGAGATCGCACCGCTAACGGTTGACTCACCAGGCGATTTGTGGACAAAGGAAGCCGCGTCACGATGTCGTTCGTTCCCAGTGTGGTGTTTTCTCCTGCGAGCGCTGCTCCCAGTTCGGGTGCGAGTGGCTGCCCCGATGCGAGTGCGGAGGACGCTTCGTCGGGTGGGAGCGTCTCGACGATGCCCTGGGGGAAGTCGTGGTCGAGGCCGGAGGGTGCTTGTTGTCCCCAAAGCAAGCCGGGGAGGCCGAGAATCATCACCCCCGCCTGCGCCACCCGACGGATGGAGAGGGCGGGGAAAGGAGCCGGAGCGAACATGGATGTCATGGGTTGTCTGGGTTGGTCAAGATTCTCAAATTCGCGACCAGCTTTCTTGAAGATCGTCGAATTTATGGATTTTTCAATTCGTAGATATGTTAATTATGGAAATTTTCTCTAAAATGCGATGGAATTTATTTTGAAGCTATTAATTGTTTAACTTATAACAACTATGACAATTATCCGTATTTTTCTAGGACAATTGAACACTTTGTGGAGGGATCCGGCGGCGAATCTGGAGAAGCTTCGAGGCCTGCTGAATCCCCTGGCGGGCGGCGATGATGCCCTGCTCGTACTTCCGGAGATGATGAGTACGGGATTTACGGACGATTTGGAGGTGCTGGCGGAAATGCCGGGCGGCCCGTGGGAGCAGGCATTTCACCAGTTGATCCGGGAGAAATCGCTCCCCGCCCTTGTGGGGTTGGTGCGGCGGCACGGGGAGCAGCTCTTCAACGAAACCATCTTCATGCATCCTTCGGAGTCGGAGGCTCAGGTGGCCTATCGCAAGATTCGTCCCTTCAAGAGTGAGCACAAGGTGGTCACCCCGGGGAGCGAGGTGATCACCTTTGAGTTTCGAGGGGCCGTGGTGTGCCCGCTGATCTGTTATGATCTCCGGTTTCCCGAGCTCTTTCGCGCGGGGCTGCGCCAGGGGGCCGAGGTATTTGTCGTGATGGCGAGCTGGCCCGATCCCCGGCACCATCACTGGGAATGTCTGCTCAAGGCCCGCGCGATCGAGAATCAGGCCTATGTCATTGGCGTCAATCGGTGCGGCGACGATCCCAACGCGCATCATGCGGGTGGGTCCGTGGTGATTGATCCCCACGGGGTGGTCGTCGATCACGCCGGGGAAACGGAGTCCATCCGAGAGGTCGAGATCGACGTGCAGGAGGTGCGGGACTGGCGGGCGGCTTTTCCTCCGGTGACCGACTACTTGAGAAAACCCCAGTTGGCCTAGCCCAGGATGCCGGATTCGGTCTCAGACGGTGGTGGCCCGGTCTATGTGCACACGGCACGCCTTGGGGGTGAGCTGCTTGAGACTCAGCGCGAGATCTTGTCCGGGGCCGAGCTCGATCGGGCGGCGGCTTTTCGGTTCGACACGGATCGCAACCGTTACCTCGAGAGCCGGATTCGGCTTCGAATGCAGTTAGGGCATTATGCGGGCATGGAGCCGGGAGCGCTTCGTCTGCAAATCGGGCCCTACGGAAAACCCGAACTCTTGGATAGCCCCTGGCACTTCAACCTCTCGCACTCGGCGCAGTTCTACGCGGCGGCCTTCTCGGAGGGGCACCCCGTGGGAATCGATGTGGAAACGGGACGGGGCCGGGGTGAACTGCTCGATCTCGTTTCCTATGTCTGCCATCCCTTGGAATTGGAGTTGCTGCAGGGGGAGCCGGAGGAGGACGCGCGGCGCCGGCTCTTTCTCTGCTATTGGACGGCGAAAGAGGCCTTTCTCAAGGCCTTGGGCTGCGGTTTCCAACAGGAGCCAAAGGCCGTCCGTATCGTGGGACACCCTTTCGACGGCGGGGCCGTGGTGGAGGCGGAGATCCCTCACGCCCGGGACCGTGCCTGGGAGGTGCATTTCCTAGAGATCACCCGGGACCGCGTCCTCACCGTTGCCGCAACGCGGGGAACGTCGCTCGAGGTCGGGGAATCTCTCTTTGACGCCTGAGCCGTCTTCACTAAGCTGCGCCTCCCAATTCATTATGAGCAAGCACTGCATCCTCGTCGCCGATCCGATCTCTCCCAAAGGAATCGAAGAACTGCAGGCCGAGTCCGGGTTCGACGTGGATGTGAATATCGGGATCTCCCCGGAAGATTTGTTGGCCAAGGCCGATCAATATCACGCCATCATCGTTCGCAGTCAGACGAAGATCACGGCTGAGGTGTTGGCCAAGGCGACTCAATTGAAAGTCATCGGCCGGGCCGGTGTCGGGGTCGACAATATCGATGTGGCGGAGGCCTCGGCCAAGGGAGTGGTGGTGATGAACACGCCGGCGGGGAATACCATTTCCACGGCGGAGCACGCCTTCACCTTGATGCTCTCCATGGCGCGTCATATTCCCCATGCGCACGCCAGTATGAGTGAGGGTCGCTGGGACCGGAAGAAGTTCCAGGGGGCCGAGATTTATAACAAGACGCTCGCCGTGCTCGGGATGGGGAGGATTGGAACGGAGTTCGCCCGTCGCGCCATGGCCTTTGGCATGCGTGTGGTGGCCTACGATCCCTATCTTTCATCCAGCCGCGCCCGGCTCTTGCGGGTGGAGCTCGTGGACACGGTGGAGGAGGCGGTGGCGGATGCCGATTTCATCACCTTGCACATGCCGATGACGCCGGAGACGAAGCACATCCTCAACGCCGAGCGGATTGCCAAGCTCAAGAAGGGGGTGCGCATCGTCAACTGCGCTCGCGGCGGATTGCTCGACGAGGCGGCCGTGGCCCAGGCGATCGAGGACGGGATCGTCGCCGGCGTGGCTCTCGATGTCTACGAGACGGAGCCTCCGGTGGAAGACTTTGTCTTGCGTGATTCGGCCAGCGCGGTCCTCACGCCGCACCTCGGCGCTTCCACGTCCGAGGCGCAGGAAAATGTCGGGATCGAGATTGCCCGCACGGTGCGCGATCATCTGAAGGAGGGCACGGTGGTCAATGCGGTCAACATGCCGAACATCGATGAGAAAACGGTGGCGGCGATCGGCCGTTACCTGGACTTTGCGGAAAAGCTGGGACGTCTCGTCTCCCAGATTGCGCCCAGCCGGCCGAACACCTTGCTGGTGGATTACAGCGGCAAGGTGAGTGATGTCGATACCACGTTGATCACCCGTTCCGCCTTGAAGGGTTACTTGCAATCGTCCTGTGATTCGGATGCGGTCAATCACATCAATGCTCCGGGCTTTGCCGAGACCCAGGGACTGCGGGTGACCGAATCGCATTCGCCCGATCCCACGGAGTTCACCGACCTCATCGAGGTCACGGTGAAGACCGATGACGGTGAGGCTCGGGTGGCGGGCACGTTCTTCGGAAACAGTCCGCGGATTGTCAAGATCGACGACCACCGGGTAGAGGCAGCTCCGTCAGGCTGCTTGCTCCTTCTGACCAACGAGGACACCCCCGGCCGCGTGGGTCAGGTGGGAAGCTTGTTAGGGGAACACAAGGTCAATATCGGCAACATGTCTCTCAGCCGGAATACCGTGGGCGAGCTGGCCATGACGGCGATCAACCTGGATTCCGCGCCTTCCGAGGAGGTCCTCCGCCTGCTGGAAGAGATTCCCGGGGTGACGGCCGCGCGCGTGATCGAACTGTAGGTAGGCAGGCAGGTAGTAGCAGCGCGCGGGTGACTCGAAGCCTCGTAGCGGAAGCGGTGACGCTTCCTCCACGGAACGCTCAAGCGTTGCCTTGCATTTCACTAGGCATATTGCAAGACTTGGCCCTGTTCTAGCAAACGATCACGCAGTGATGGGTAGGGGAGGTCCTGGATGGCGATGCCGGAGTCGATGGCCATGCCGGCGGCGGTGGCGGATTCGCCCAGGATCATGAAGACGGGTTCCATCCCGGACAACATGCGGATGGCGTTGATCCTCGCGCCCTCTTTCGTCACGCCGCCTTCACGATCGAACCATTCGTCGGGATGGACCGGAATCTCGTAGTCATCGACAAACGATTGGAAGACGGCTTCGGCCACATGCGGTTCGAAGATCCACATGGTCCGCTGGTTGCCGTCGATGGCCGGCGTTCCCTGGCCCTTGTTTCCGTAGGAGGCGCGCTCTTGCCACTGCCAGGCCTGATAGTGCTGATAGATGCGGTGGTAGAACTCGCGAGCCAGGCCGCCGATGACGGCCTTGTTTCCCGTGTCGGTGAAACCGAGGCCCCCGGACGAGAGGCCGCCGAGGTCACCGACCGGGCGTGCCCGCGGAGCTTGGCGGTTGGAATCGGGACGGAGCGTGGTTGGCATGAAAGGCGTCTCGGGTTG
>JANQJH010000516.1 GCA_028281705.1 Verrucomicrobiales bacterium
ATTGTGGGCGCCGCGCTGGCGGACGATCCCGGCCGGGCGCGCTTTGCCGCCGGCGGGCTCTTCGACACCACGCGAGTCGCTTCCGGCGAACCCGGTATGTGGACGGAGATCCTCCTGGAGAACCGTGACGCCGTCCTCGATGCCCTCCGCGGGATGGAAACTCAATTGCAAACCCTCATCCGTCACCTCGAAACCGGAGAAAACCGGGCCGTGCATCGTTTTCTGCTGGAGGCGAAGGAACTTCGCGATACTCATATCGCCCCTCAACGATAGGAACGACGCGAATCACCCACCCATGACAACCTACAAGGTCCGGCGCGGCCGACTCATCACTGGCGAAATCACCGTACCGGGCGACAAGAGTATCTCTCACCGGGCCATGATGTTCGCCGGCCTGAGTGACGGCGACTCCAGCGTCTCGGGCTTTCTTCCGAGTGAAGACTGCCTGGCCACGCTCAACGCCATGCGCTCCCTTGGGGTCCGCATCGAACCCGACGCCGAATCCGACACCGGTTTCGGCGTCACTCGATACCGCATTCACGGTTGTCACCGGACGTTGAAGGCGCCGGACGGCCCCATCGACTGCGGCAATTCGGGAACGACCATGCGCCTCATGAGCGGCATCCTCGCCAGCCAAGCCTTTGAGTCCGAGCTACAGGGCGATCCGTCACTCTCCAAACGGCCCATGAACCGAATCGTCACTCCGCTGGCGAAGATGGGCGGCCATGTCGAGACCTCCACCGAGGGTGGCTGCCCCCCACTGCGCATTCATGGGAAGCCCCTTTCACCCATCACCTATGAGTTGCCCGTCGCCAGTGCCCAGGTGAAGAGCGCCGTCTTGTTAGCCGGGTTGTTCGCCGAGGGCCGGACCACCGTCATTCAACCGGTGGTCACGCGAGATCACACCGAGCGGATGCTACGCTATTTCAAGGTCCACCTGGTCACGGAGGGCACGTCGATCTCCATTGACGGCGGCCAGCGCATCGAGGCGCGCGATTTTCAAGTGCCCGGTGATATCTCCAGCGCCGCCTTCTGGCTCGTGGCCGCCGCGGCGCAAAACGGATCCCACCTGCAGATCCCCGGCGTCGGTCTCAATCCTTCTCGCACGGGCATTCTGGCAGTCCTCACGCGCATGGGCGCCACCATCGGTGTGAGCCAAATTGCGGCTGAAGACGACGAGGGCGAGCCCATCGGCGATCTCGAAATCAAGGGTCACGGCCTCCAGGGGACCGAGATCGGCGGTGATGAGATCCCAAATATCATCGACGAACTCCCCATCCTCGCCGTGGCCGGCGCCCTCGCCGAGGGCACCACGGTGATTCGCGACGCCGAAGAACTCAAGGTCAAGGAAACCGATCGCATCCACGCCGTGGTGACCAATCTCCAGGCCATGGGCGCCGAGGTCGAAGAGACCGCGGACGGCATGATCATCGAGGGCGGCAAGCCTCTCAGGGGCGCAACCGTGACCAGTTTTGGTGATCACCGCATCGCCATGGCCTTCGCCATTGCCGGACTTTTCGCCGACGGCGAAACCATCATTGAGAATGCAGCCTGCGTGAACACCTCCTATCCCGGTTTCGAATCCTCTCTCAATCACGCCATGAATACCGCGGATCAACCCTCCTAACGAATCAAAAATCAGATTGATCATCCAGCGTCCATGACCTCTCCCTCTCATTGTGTCGTCGCCATCGACGGCCCGGCGGCCTCCGGAAAAAGCAGCGTCTCCCGTCGCGTCGCCCAACAACTCGGCTATGCCTTTGTCAGTTCCGGACTCATGTACCGCGCCTTCACCTGGGTCGTCTGTGAGGCCGGCATCGATCCCTCCACGGACACGGAAGCCGTGCTTTCTCTCCTGGAGAGGACGACGATCACGCCGGCTCGCCGCGACAATGAACTCTACCTCCTGGTCAACGGCGAAGATCCCGGCGAAGCGCTCACCGCCGACCACGTCAATGGAAACGTCTCCAACGTGGCCAAGATACCCGAGGTTCGTCACGCACTCGTCTCTCAACAGCGCGCCTGCGCCGAGACTACTGACATTGTCATGGAAGGCAGAGACATCGGCTCCGTCGTTTTTCCCGACACCCCCTACAAGTTCTACCTCGACGCCAGCGAAGAGGTGCGCGCCCAACGCCGCGCCGCCCAGGGTCTCGGCGATGAGATCGCGGAACGCGACCGCATTGATTCCACGCGCAAGGTTTCCCCGCTTGTCATCGCCGACGGCGCCCATGTCGTCGACACCTCCAACATGAGCCTAACTGAAGTCGTCGATGCCGTGCTCGCCGCCCTGAAAAACATGGGTGTGCCCGCCGCCGTATGAATCGTTCGTTTCACCATGAAACCCGTCTATTGGATCGCCTACACCTTTTCCAAGATCGCGGCCAAGCTCTTCTACCGCTTTGAAGTAATCTACCCGGAGCGAGTCATCGACGAAGGCCCCGCACTCCTCGCCTCCAACCACGAGAGCTTTTTCGATCCTCCCTGTATCTCCACGGCGTTTAAGAACCCGATCCACTTCCTCGCTCGCAAGACTCTCTTCGATAGCAAACTCTTCGGCGGGCTCATCCGAAGACTGAACGCCCTCCCAGTAAACCAGGATCGGCCCGACTTTTCGGGGCTAAAACGCATCATCGCCCTGCTCAAAGCCGGCGAACGCGTCCTCATCTTCCCCGAGGGCGAGCGCACGGGCGACGGTCAGTTAGGTCAAGCGCAACCCGGCGTCGGACTCGTCATCGCCAAGAGTAAGGCCCCCGTTCTCCCCATGCGTCTTTTCGGCGCCTATGACGCCTTTTCCCGCCACGCCAAATTCCCCAAGCTTCGAGGAAAAATCACCCTCGTCATCGGTGAACCCCTGGATTTCACCGAAGAACTCGCCTCCAAGGAAAAGGGCAAGGACTTCTATCAAGATCTCAGCGATCGCACCCTCGCCGCCATCGCCGCCCTGCAGTTGCCCGGCGAGACTCCCGTCTCACCCTGACGTCTCGGCGTCTAACATCCACTGCCACGCTGGAAGGATTCGAATCGACTCCGGCACTTTGGGAAAAGGCAGCCGCGATTCCAGCGTCAGCAGCAGCATGTCCGCATGCGGATAATCCTCGCGGGCATCCACAAGCGCTCGCACCTCGCGATCCAAGGTCTCGGGCGCATCGAGATTGGCCGCTACCTGGATGAGGGATTCGCCGCCCGCGAGATGACGGGCACGAAAATCGATCTCGTAACCCATCGCCGTCTTCACGTAGGCCACCTCCGCTTGGCGACGCTTGAGTTCGACAAAGACAGCCGTCTCCAATAGATGTCCTGTGTTGGCTTTGCCACTGCGATCGAAGACCGGTATCAGGCCGGTATCCGCCGGATAGATTTTCTGCGGATTCACTTGCCGGCGTTTTTCAGAGTCGGTCGCGATCGGTACCGCCTGAAGGAGAAAAGCGTCTTCGAGATGCCCCATCATCTCATAGAGAGTCTCTCTGCCGACCCTCACACCCTGTGACTTCAGATCGGCGGCGAATTTCGTCACGCTAAACAATCCCCCCGGAGCTCCTAACAGGCGCCTCAACATCCAACGGAGAGCGGTCGGGTTCCGCACACCGTGGCGCTCGATCACATCACGCAAGAGCAAGACGTCGACATAGCCCTGCAGGAGTTGACGCCTTTCCGTCGACTCAAGGCTCTGAGCTTCGGGAAAGCCGCCGGAATCAAGATAGCTGGCAAAGTGGCGATCAAACTCGATGGCCTCCCCTTGCGTCGTCTGATTCGGGTTCGAAGGAGGCGCGTACCCATGATGGCGCAGATATTCACCAAAGCTAAATGGATAGATTGGAATCTCCCAGGCACGGCCCCGCATCGAAGTCGCAATCTCCCGGCTCAGCAGCTTGGCCGAGGACCCTGACACAAATACCTCATGCTCGCCGGAGTCCAACAGGCGCCGGACAAAGACCTCCCATCCCGGCACACACTGGATCTCATCGAGAAACAAGGTCACCGGCTCAGTACCGGCCTCCGCATACAAGCGGGCATGGGTCTCCGGAATCAAACGCAACTGGTCAACCGCCAACTCGCCCAGACGCTCATCCTCAAAGTTGAAATAAACCAGGCACTCCTTCCGTCGCCCAGCGGCAAGGAGGTCAGCCCGGCACTGGTGTAGAAACGTCGTTTTCCCGGCGCGCCGCATCCCGATCACCGCCATGGCTTTCCCCGTAATCCTGGGCATGCGGGCATCTCGACGGGTAGACGCAGCCACCGGTGTCTCGACCGCCGTCAGGATCTTCTCACGAATCACCGCTTCTAATTGGACTTCCAAGAAGTCCAATTTCGAGCCAATTTGGACTTATTACAAGTCCAAATCCAACCAAATTTAGACTTTTCCCAAGTCCAATTTGGACAACTCTGCCGCCACAGACTCCCCCTCCCTCCGGTTCCCCGGCCAGAGGC